>NZ_CAXUEK010000004.1:0-75648 GCF_964250165.1 uncultured Sphingomonas sp. | reverse complement strand
GGCGACAACACGATCTTCGCGGTGAAGCGCCTGATCGGCCGCCGCTTCGACGACCCCGTCACCAAGAAGGACACCCAGCTCGTCCCGTACAAGATCGTGCGCGGCGGCAATGGCGACGCGTGGGTCAACGCGGGCGGCAAGGATTATTCGCCGTCGCAGATCAGCGCCTTCACGCTCCAGAAGATGAAGGAGACCGCCGAGGCGCATTTGGGCGAGACCGTCACCCAGGCGGTCATCACCGTGCCGGCTTACTTCAACGACGCGCAGCGCCAGGCGACCAAGGACGCCGGCCAGATTGCGGGACTGGAAGTGCTGCGCATCATCAACGAGCCGACCGCCGCGGCGCTCGCCTACGGCCTGGAGAAGCAGGACGGCAAGACGATCGCGGTCTATGATCTGGGTGGCGGCACCTTCGACGTCTCGATCCTGGAGATCGGCGACGGCGTGTTCGAGGTCAAGGCGACCAACGGCGACACCTTCCTGGGCGGCGAGGATTTCGACAACAAGCTGGTCGATTATCTAGCGCAAGGCTTCCAGAAGGATGAGGGCATCGACCTCACCAAGGACAAGCTGGCGCTGCAGCGGCTGAAGGAAGCCGCCGAGAAGGCGAAGATCGAGCTGTCGAGCGCCGCGTCGACCGAGGTCAACCTGCCCTTCATCACCGCCGACCAGAACGGCCCGAAGCACCTGGTCAAGACGATCAGCCGCGCCGACCTGGAGCGCCTGGTCGACGATCTGATCCAGCGCACGATCGAGCCGATGAAGAAGGCGCTCGCCGACGCGCAGATCAAGGCGGGCGACATCGCCGAGGTGGTGCTGGTCGGCGGCATGACCCGCATGCCCAAGGTGCGCGAGGCGGTGAAGAGCTTCTTCGGCAAGGACCCGCACACCGGCGTCAACCCCGACGAGGTGGTGGCGATGGGCGCGGCGATCCAGGCGGGCGTGCTGCAGGGCGACGTCAAGGACGTGCTGCTGCTCGACGTGACGCCGCTGTCGCTCGGCATCGAGACGCTGGGCGGCGTGTTCACCCGCATGATCGACCGCAACACGACGATCCCGACCAAGAAGTCGCAGACCTATTCGACCGCCGACGACAATCAGAACGCGGTCACCATCCGCGTCTTCCAGGGCGAGCGCGAGATGGCGGCGGACAACAAGCTGCTCGGCCAGTTCGACCTGGTCGGCATCCCGCCGGCGCCGCGCGGCGTGCCGCAGATCGAGGTCACGTTCGACATCGACGCCAACGGCATCGTCAACGTCTCGGCCAAGGACAAGGGCACCGGCAAGGAGCAGCAGATCCGCATCCAGGCCTCGGGCGGGCTCAGCGACAACGACATCGACCAGATGGTCAAGGACGCCGAGCGGTTCGCCGACGAGGACAAGAAGCGGCGCGGCGCGGCCGAGGCGAAGAACAATGCCGAAAGCCTGATCCACACCACCGAGCGGCAGCTGGCCGACAATGGCGACAAGGTCGACGACGGCCTCAAGACGGAGATCCAGTCTGCGATCGACGCCGCCAAGCAGGCGGTGGAGTCCGGCGACGCCGATCAGATGACCGAGAAGAGCCAGGCGCTGGCGCAGGTCGCGATGAAGCTCGGCCAGGCGATCTACGAGAAGCAGGCGCAGGCCGAGGCGTCGCCGCAGGCCGGCGGCGATGGCGAGCCGGCCAGGGAGGACGTGGTCGACGCCGAGTTCTCGGAAGTCGACGAGACGAAATAGCGTAAGCGAGATGCGCCCCGTCCGTCATTCCCGCGCAGGCGGGGAACCCAGCGTCGCCGGTGTCGGCGCTTCTGGTTCCCCGCCTGCGCGGGGATGACGGGTGGGGGGCTGAGCGACGGGGCGGGGCATGACGACCACCATCGACTATTACGAGCTGCTGGAATGCGAGCGCACGGCCGACGCCGCGACGCTGAAGTCCGCCTATCGCAAGCTCGCGATGAAATACCACCCGGATAAGAATGCCGGCTGCCTCGATTCGGAAGCCAAGTTCAAGGCCGTCAGCGAAGCTTATGAGGTGCTGAAGGACCCGCAGAAGCGCGCGGCCTATGATCGCTTCGGCCATGCCGCGTTTCAGAACGGCGGCGGCGGCGGGGGCGGGGCGCAGGACTTCGGCGCCTTCTCCGACATCTTCGAAAGCGTGTTCGGCGAGTTCATGGGCGGCGGCCGGGGCGGTCGCCAGCCGTCGCGGCGCGGCGCCGACCTGCGCTACGACATGGAGATCACGCTGGAGGACGCGTTCCACGGCCTCGCGCGCGAGATCACCGTCGACGTCTCGGCGGCGTGCGACACCTGCCACGGCTCCGGCGCGCGGCCGGGCACGTCGGCCAAGACCTGCCAGCATTGCGGCGGCCACGGCAAGGTGCGCGCGCAGCAGGGCTTCTTCGTGGTCGAGCGCGCCTGCCCGGTCTGCCAGGGGTCGGGCGAGATGATCGCGGATCCGTGCCCCGACTGCCGCGGGGAGGGCCGTGTCGAGCGCACCAAGACGCTGGAGGTCAACGTGCCGCCCGGCGTCGACGAAGGCACGCGCATCCGCCTCGGCAATCAGGGGGAGGCGGGCGCGCGCGGCGCCCCGCCGGGCGACCTCTACGTCTTCCTCCACGTCAAGCGCCACGCGCTCTTCGAGCGCGAGGGCACGACGCTGTTCGCCCGCGCGCCGGTGAGCTTCACCACCGCGGCGCTGGGCGGCGCGCTGCATATCCCGGGGCTGGACGGCGCGACCCACGAGGTCCGCATCCCGGCCGGCATCCAGTCCGGCAAGCAGCTCCGCCAGCGTGGCGCGGGGATGCCGGTGCTGCAGGGCCGCGGCGCGGGCGACCTGGTGGTGCAGATCGAGGTCGAGACGCCGACGCGCCTCTCGACCCGCCAGCGCGAGCTGCTGGAGATGTTCCGCGAGACGGAAACGGGGGACGAGTGCCCGGCGAGCCAGGGGTTTTTTGCGAAGCTGAAAAAGGCGGTGGCGGGGTAGAAGGCCGCGAGCCGCGGCGGCCTCGCTGCTTCCGAGACGCGTCAGGCTGGCCGGGATCATTGCTGCTGAGCTTCGACGTCGTGAGGTCAACTCTCGTGCCATAGCTCGCAGCTTAGAGCTTGATTGGGCTTCTATCACCGGCCGTGCCGCTTTGGGCTCGCTTTGTGCCGGTGGCACGGTCTGCTAGCCGGCGATGTCGATCGGAGTCCCGCATGATCCCCCGCTACTCCCGCCCCGCCATGGCCGCGCTGTGGACGCCCGAGGCGCGCTACCGCATCTGGTTCGAAATCGAGGCGCATGCGACCGATGCGCTGGCCGAGCTCGGCGTCGTGCCCAAGGAGGCCGCGGCGGCGCTGTGGCGGTGGTGGGACACGAACCCGGCGATCGACGTCGCCGCGATCGACGCCATCGAGGCGGTGACCAGGCATGACGTGATCGCGTTCCTGACCTGGGTCGCCGAGCAGGTCGCGGCCCATTCGGGGGAGGATTGGGCGCGGTTCATGCATCAGGGCATGACCTCGTCGGACGTGCTCGACACCACGCTCGCGGTGCAGCTGAGCCGGGCGGCGGATCTGCTGCTCGACGACCTCGACCAGCTGCTCGCGGTGCTGGAGCGGCGCGCGCGCGAGCACCGGCTGACGCCGACGATCGGGCGCAGCCACGGCATCCATGCCGAGCCGGTCACCTTCGGGCTCAAGCTCGCCTATGCCCATGCCGAGTTCCAGCGCGCCAAGACCCGGCTGCAGGCGGCGCGCGCCGACATCGCGACCTGCGCCATCTCGGGCGCAGTCGGCACCTTCGCCAATATCGATCCGGCGGTGGAGGCGCATGTCGCGGCCAGGCTGGGGCTGAGCATCGAGCCCGTCTCCACCCAGGTCATCCCGCGCGACCGGCACGCGATGTTCTTCGCGACGCTGGGCGTGATCGCCGGCTCGGTGGAGCGGGTGGCGACCGAGGTGCGCCATCTCCAGCGCACCGAGGTGCTGGAGGCGGAGGAATATTTCAGCCCCGGCCAGAAGGGCTCGTCGGCGATGCCGCACAAGCGCAACCCGGTGCTGACCGAGAATCTGACCGGCCTCGCGCGCATGGTGCGCGGCTATGTCACGCCGGCGCTGGAGAATGTCGCGCTGTGGCACGAGCGTGACATCAGCCATTCGTCGGTCGAGCGTTACATCGCGCCGGACGCGACGATCACGCTCGATTTCGCGCTCGCCCGGCTGGCGGGGGTGATGGACAAGCTGCTGGTCTACCCGGAGCGGATGCAGCGCAATCTCGACCGGATGGGCGGCCTCGTCCATTCGCAGCGCGTGCTGCTGGCGCTGACCCAGGCGGGGGTGAGCCGCGAGGACGCCTACGCGCTGGTCCAGCGCAACGCGATGCGGGTGTGGGAGTCGGACGGCGCACTGTCGCTGGTCGAGCTGCTGAAGGCCGACCAGAACGTGGCGGCGGCGCTCTCGCCGACGGAGATCGAGGAGAAGTTCGATCTGGATCACCACCTGCAGCATGTCGACACGATCTTCGCGCGCGTGTTCGGGACGGCTTGATCCGCGACGATTGCGCCGGACGCAATCGCAACTGCGCGCAACAATATTGCGCATGCGAGCAACAAAGCCCAATTAGGTCCGGTCCGGCGATCCAGCCGGCCAGGAGACCAACAATGCGCGTCATGGAAACGCTGACCGGCACCGTGCTGGCGGTCGCGACCATCGTGCTGGCGGTCGAGACGATCCTCGTCTTCTAAAGTCAGCCCACCCGCCCTCTCGTGAGAGGGGGCGGAACGGGCGGCTTGCGTTTAATCGCCTCGCCCAGGCCTCGCTTTGCCCCGGCTGGCCGAGCAGAGCGAAACCCGCGCCGGTACAGCCCGTTGGCGCGCCGAGTTCATCCCGGAGCCCCGTTCATGTTCCTTGCGCTGATTGCCGCAAGCGTGTCGCCTGTCGCTGCGTCCCAGAGGACTGCCGTCGTCGCTGCCGCCGTCGAGACAGAGTTCCCCAGCCACGACCTTGATGGCGACGGCAAGCTGTCCCGCACCGAGTTCGATACATGGATGGTGCAGCTTCGGACCAGGCGCGACCCGCATCCCCGCGCCACTGCCCGCGCAGACCGCGCCTGGGCTGACAAGGCGTTCGCGCAGGCCGATCGCGACCGCAACGCGGGCGTCACCGCGGCGGAGCTGACGGATTTCCTGACGCAGAGCCGGTCGTAGGGAAAGACTGCTGCACACTCGCCGTTCCGAGCATGACGCTATCCCGGCCGGGTCGACGCCGTCATTACCTGCAGAGGCACGCCGTCATCCCCCGCAGGCGGGGATCCATAGCCTGATCGGCTTGAGCCCTTCGCGCCGATAGCCCGAATGGATCCCCGCCGGCGCGGGGATGATGATCCGACGGGCTCGCTCGATGGTGCGCCAAATCCCGGCGCACAGACCGTGCTGCGCTTTAGATCAATCCCTGCGCGCGCAGGCTCGCATGGCCCTTGGCGCCGATGACGAGATGATCGTGGACCGCGATCCCCAGCGGCTTGCCCGCGGCGGCGATGGCGCGGGTGATGTCGATGTCGGCGCGGCTCGGCGAGGGATCGCCCGAGGGATGGTTGTGGACCAGGATCACCGCCGCTGCGCCCAGGTCCAGCGCCCGCTTCACCACCTGGCGCACATAGACCGCGGTCTGATCGATCGTGCCCTCGCTCATCACCTCGTCGCGGATCAGGTAGTTGCGCGTGTCGAGATGGAGCACCCGGAACCGCTCGACGACGTGATGCGCCATGTCGGCGTGGAGATAGTCGAGCAGCGCCTGCCAGTTCGCCAGCACCGGCCGCTCCGCCGCGCCCGTCTTGGCCAGCCGGACGGCGGCGGCCTGCGCGATCTTGAGCGCGGCGATGCTGGTCTCGCCCATGCCGTCGATGCGGGCGAGCGCGGCGTGATCGGCGGTGAGCACGCCGCCGATGCCGCCGAACTCGCGCAGCAGGGCATAGGCGAGCGGCTTGGTGTCGCGGCGCGGGATGGCGAGCGCGAGGAGATACTCGATCAGCTCATGATCGAGCAGCGCGTCGCCACCGCCGGTCGCCAGTCGCCGCCGCAGCCGCGCGCGGTGGCCGTGCGCATCGGGAAGAGGGTCGCTGTCCGCCACCTGCAGAACCTAATCCCCGGAAAGCGCGACGGGAAGGGGAGGGGCGGATCGGTTGACTCGGACGTGAACGGTTCCTAAACGGCCGGTGACCGCGGGGGCGCGCCCTCGCTCCCGTCGCCGCGTCTCCGCGCCGTGGCGGCGTTTCTTTTTACGGGTAGCGCACCGCCTTGGCCGACGACCGCCAGACCGACGACCTCGATCGCCGCATCGCCGACGCGAAGGCGAAGATCGACCGGCCGATCACCAACGCCCAGGGGCGGGCGGAGAGCCGCGGCTGGGCGATCGGCATCGAGTTCGTCGGCACGATCCTGGTCTGCACGCTGCTCGGCTGGCTGATCGATCGCTTCGCCGGCACGCTGCCCTGGGGCATGATCGTGCTGCTCATCCTCGGCTTCATCACCGCGGTGTATCGCGCCCAGAAGACCGCGGCGCAGTTCGACGCCGACACCAGCAAGTAAGGACCGACGATGGCCGGCCCGATGGATCAGTTCGCGATCAAGGTGCTGCACCCGCTGCGGTTCGGCGCCTACGACGCCTCCTTCACCAACTCCGCCTTGTGGATGGCGGTCGCGCTCGCCGCGGTCGCCGCGTTCCTGTTCGTCGGCACGGCGAGCCCCCAGCTGGTGCCGACGCGGCGGCAGGCGGCGGTAGAATATGTCTACGACTTCGTCCGCAAGATGCTGGACGACAATGTCGGACCGGAAGGGCGTCGCTTCGCGCCGCTGATCTTCGCCCTCTTCATCTTCGTGCTCGCCTGCAACCTGCTCGGACTGATGCCCTGGGTGGGCGCGTTCACGCCGACCAGCCATGTCACCATCACCTTCGGGCTGGCGGTTCTCGTGTTCCTGACGGTGTGCATCGTCGGCTTCTGGCGGCACGGGCTGCACTTCCTCACGCTGTTCTGGCCCAAGGACACCGGCATCGTGATCGGCGCCTTCGTCTTCGTGATCGAGGTGCTCAGCTTCCTCAGCCGGCCGTTCACGCTGGCGATCCGGCTGTTCGCGAACATGACGGCGGGGCACGTGCTGCTGCAGGTGTTCGGCACCTTCGTGATCGCGCTCGGCTCGATCGGCGCGTTGCCCTATGTGCTCGGCGTCGTGCCGCTGGCGGTCAGCGTCGCGCTCTGCGCGCTGGAGCTGCTGATCGCGGTCGTGCAGGCCTATGTCTTCGCTCTGCTCGCGTCCTTGTACCTCAACGACGCGATCAACCTCCACTAAGACTATCAACCAGAAGGATTTCGACATGGACGTGGCAACAGCGGCTAAGATCGGCGCCGGCCTCGCGGCGATGGGCGCGGGTTTCGCGGCGATCGGCGTGGGCAACATCTTCGGCCAGTATCTGAACGGCGTCGCGCGCAACCCGGAAGCGGATGCCAAGCTCGGCGGTCGCGTGATCTTCGGCTTCGCGGTGACCGAGGCGCTCGGCCTGATCGCCGCCGTCATCG
Source organism: uncultured Sphingomonas sp. (assembly GCF_964250165.1). Taxonomy (GTDB): domain Bacteria; phylum Pseudomonadota; class Alphaproteobacteria; order Sphingomonadales; family Sphingomonadaceae; genus Sphingomonas. The sequence goes on along the minus strand of NZ_CAXUEK010000004.1, from coordinate 68,114 downwards.
CATTCGTCCTCGCGTTCCGCTGAGCGGTCCAGCCTAGCCGATCGGAACAGGCGTGCCTCAGTTCGATTTTGCCAAGGTCTTCTGGCCGCAGTTCATCTGGCTCGCGGTCTTTTTCGCGATCCTGTACTTCGGCGTGGTCCGCCTGACCCTGCCGCGGTTGGGGCGGGTGGTGACCCGGCGTGAGGATCAGGTGGCCGGCGACGTGAAGGCGGCCGAGACCGCCAAGACCGAGGCCGATCGGATCGGCGCCGACTATGACGCCGGCGTCGCCGCCGCGCACGATCGGGCCCGCACCCGCGTGCTGGAGGCGCATGCCGCCGCGGCCGCCGCGCTGGAAGGCAAGCTGCACGCCAGCGATGCCGAACTCGCCGCCCGGACCGCAGAAGCGCAGGCCTCGCTCGCCGCGGCGCGCGGTCGCGCATTGGGCGAGATCGAGGGCGTCGTCGCCGAGATCGCGGCGGATATCGTCGAGCGGTTGACCGGCGCGCGCCCTGCCGGCGACGCGACGAGTCGTGCCGCACAGGCGGCGCTGGTCTGACATGAGCACCGCCACGAGCCGCGATCCCGTCGCCGCCACCGTCGTCCCCGGCACGCCGCCGCCCGAGGAATCGGCGTTCAGCCCGCGCAACCCGGAGTTCTGGGTTTATGCGGGCCTGACGATCTTCATCCTGCTCGCCATCTTCGTCGCCAAGGCGCCCAAGCGCATCACGGACGTGCTGGACGAGCGCATCGCCGACACGCGCCGCCAGCTCGACGAGGCGACGGCGATCCGCGCCGAAGCCGAGCGTCTGCTCGCCGAAGCCAAGGCGCGCCATGCCGCCAGCGCAGGCGATGCAGAGGCGATCGTCGCCCATGCCGAAGCAGAGGCGAAGCAACTGCTCGCCAAGGCGGAGGCCGATACCGCGGAGCTGATCCAGCGTCGCGGCAAGATGGCGGAAGACAAGATCGCGGCCGCCGAGCGCGGCGCGCTCGCGGACGTCCGTGCCCATGCCGCCGCCGCCGCGGCCAGGGCCGCCGCGGACCTGATCGCCGCCGGTCATGGCGGCGATGCGGACAAGGCGCTGGTAGATCGCACCATTGCGGGTCTCGGCCGTCCGAACTGAGAGCACCCCGGACGGCCGGCCATGCCGGGCATCCCTTGCCACTTCCTTCAGCTGCTCCCGTCACCCGGCCCGGTTCAAGGCCGGGGTGACGATGATGACTATAGCGGCAGCGGGTCGGTGGCCGGCGAGCGAGGCGTCGGTGCCGTCTGACGCGTAGGTAGTTTGCCTTGACGCTAATTAGTGCTCGCCCTAAACATACGTCATGGACTCGGTCTTCGACGCCCTGGCGCATCCGACGCGCCGCCGCATCCTGGAGCTGCTGAAAGGCGGCGGGATGTCGGCGGGGGCGCTCGCCGACGCGTTCGATGTGTCGAAGCCGACCATGTCCGGGCATTTCGCCAAGCTGAAGGCCGCCGGCCTGATCCAGGGCGAGAGCCGCGGCACGACCACCATCTATACGCTCAACCTGTCGGCGCTGGAGAGCGTGATGCTCGCCTTCATGGGCCGGCTCGGGGCGGGCGAGGGCAGGGAGGACGCATGACCTATCGCCACATGACCTGGGCCGCGGGGGCGGTCTGCGCGGGACTCGCACTGGTGGCGCTGGTCGCGCTGCAGCGTTATCCGGCCGGTGCGCAGCTGCCGACGCATTGGAACGCCGCCGGCGAGGCGGACGGTTTCGCCGATGCCGCGACCGCGCTGTTCCTGCCCGTGCTGCTGACGCTCGGCCTGTCGGCGCTGTTCGTCGCGCTGCCGCGCCTGGAGCCGCTGCAGGAGCGGCTGGAGCGCAGCCGCGCGCTGCTTGTCACCGCCTGGGCGGGGCTGCTCGGCATGATGGCGGTGACCGAAGCGATGATCGCCGGCCCCGCCTTCGGCCTGCGTCCGCCGGCGACGCTGGTGCTGGCGGCGGGCGGCGTGCTCCTGATCGCGATCGGCAACATGCTGCCCAAGTCGCGCCCCGGCTTCTTCGTCGGTATCCGCACGCCCTGGGCGATCCTGGACGAGGACAATTGGGTGGCCACGCACCGGCTGGGCGCGTGGACCTTCATCGCCGGCGGGCTGCTGATGGTCGCGGCCGGCGTGCTGCCGCTGGCGGCCCCGACGCGCCAGGCGCTGGTGATCGCGGCGATCGTCATCGCGGCGCTGCCGCCCATGATCTACTCCTTTTTTCACTGGCGGGCGCGTCGCTGACACGGCGCCGTCGCGATCGGGCACGAGGAACGCGACCTGATCGGCCTGTTCGGCGACGAGTACCGCCGCTACCGCCGCACCACGGGCATGCTGCTGCCCGGGATCGGCCGCGCGCGACTCTAGCCGGGCGAGTCCGGCGCGCCTAAATGGCGAGCCATGTCGCGCACCTTCGCCGGACGACCCGATACCCCGCGCGAGGCGCACCGCTTCCATGAGGAGCAGGCGACCTTCACCGTCCGCGGCACCGACACGCCGGACCTCGACGCCGGGGTCGCGGCCATCCGCAACGTGCTGAAGACGCTGCCGCCCGCGCCCGGCGTCTACCGGATGCACGACGCCAAGGGCGACGTGCTCTATGTCGGCAAGGCGCGCGCGCTGAAGAGCCGCGTCACCAACTACACGCAGATCAGGAACCTGCCCAAGCGGCTCCAGCGCATGGTCTCGCAGACGCGCTCGATGACCATCGTCACCACCAACAACGAGGCCGAGGCGCTGCTGCTGGAGGCGCAACTGATCAAGCGCTACCGGCCGCCCTACAACGTCCTGCTGCGCGACGACAAAAGCTTCCCCTTCATCCTGCTGCGCGGCGACCAGGATTTCCCGCGCATCCAGAAGCATCGCGGCGCGCGGCGCATGAAGGGCGATTATTACGGCCCGTTCGCCAGCGCCGGCAGCGTCAACAACACGCTGAACGCGCTCCAGAAGCTGTTCCTGCTGCGCTCCTGCACCGACGGCTTCTTCAAGACGCGCGACCGGCCGTGCCTGCTCTACCAGATCAAGCGCTGCTCGGCGCCGTGCGTCGGCCGCATCGACGCCGGCGGCTATGCCGAGCTGGTGGGCGACGCCAAGAAGTTCCTGGCGGGCAAGGCGACCGACGTGCAGGCGAAGCTGGGCGCGCAGATGGAGACCGCCGCCGGCGCGATGGACTTCGAGCTCGCCGCGGTGCTGCGCGATCGGCTGCGCGCGCTGACCTTCATCCAGGGCACGCAGTTCATCAACGCCGAGGGGGTGGGCGACGCCGATATCTTCGCGCTGGCGAGCAAGAACGGCGTCGTCGGGATCGAGGCCTTCTTCATCCGCGGCGGCCAGAATTGGGGGCATCGCAGCTTCTTCCCCGGCCATGTCGCGGATGTGCCCGACGACGAGGTGCTCGCCGCTTTCCTGACCCAGTTCTACGAGGAGGTGCCGCCCGCGCGCACCGTCTTCATCGATCGCGCGCTGCCCGACCAGGCGCTGCTCGCCGAGGCGCTGGCGACCCAGGCGGGGCGCAAGGTGGCGCTCGGCACACCGCAGCGCGGCACGCGGCGGCGGCTGCTCGACCAGGCCAAGCGCAACGCCGTCGAGGCGCTGGAACGCCGGCTCGCCGAGAGCACGACGCAGGCGAAGCTGCTGCGCGAGGTCGCCGAGCTGTTCGAGCTGCCCGAGCCGCCCGACCGCATCGAGGTCTACGATAACAGCCACATCCAGGGCACCCATGCGCTCGGCGCGATGGTGGTCGCGGGGCCGGAAGGTTTCCGCAAGGGCCAGTATCGCAAGTTCAACATCCGCAACAAGGACACCGCCCCGGGGGACGACTTCGCGATGATGCGCGAGGTGCTGACCCGCCGCTTCGCGCGCCAGCTGGAGGAGGCGCCCGACCGCGATGCGGGCACCTGGCCCGATCTCGTGCTGCTCGACGGCGGGCGCGGCCAGCTGAATGCCGCGAAGGCCGTGCTGGAGGATCTCGGCATCGAGGATGTCTGCCTGGTCGGCGTCGCCAAGGGGCCGCACCATGGCCGCGAGGGGCGCGAGGTGTTCCACCTGCTCGACGGGCGCGAGATCACGCTGCCGCCCAACGCGCCGGTGCTGTTCTACCTCCAACGGCTGCGCGACGAGGTCCACCGCTTCGCAATCGGCGCCCATCGCGACAAGCGCGCCCGCGCGATCGGCGCGTCGCCGCTGGACGAGGTGCCCGGCATCGGCCCGGCGCGCAAGAAGGCGCTGCTGATGCACTTCGGCACCGCCCGCGCCGTGCGCAACGCCAGCCTGGCGGACCTCCAGCGCGCGCCGGGCGTGTCGGCGGCGGTGGCGCAGCAGGTGTACGACTTCTATCACGCGAAGTAGCGGCGTTGGCTCGCGCTAGCGGTGCAGCCTTCCGCTTGCGCGTTGACGCCTTCTTCACGCCGATCCATGTTTTGCCTGCACGCGCCGCGGGGACAAGGCGGCGTCAATCACAAGGGGTCGTGATGCGAAAGTCGGGGGTGATCGGAGGGCTGCTGCTCGGCGCGGCGGCGGGAGCGGTACAGGCCTCGGACAAGCCGCTCTACCAACCGGCGCCCGCCTGGGTGACGCCCGCGCCGGCAATCGACCCGACCAAGCTCGGCGAGGACGCGCCGCTGTTCCTGACGCTCGACCAGCAGGACCGGCTCGCCGAGGGGACGGTCTGGTCCTATCGTGATGTGGCGACGCGCATGGCGTCGCCGGAGGTGGTGCAGCAGGCGGGCACGATCACGATCGAATGGAGCCCGGCCAAGGGAGACCTGCTGGTCCACAAGGTCGAGATCCTCCGCGGCGGCCAGCACATCGACGCGCTGGCGGGCGGCAGGCAGTTCACCGTCATCCGCCGCGAGCAGCAGCTGGAGCGGATGGCGATCGACGGGCAGCTCACCGCGACGCTGGCCGTCGAGGGGTTGCAGGTCGGCGACGTGCTGCACACCGTCGTCACGGTGACGCGCAAGGAGGATGCGCTCGGCGGCGGCGTCCAGGACGTGCTCCAGGCGCCGGCCGCGCCAGCGCGCGTCGGCTTCGCGCGCACCCGGCTGCTCTGGCCCGCCGCCGCGCCGATCAGGTGGAAAGTATCGGCCGAAGGTACTGCGCCGCAGCTGACGAGCGTCGGCGGCGAGCGCGAGCTGGTGCTCACCGGGGTGCTGCCCAAGCCCGCCGAATTGCCCGCCGACACGCCGCTGCGCTTTCGCAAACTGCCGATCGTCGAGGCGGCCAGCTTCGCCGACTGGGCGGCAGTGTCCAAGGTAATGGCGCCCTATTACGCCGTCGACCGCGCGATCACGCCCGGCGGCGCGCTTGCGCACGAGGCGGCGGCGATCGCGGCGGCGCAGAGCGATCCGCTCAAGCGCGCGGACGCCGCGCTGGAGCTGGTGCAGAGCAAGGTCCGCTACCTCTTCAATGGCCTCGACAAGGGCAATTACGTGCCCCAGCCCGCCGAGCAGACCTGGACGCTGCGCTACGGCGACTGCAAGGCCAAGACGGTGCTGCTGCTGGCGCTGCTGCACGAGCTGGGCGTGCCGGCAGAGGCGGTGCTGGCCAGCGCCGATCTGGGCGATGCGGTGCCCGAGCGGCTGCCGAGCGCGGCGGCCTTCAATCACGTGCTGGTCCACGCCACGATCACGGGCAAGGATTACTGGCTCGACGACACCGGCGCGGGGACGCGCTTTCCCGACATCGGGGACGTGCCGCCGCTGCGCTGGGTGCTGCCGCTGCGCGCCACCGGCGCCGAACTGCTGCGCGTGCCGACGCAGCCGCCGGCGCGGCCGCAGGCGGAGGTTGCGATCGACCTCGATCAGCGCGCCGGCGTGCTGCTGCCGGCCGTCGCGCACCTGAAGGTGACGGTGCGCGGCGCGGCGGCGGCGCTGTTGGGCATGGCCAAGACGCAGGGCAGCAAGGACCAGAAGGACCAGGCGGTCCAGAAGATGGTCTCGGACATCATCGGCGGCGACGCGGTGATTACCGGCTACACGCTCGCTTATGATCCCGTCGAGGCCGTGGCGACGGTGGACGCGACGAGCACGGTCACAACCTTGTGGACCCGGCTCGACGGTCGCTGGCGGCTGCCGCTTGACCGCACGGTGGGCAAGCTCGAATTCGATCCCGACCGCTCGCGTGCCGCCTGACAGGCGCTGCCGGTCAGCACCGGTGGACCCGCGGCGATGACGGCGCGCATGCGGGTCGAGCTGCCCGGCGATCTCAAGGCGTACACGCTGGACGGCGACAGCACCGTCCCCGCGCCGCTGGGCGCAACCACCATCCGCCGCACCGTCACGCAAGCGGGCGGCGCGGTGGAAGCCGTCGACCAGGTCAGCGCGACCGGTGCGGAGATCGCCCCCGGCGACGTGGCGGCGATGCGCGCCAAGGTAGCGCTCGCCAAATCGCGGCTGCTGACGCTGATCGCACCGGCCGACCTACCACCGCGCTGGCGGCTCGTGCAGGATGCGAGAGCGACGGGAGCGCTGAAGACGATCCTGGCTGCTTATGCCGACGCGATCTCCGCCGATCCGGACAATGTCGACGCTTATGTAAACCGCGCCAATTTCCTGAGCGGCATCTATGACTGGAAGGCGGCGCTGCCCGATCTCGACAGGGCGGTGGCGCTGGCGCCCACGGCGGACCGGTATCTCAGCCGTGCGACGGCGGAGCAGATCGCCGGCCTGGACGCCAAAGCGTTCGTCGACCTGGAGGCGGCGCACAGGCTCGAGCCGGCATCGCCCGACGATCTCGACCAGCTCGGCCGCTATCTCATCGCCCACGGCCAGAAGGATCAGGCGCTGGCGCTGGTGCAGGAGCAGATCGACGCCGGCGGCACGGCCAAGGCCGCGATGGTCTCGCGCAAGGCGAGCCTGCTGGCGCTGGCCGGCGACCGGGACGCGGCGCTGGCCGCGGTGGACCAAGCCGTGGCGCTCAAGCCGGGCGACCCTTCACTGCTGAACGAGCGCTGCTGGCTCAAGGCGCAGCTGGCGATCCAGCTCGACACCGCGCTGAAGGACTGCACCAAGGCGATCGAGCTGAGCGACGCGACCGGCGCGGCGCTCGACAGCCGCGCATTGGTCTATTTCCGGCTGAACCGGTTCGACGATGCGCTGGCCGATCTCGGCGCGGCGCTGGAGCAGAACCCCGATCAGGCGGGCAGCCTCTATCTGCGCGGCATCATCTACAGTCACCAGAACAAGGCGGCGGATGCCCGGCGTGACCTGGACGCCGCGATCTTCATGGCGCCCCGGATCGCGACAAACTATAAGCCGTTCGGCATCGCGCCGTAGCAACCCCGCGTCGGGTTTGAGGATTGTTCACTCCGCCGAGCTATGGCTGGCGCGATGACCCGCGTCTTCCTGACGATCGACGCCGAGATCGCGTGGCGCCACCATCGGGCGGGGCTGCCGCTCGCGGAGATCGAGCGGCGGTCGTTCGACGGCGCCGCGGTCGGCCTCGCCTATCAGCTCGCGACGCTGGCGCGGCACGGGCTCAAGGCGTGCGTGTTCGTCGATCCGATGCCGGCGCTGGTCTACGGTCTCGCGCCCGTCAGCCGCGTCGTCGAGCAGGTGCTGGCGGCGGGGCAGGAGGTGCAGCTGCATCTTCACCCGCAATGGGCGGGCGCACGGGCCGGTGAGGCTGGGGCGCAGGGCCGCTTCCAGCTGTGGGAGTTCCACGAGGCGGCGCAGCGCGACCTGATCGCGGGCGCGGCCGAGCTGCTGGCGGCCGCGGGCGCGCCGCCCCCGGTCGCCTTCCGCGCCGGCAGCTATGCAGCGGACGACGCGACGCTGCCGGCGCTGGCGGGGCTCGGCATCCGCTATGACAGCAGCCACAACGGCGCGGAGGCCGGGGCCAGCCGGATCGGGCTGCCCGCGCGCCAGATCGCGCCGGTCGCGCGGGCGGGCGTGGTCGAGGTGCCGGTGACGGTGATCGAGGATCGCCCCGGGCGGCTGCGCACGTTCCAGCCCTGCGCGCTTTCGGCGAGCGAGGCGGCCGATGCGCTGGACCACGCCGCCGCCGCCGATCATGCGGCGGTGACGATCGTCAGCCACAGCTTCGAACTCGCCAACCGCGCCGGCACGCGCGCCAACGCGGTGCATGTCCGCCGTTTCCACGCGCTGTGCGATCTGCTCGACCGTCGGCGCGACATGCTGCCGACGACGTGGTTCCGCGACGGGCCCGACCTGCCGCTCGACCGCGCCGACGCCCCGCTCGGCCCCGCCCGCCTGCGCACCCGCTGGCGCCAGGCGGAGCAGCTCTGGTCCAACTGGGTGGAGGAGAGAGCGGCGTGACTGTTCCTCTCGTTCCTCCCCGGGACGGGGAGGGGGACCACCGGGCGCAGCCCGCTGGTGGAGGGGGCTGCGTTGCGAGCGGTCAGCCTGGATCGGGGCCCCCTCCACCACGCGAGCAAGCTCGCGCATTCCCCCTCGCCGTCCCGGGGAGGAGCGAAGAGGTCGCCCTCCGCTTCCAGATCGGCGCGCGCACGCTGTTGGCGGTCCGCCGCCGGCTGGTCCGCGTCGCGCTGTCGCTCGACGACGCGCTTGCCGGTCGCGTCCCGGCGCTCGGCGCGGTGGAACAGGCGGAGGGCCTGCTCGTCACCTCGCTGCCGGTCGCCGCACTCGCCGATCTTCCGCCGGCGGGCCGCCTCGTCCACATTCGCCAGCGTTACGCGCGTCACTGGATCGACCTCGCGGCGGGTGAGGCGGCGTGGCGCGCCGCGCTGTCGGCCGATCTTCGCCGCCGGCTCCGGCGCAAGGATCAGCGGCTGCGCGCAACCGGCGCTGAAGTGCGGCGCTATGCCACGCCCGCGGAGATCGCCGCCTTCCACCCGCTCGCCCGGGCGGTATCGGCGCGGACCTATCAGGAGCGGCTGCTCGACGCCGGCCTGCCCGCCGATCCGGCGCCGCTGCTCGCGCTCGCGGCCGCGGACCGGGTGCGCGCCTGGCTGCTGGTCCTCGACGGTGCGCCGATCGCATATCTCTGCTGCACCGCGGACGGCGCGACGCTGCGTTACGACCATGTCGGGCATGATCCGGTTGCGGCTAGCCGGAGCCCCGGAACGGTGCTGCTCGCGACGGCGCTCGCGGACCTGTTCGGCGAGGGTCGCTGGGACCGGTTCGACTTCACCGAGGGCGACGGGCGGCACAAGCGGCAGCTGGCGACGGGCGGCGTGGAGTGTGTCGATCTGCTGCTGCTCGGGCCGACGGCGGCGAACCGCGCGCTGCTCGCCGCTATGCGCGGTTTCGACGCCATGGTCGCATGGGCAAAGCGGCGGGTGCCGAGGCTGCGTCGGCTCGGCCGATAGTGCTAGGACGCGCGCATGCACCTGCGCGCCGACGCCATCGTCCTCGCGGTCCGCGGCCATGGCGAGCATGGCGCGGTCGTCCGCGCCTTCACGCGCGATGACGGCGTGCAGCCCGGCTATGTGCGGGGCGGGCATTCGGGGCGGCTGCGGCCGGCGCTGCAGGCGGGCAACCTCGTGCAGGGCGAATGGCGCGCGCGCACCGGCGAGCAGCTGGCGGCGCTGACCGTCGAGCTGGTCCATAGCCGGGCGCCGCTGCACCGCGAGCCGCTCCCCGCCGCCGCGCTCGACTGGGTGACGGCGCTGACCGCGGCGGCGCTGCCGGAGGCGCAGCCCTATCCGCGGCTGCACGACGGGCTTGCCGGGATGCTCGACGCGCTGGAGGCGGCGCCCGCGGCGCGGGGCTGGGCGGCGGCGCTGGTGCGCTACGAGCTGCTGCTGCTCGCCGAGCTCGGCTTCGGCCTCGACCTGGAGCGGTGCGTCGCGACCGGCGCGACGGACGACCTCGCCTTCGTCAGCCCGCGGAGCGGCGGTGCGGTGAGCCGGGGAGCGGCGGCGGGCTATGAGGACCGGCTGCTGGCACTGCCGCGCTTCGCGCGCGTGGGCGGTCCGGCGGACTGGACCGACATCCTCGCCGGCCTGGCACTGACCGGCCATTTCCTCGCGCGTGACCTGCTTCACGACCGTCGCGCCGAACCGCTCGCCGCCCGCGCGCGGCTGGTCGAGCGGCTGCAACGCGCGGTTGCGTGAGGGCGTGCGCGCCGTCATGGCCGCGGTCGCAATGGGAGTGAGCGTTTGGCCCTGATCGCAGTCCTGCCCGGCGACGGCATCGGCCCCGAGGTGACCGCCGAGGCGGTGCGGGTGCTCGACGCGCTCGACCTCGATCTGACCTTCGCGCACGCGCCTGCCGGCGGCGCGGCCTATCTCGCCGCCGCGCATCCGCTGCCGCCCGAGACGCTCGCGCTCGCGCAGCGGGCCGATGCCGTGCTGTTCGGCGCGGTGGGGGCGCCCGAATATGACGGGCTGGAGCGCGAGCTGCGCCCCGAACAGGCGATCCTGGGCCTGCGCAAGCGGCTGAAACTGTTCGCCAACCTGCGCCCCGTCCGCCTGTTTCCCGGGCTGGAGGACGCCAGCGCGCTCAAGCCCGACATCGCGCGCGCGATTGACCTGCTGATCGTGCGCGAGCTGACCGGCGACATCTATTTCGGCGAGCACAGCCGCGGCCGCACGCCTGACGGCCTGCGCTATGGCCGCGACGTCATGCAATATGACGAGGCGGAGATCGCCCGCATCGCCCGCATCGCCTTCGCGGCGGCGGCGGGGCGGCGCGGGCAGCTGCTGTCGGTCGACAAGGCCAATGTGCTGGAGACCTCGGCGGTGTGGCGCGAGGTGGTCAACGAGGTGCGCCGCGACTTCCCCGGCGTGCAACTCACCCACATGTACGTCGACAATGCCGCGATGCAGCTGGTGCGCGATCCCGGCCAGTTCGACGTCATCGTCTGCGGCAACCTCTTCGGGGACATCCTGTCGGACCAGGCCTCGATGTGCGCCGGCTCGATCGGCATGCTCCCCTCCGCCGCGCTCGACGAGGACGGCAAGGGGCTGTTCGAGCCGATCCACGGCTCCGCGCCCGACATCGCCGGGCAGGGCAAGGCGAACCCGTGCGCGGCGATCCTGTCGGCGGCGATGCTGCTGCGCCATTCGCTGCGGCTGCCCGAACCGGCGGACCGGATCGAGGCGGCGGTGGCCGCCGCGATCGCCGGCGGCGCGCGCACCGCCGATCTGGGCGGGACCTGCTCGACGCAGGCGATGGGCGATGCGGTGCTGGCGGCGCTCTGATCTGATCCTCCCCGTCCCGGGGAGGATCAGATCATCACGGCCAGGTGCTGAACCACATCCAGTGTCGGAAGGCGGGCGGCCCCCAGAGCGGCCGGGCGGAGACGATCGGGTAGAAATAGAGGAACAGCCCGCCCGTCAGCGCCACCGCCGCCTCGTCCCAGTAGCGCAGCCGCCCGCGGCCATAGCGGTCGAACGCGGCGGCGAGGGCGAGCGGCAGCCACAGGCTGGGTAGGTAATAATAGTAATAGAAGCCGAGGCTCTTGGGGATCAGCGCCCACATGCCCCAGCCGGCGAGCCACAGCGCCGCCACCCCGCCCAGCGCCGCGGACTGCTCGCGCCGCCACGCCCACAGGCAGGCGGCGACCGCGAGGAGGCCGCCCCACATCACCGCCGGGTTGCCGATCATCAGGATGCCGCGCATCGCGCCGTCGGCCGGCTCGTACAGATACCAGATCGGGCGGATCAGCAGCGGCCAGCTCCACCAGGACGACTGATAGGTGTGCGGCGGCAGCACCTGTCGCTGTTCGCTCAGCATCTGGAGCTGGAACGGCAGCAGGGTGGCGAGCGTCAGCGGCTGCTCGGCGTAGAAGAAGGCGGGCAGGAAGGTGAGGAGATACGCCGCCGCGCTCGCCAGCCCGAGCGTCAGAAGCGCGCGCACCGGTCCCAGTCCCGGCCAGCGCCACGGCGCGCGCCGCTTCGCCAGCACGAATCCCGCCGCGGCGAGCGCGATATAGGGGACGGCGAGCCACTTCACGCCGGCGGCGAGGCCCAGCAGCACGCTGCCAGCGAGCCAGCGTCGCCGGACCACGCCGCCCCGGCCCCGCATCGCCCACAGCATCGTCGCGAGCGCGGCGACGACGAAGGCCGCGAGGAATCCGTCCAGCATCGCGATCCGCGCCTGCACGAACAGCGTGATGTTGAAGATCGCGAACAGCGCCGTCAGCACGGCCGTGCGCAGCCGCCCGAACAGCAGCCAGGCGCACGCGAACAGCGCCAGCACCGTCGCCGTGCCCGCGAGCGTCGAGAGCGCGCGCCAGCCCAGCGCGTCGTCACCGAACATCCTCATGCCGAGCCCGATCAGCGCCTTGCCGAGTAGCGGGTGCTCGGTGTTCCACGGCCGCTCCAGCCCCCACAGGATGCGCGCGGCGGGGACGTAGTGGATTTCGTCGAACACCAGCTTGTGCGGGGTGGTGAGCCGCCAGGAGAAGAGCAGCTGCGCCGCCAGGCCGAGCAGCAACGCGGCGGGCAGCGGACGGCGAAAAAGGGACACGATCGTTCCTGTTCTCGTTCGGCCGGGCGCTGACAACCCCTAACCCCAGGAGTCGAGCCCGGGATGACGAGGAAAGGTTGCAGCCCTTCCGCCGAACCGGCAAAGCGCGCGCCCATGAAGCGTTTCACCGGGCAGGATCGCGCGATCACCGACGGCTGGCGGCCGGCCACCCGCGCCGTGCGCGGCGGCACCGCGCGCTCCGAATGGGGCGAGACGTCCGAGGCGCTGTTCCTGACGTCGGGCTATTCCTACGATCGGGCGGGCGATGCCGCGGCGCGCTTTGCCGGCGAGCAGGTCGGGATGACCTATTCCCGTCTCCAGAACCCCACCGTCGAGATGCTGGAGCAGCGCATCGCCTTGCTGGAGGGAGCGGAGGCGTGCCGCGCCACCGCGTCCGGCATGGCGGCGATGACCGCGGCGCTGCTCTGCCAGCTGTCCGCCGGCGATCACATGGTGGGCGGGCGCGCCGCGTTCGGCTCGTGCCGCTGGCTGACCGACACGCTCCTGCCGCGGTTCGGCATCGCCACCACGGTGGTCGACGCGCGCGACCCGCAGGCGTTCGTCGACGCGTGTCGGCCAGAGACCAGGGTCTTCTTCTTCGAGACGCCCGCCAACCCGACGCTGGACGTGGTCGACCTGGCCGCCGTGTGCGGGATCGCGCGCGACCGCGGGATCACGACCGTGGTCGACAACGCCTTCGCGACGCCGGCCCTGCAGCGGCCGCTGGAATGGGGCGCGGACGTGGTCGCCTATTCCGCCACCAAGATGATGGACGGGCAGGGGCGCGTACTCGCCGGCGCGGTGTGCGGGACGCAGGATTTCATCGACAACACGCTGCTGCCGTTCACCCGCAATACCGGGCCGACGCTGTCGCCGTTCAACGCGTGGGTGGTGCTGAAGGGATTGGAGACGCTGGACCTGCGCATCCGCCGCCAGTCGGAGAGCGCGCTGGCGGTCGGCCGGTTCCTGGAGGGCCGGGTGCCGCGGATGCTGCATCCGGGGCTCGCCAGCCACCCGCAGCACGCGCTGGCGATGCGCCAGATGGCCGCCGCCGGCCCGATCTTCGCGTTCGAGGTCGCGGATCGCACGCAGGCGCACGGGCTGCTCGACGCGCTGCAGCTGATCGACATCTCCAACAACATCGGCGATTCGCGCTCGCTGATGTGTCATCCCGCTTCCACCACCCATTCCGGCGTCGCCGAGGACAAGCGGCTGGACATGGGCGTCACCGAGGGATTGCTGCGGCTCAACGTCGGCCTGGAGGACCCGCTCGACCTGATCGACGATCTGGACCAGGCGCTGCGGGCGGTCGGGCTGTGAGCGCGACGGCGATGATGAAGGCGCTGTTTCCGCACGCCGCGACCACCGGCGGCGTTACCGTGCGCGTGTCGGTCAGCTACCTACCCGAGCAATCGGAGCCGCGCCGCGGCCGCTGGTTCTGGGCCTACCACATCCGCATCGAGAACGAGGGCGCGGAGGCGGTGCAGCTGCTCACCCGCCGCTGGGTCATCACCGACGGGCGCGGCGCGCGCCATTCGGTGGAGGGCGAGGGCGTGGTCGGCGAGCAGCCGCTGATCGAGCCGGGCGCGAGCTACGACTATGTCTCGGGCTGCCCGCTGGCGACGCCGACCGGGGCTATGCAGGGCAGCTATCGCATGGTCGGCGAGGATGGCCGGGCGTTCGACGTCGAGATCCCCCGCTTCGCGCTGGTCGCGCCGGCGGTGGCTTCTTGAACTCCTCCCCGGCACGGGGAGGATCGGGGCGGTGAAGCGCACCCACCTCCCGCTCAACGGCCTGCGCGTGCTCGACGCCGCCGCCCGGCACCTGTCCTTCACCCGCGCCGCGGACGAGCTGGCGGTTACGCCGGCCGCGGTCGGCCAGCAGATCAGGGCGCTGGAGGACATGCTCGGCGTCGTCCTGTTCCGCCGCACCACGCGCGGGCTGGAGCTGACGCCCGAGGCGGCCGCGGGGCTCGAGCCGCTGCGCGACGGCTTCCTCCACTTCGAGGAGGCGGTGCGCGCGATGCAGGCGGGGCAGACCTCCAAATCGCTGACGATCGCGGCGCCGCGCGACGTGACGGAGAAGTGGCTGATGCCGCGCCTCGCCCGCATCGCGGCGGCGGACGGCGAGCTGCGCTTCGTGCTGCTCGCCGCCGACGGGGCGGTCGACTTCGCCGAGGCCAATCTCGATCTGGCGGTGCGCTGGGGCGAAGGGCCGGGGGCGGAGGAGGGCGAGGCGATCGAGTCGGAGGGGCTGGTGACGGTCGCCGCGCCCGGCGGCGGCGCGGCGGGGACGATCGCCTGGCCGGGGCTGCCCGATCCTACCGCCCCGCTGCAGGTCGGCGATGCCGGGCTGGCGATCGACGCCGCGGCGGCGGGGCTGGGCCGCGCGACGGTGCCCGAGCTGCTCGCGCGCACCGACCTCGGCACCGGACGCGTCGTCGCGCTGGACGAGGCGCGGCCGAGCGCGCACGGCTATTGGCTGGTCGCCCCGCTGCCGCAATGGCGCCAGCGCAAGGTGCAGGCGCTGGTCGACGCGCTGACGGCATGACGCCGATCCTTGCGACGGAGCGGCTCCGGCTGCGGCCGGCGCGGGTCGACGATGCCGAGGCGCTGCACCCCGGCTATGCCGATGAAGCGGCGATGCGCTACTGGTCGCACGCGCCCCACACCGATCCGGCGCAGACCCGCGCGAAGCTGACGCGCAACCTGGCGGCCGAGGGCTGGCGCATGTGGGTCGCGACGCTGGCCGACGACGACCGGGCGATCGGCACGGCGTCCGTCCACGATACCCGGCCGGGCGAGGTGGCGGAGATCGGCTATTCGCTGGTGCGCGCCCACTGGGGCCGCGGGCTGGCGCGCGAGATGGTGGCGGCGCTGCTCGACCGGCTATTCCGCGCCGAGGGGCTGCGCCGCGTGTTCGCCGACACGGACCCGGACAATGCCGCCTCCAACCGCCTGCTGGCGGCGCTCGGCTTCACGCTGGAGGGGCGGCTGCGGGGCGAATGGCGGACGCATCTCGGCGTGCGCGACTCGCTCATCTGGGGGCTGCTCGCCGACGAATGGCTCAGTTCTTCAGCTTCCACCCGCTCCGCAGCAGCGCATAGCACAGCATCGCCAGCGCCGCGTCCGCCACCAGCATGATCGCGCCGCCCAGCCGCACCGGCGAGTCGGCGAAGCCCAGGAAACCGTAGCGGAAGCCCGAGATGATGTAGAAGAACGGATTGGCGTGGCTGAACGCGCGGAACGCCGGCGCCAGCCGGTCGACCGAATAGAAGGTGCCTGACAGCAGCGACAGCGGCGCGATCACGAAGTTGGTGACCGCGGCGGCATGGTCGAACTTCTCGGCCCAGATCGAGGTCAGCACGCCCAGCAGCGCCAGGAACGCGGCGCCCATGAACCCGAACCACAGCACCGCCAGCGGGTGCACCGGCGTGACGTGGACGCCCGGATACAGCGCCATCGCCGCCCAGCAGATCAGCCCGACGAGGAACGCCCGCGTCATCGCGCCGCCGACCAGCGCGGTCAGCAGCTCGCCGGTCGAGAGCGGCGGCTGGAGATAGTCGACGATCGTGCCCTGGATCTTGCCGACCAACAGCGAGAAACTGGCGTTGGCGAAGGCGGGCCCCATCATGCCCTGGCTGATGATGAGGCCGGGCGCGATGAAATCGGCGAAGGGGATCACCGTGCCGCCCACCTGCACCGGCCGCCGCGCGCCGGTCGAGACGGTGAAGACGATCAGGAACAGCAGCGTGGTGGCCGCGGGCGCCCACAGCGTCTGGAGCTGCACCTTGAAGAAGCGGCGCACCTCCTTCACATAGAGGGTCTTCAGGCCGCCCCAATTGACGTTGCGGATCACCGGCTCGCCGGGCGCATGTCCGATCGCAGAGGGTGGCCGGGTGCTCATGGGGGGCGGGTAACCGCTGGGGCCGCCGCCCGCAACGCTTTAAGGAACGTGCATGTCCTGGACCGACGACCGCATCGACCAGCTCAAGACGATGTGGGAGGCGGGGCAGACCGCCAGCCAGATCGCCGACGCGCTGGGCGGGGTCAGCCGCAACGCCGTGATCGGCAAGGCGCATCGCCTGGGGCTGCAGGCGCGCCCCTCGCCGGTCAGGCCCAACGAGCCGGAGGCCGTCGCGCCCGAGCCGGAGCCCGTCGCGCCGCCACCCCCGCCCGCGCCCGAGCCGGTGCGCGAGGCCGCGCCCGCGGAACCCGCCACGATCGAGGTCGACGACGATGCCGCCCCGTCGCCCTCGCCGCCGCCGCTGCCGCCGGCACCGGTGATGCGCTCGGTCGGCCCGGGCGGCTTCGTGCGTCAGACGCCGGGCGAGCAGCAGCCGCCGTCGCAGCCCGCGCCGCCGCGCCGGCTGGTCCCCGCCAAGCCTTCATCCGAAGTCGCCGGCAAGACCTCGCTGCTCGACCTCAACGACCGCATCTGCAAATGGCCGCTCGGCCATCCCGGCGAGCCCGACTTCCACTTCTGCGGCGACAAGGTGAATCCCGGTTTCCCCTATTGCGTCGCGCATTGCGGGCATGCCTATCAGGCGCAGCTGCCGCGCCGCGATCGCCGCGCGCCGCCGCCGCTGCCGTTCGGCGGGCCACGCGTGCGCTGACGCAAGGGGCAGCGCTGCTGCCGCCCGGTTTCCCCGAACTTCCACTATATTCCACAAGCGTGGATCGCGGCGGGCCCAAGGTGGTCCGCCGACGGCGGAGCGTGACGGCCGCAGCTTGCCCGTCGCTCCCGCGTCCCCCATACGTTCCCCATGGCCGACGACCTGTTCGCTTCCCCGCCCGCGACCTCGGGCGCCTATGACGCTTCCGCCATCGAGGTGCTGGAGGGGCTGGAGCCGGTGCGGCGGCGGCCGGGCATGTATGTCGGCGGCACCGACGAGCGCGCGCTGCACCACCTCGCCGCCGAGGTGCTGGACAACGCGATGGACGAGGCGGTGGCAGGCCATGCGACGCGGATCGAGGTGACGCTGGAGCCGGGCAACCGGCTCACGGTTGTCGACAACGGCCGCGGCATCCCCGTCGATCCGCACCCGAAGTTCCCGGACAAGTCGGCGCTGGAGGTGATCCTGTCGACGCTGCACTCGGGCGGCAAGTTCGCGGGCAAGGCCTATGCGACGTCGGGCGGTCTCCACGGCGTGGGCGTGTCGGTGGTCAACGCGCTGTCGAGCGATACGGTGGTGGAGGTCGCGCGCGACCGCCAGCTCTATCGCCAGCGGTTCGCGCGCGGGCAGACGCTGGGGCCGCTGGAGCATGTCGGCGCGGCGCCCAACCGGCGCGGCACGACCGTCGCCTTCACGCCCGACGCGGAGATCTTCGGGCCGGAGCTGCACTTCAAGCCGCAGCGGCTGTATCGGCTCGCCCGGTCCAAGGCCTATCTGTTCGCCGGCGTCGAGATCCGGTGGCGGTGTGCGCCCGAGCTCCTCGGCGACGACACGCCCGCCGAGGCGGTGTTCCAGTTCCCCGGCGGGCTCGCCGATCATCTGCGCGAGCAGGTCGGCGGGCGCGAGTGCGCGACGGCCGAGTTCTTCTCGGGTGCGCAGGATTTCCCGAAGGCCTCGGATGGAGCTGGGGCGGGCCGTGTCGAATGGGCCGTCGCCTGGCCGCTGTGGAGCGACGGCAGCTACAGCTGGTATTGCAACACCATCCCGACGCCCGACGGGGGCACACACGAGCAGGGGCTGCGCCAGGCGCTGGTGCGCGGCCTGCGCCAGTTCGGCGAGCTGGTGAAGGACAAGCGCGCGAAGGAGCTGACCGCCGACGACGTGATGGTCGGCTCCGAGTTGATGCTCTCCGTCTTCGTCCGCGAGCCGCAATTCCAGTCGCAGACCAAGGACCGGCTGACCTCGCCCGAGGCGGCGGGGCTGGTGGAAAAGGCGCTGCGCGACCATTTCGACCATTGGCTCTCGGCGCACATGGATCGCGGCAAGGCGCTGCTCGGCTATGTCGTCGAGCGCATGGAGGATCGCCTCCGCCGCAAGCAGGAGCGCGAGGTCAAGCGCAAGACCGCCACCTCCGCGCGCAAGCTGCGCCTGCCCGGCAAGCTGACCGACTGCGCCAGCGACAGCCCCGCGGGGACCGAGCTGTTCATCGTCGAGGGTGATTCGGCCGGCGGCTCGGCCAAGCAGGCGCGCGACCGCAAGACGCAGGCGATCCTGCCGATCCGCGGCAAGATCCTGAACGTGGCGTCCGCGACCGCCGCGAAGATCGGCGCGAACGCCGAGATCGCCGACCTGATCCAGGCGCTCGGTTGCGGCACGCGCAAGGATTGCGACGTGGGGGCGCTGCGCTACGAGCGCGTCGTCATCATGACCGACGCCGACGTCGACGGGGCGCACATCGCGACGCTGCTGATGACCTTCTTCTTCCAGGAGATGCCGGACCTCGTGCGGCGCGGCCACCTCCACCTCGCCCAGCCGCCGCTCTACCGGCTGACGAGCGGCGCGAAGTCGCTTTATGCCCGCGACGATGCGCACCGCGCTGCGATCGAGGCGGGACCGTTCAAGGGCAAGAAGGTGGAGGTCTCACGCTTCAAGGGGCTGGGCGAGATGAATCCCATGCAGCTGCGCGAGACCACCATGGACCCCAGGACGCGCGGCATGATCCGCATCACCCTGCCGCAGGAATATGAGGAGCGCGCCGGCGTGCGCGACCTGGTCGACCGGTTGATGGGCAACAACCCCGCGCACCGCTTCGCCTTCATCCAGGAGAATGCGGGGCGGCTGGAAGAGGAGGCAATCGACGCATGACGGCGTCAGCGTCATCTACTCCATTTGGGTGATGCGCGGCACCGCCATCGCGGTTCTGCTTGACGACGGCGCGCGCGAGTCGCGCCTCGGCGTTGAGGGGGAACAGATGCGACTCCGTTTGCTGGTGTGCGCGATTGCGACGGTTGGTCTATCTTCGGCCAGCGCCGCGTCGGTCAGGATCTATACGGATCAGGGCGAGTTCATCGCCGCGCTCGAACGGTCCGTCACCGCCGATCTCAATGCTCTGGGCAATGGCTTCTACGGCGGTCGCAGCTACGGCCCGGGGAGCTTGTCCGACCATGGCGTGACGGTGCGGAGCACCAACGACTACATCTTCTCCAGCAACAACAACGCCTACGGCCCGGGGTCCTACTTGCAGATCCAGCAAGGAACCCCGACCGACGCCACGTTCAGCGTGGCCACGGCGGGGAACGCCTTCGGTTTCAACGTCGCGGGCGGCGCGCCTATTTCGCTGACATTTGGGAGCGACACGGTCACCCTGCCGATCAACGGCTACCCGACCTTCTCGTATATCGGCTTCATCGCGGATCATGCCGGCACGAGCGTCACGCTGTCCAGTCCGGGCGGCGGCGTGGACGTGGACAACATTACCTTCGGCAACGGCGATGGCGCCGGTTATGCGCCGCGCGAATATGCCGGCGGCACCCCGGACGACCCGCAACGGCTCTCCGGCACCGCCGTCACCGACGTCGGCGGACACATCTCCGGCCAATACGGACCGCAGGCCTATGTCGGCTTCGACTGGGCCGGGGGCGACTTCACCGCACTGGGTGCGCTGACCGGGGCGGACCCGGCCGCGACGTTCAGCTTCAATCTCTACGCGAGCGGCGACCCTCTCAACCCGCTCACCACGGTGTCGCTGACGAACGCCAACAGTTTCTCCGGCTTCCTGTCGCGCAGCCTGGCGGCGGGTTCCTATAGCATCGGGTTCACGACCACGAGCGCGTTCGACCCGGATTGGACGATCCGCTTCGAAACGCCGGTCGCCGGCGACGCCTCCGCAGCGCCCGAGCCGGCGACCTGGGCGATGACGGTCGCCGGGTTCGGCCTGATCGGCGGCACGATGCGGCGTCGTGCCAGAGTGCCGGCCAGGGCGTGAATCGGCCCCTGCGCTAACGGAGGGCGACGCGCCGGTGACGTGGGGTTGTGACGCTCCGGTCGCGCCGGTATGACGGGAGAGGGCGGTCCAGCGCGGGCCGCCCTTTCGCGTTAGGAGCTCGTACCGTGGCGATCACCCCCCTCATGCCCGTCTACCCGCGCTGCGGGGTGAGGCCGGTGCGAGGCGAGGGCTGCTACCTCTATGGCGAGGACGGGACGCAGTATCTCGACATGGCGGCCGGCATCGCGGTCAACGCGCTCGGCCACGCGCATCCCAAGCTGGTCGAGGCGATCGCCCGCCAGGCGGCGACGCTGATGCACGTCTCCAACCTCTACGGCAGCCCGCAGGGCGAGCGGCTGGCGCAACGGCTGGTCGACCTCACCTTCGCCGACACGGTGTTCTTCACCAATTCGGGCGTCGAGGCGGTGGAATGCGCGATCAAGACCGCGCGCCGCTTCCACCATGCGGAGGGCAACCCGCAGCGGAACACGCTGATCTGCTTCAACCAGGCGTTCCACGGCCGCACGCTGGGCGCGATCTCGGCGACCAACCAGGCGAAGATGCGCGACGGCTTCGAGCCGCTGCTGCCCGGCTTCGTCTATGCGCCGTTCAACGATCTCGACGCCGCGCTGGCGCTCGTCGACGACCGCACCGCGGGTTTCCTGGTCGAACCGATCCAGGGCGAAGGCGGGGTGTCGGTCGGCACCGACGCGTTCCTGCAGGGCTTGCGCGCCGCCTGCGATGCGCATGGCCTGATGCTGGTGTTCGACGAGGTGCAGTGTGGCTACGGGCGCACCGGCACGATGTTCTACCACGAACAGGTTGGAATCGTCCCCGACATCATGGCGGTGGCGAAGGGGATCGGCGGCGGCTTCCCGCTCGGCGCGTGCCTGGCGACCGAGCAGGCCGCCAGGGGCATGGTGGTCGGCACCCACGGCTCGACTTATGGCGGCAACCCGCTCGCCATGGCGGCCGGCGAGGCGGTGCTGGACGTGATGGGCGAGCCCGGCTTCCTGGCGCATGTCGGCGCGATGGGCGAGCGGCTGCGGGCGTCGCTGGAGCAGATGATCCCCAATCACGATCACCTGTTCCAGGAGGTGCGCGGCAAGGGACTGATGCTCGGGCTCAAGCTGAAGCCGCCGGTCGAGGCGCGCGCGTTCGTGGGCTTCCTGCGCGACGAGTACCGGCTGCTGACGGTGTCGGCGGGCGAGAACGTCGTGCGCATCCTGCCGCCGCTGGTGATCGACGAGCACCACATCGCCGAATGCGTCGAGACGCTGAGCGCGGCGGCGCGCGTGTATGTGACGCCGAGCGATGACTGAGGCGATTTTACTCCTGCCCCGCTCTGCGGGGGAGGAGGACCGCGTCGCGTCAGCGGCGTGGTGGAGGGGGCGCGGCGGCGAAGCCGACGCTGGCGCGGCAGCCCCCCACCACCATGCTTCGCATGGTCCCCCTCCCCCGCGGAGCGGGGGAGGAGAATAGCCGTGCGCCACTTCCTCTCTTTCTCCTCCGCCGGCGCCGACGGGGTCGCCGCGATCCTCGCCGATGCGCTCGACCGCAAGGCGGCGCGGGCCGGCTGGCCGAAGGGCAGGGCGGACGCCGACGCGCCGCTCGCTGGGCATGTCCTCGCCTGCGTGTTCGAGAAGAACTCGACGCGCACCCGCGTCTCCTTCGACGTGGCGATGCGCCAGCTCGGCGGCGCGGCGCTGGTGCTCGACAGCGCCACCAGCCAGCTCGGCCGCGGCGAGACGGTGGCGGACACCGCGCGCGTGCTGAGCGGCTATTGCGACGCGATCATGTGCCGCACCGACCAGCACGCCAAGCTGGCGGAGATGGCGGCCCATGCCACCGTCCCGGTCATCAACGGCCTGACCGACGCGTCGCATCCGTGCCAGATCATGGCCGACCTGCTGACCATTCTGGAAACCGGCAAGGCGCTGCCCGGGCTGAAGGTCGCCTGGCTGGGCGACGGCAACAACGTGCTCGCTTCGATCGTCGAGGCGGCGTCCCTCCTGCAGTTCGACGTGGTCGCCGCCTGCCCGCAGGGGTTCCAGCCCGCCGAGGCGGCGATCGCGGCGGCGTCGGGGCGGGCCCGCGTCGTCGCTGACCCGCGCGAGGCGGTGGCGGACGCGGACGTGGTCGTCACCGACACGTGGATCTCGATGGGCCAGGATCATGCCGAGACCAAGCTCCGGGCGCTCGCCCCCTATCAGGTCGACGCGGCGCTGATGGCGGCGGCGAAGCCCGACGCGAAGTTCCTGCACTGCCTGCCCGCGCATCGCGGCGAGGAGGTGACGGCCGACGTCATCGACGGCCCGCAATCGCTAATCTGGCCCGAGGCGGAGAACCGCCTGCACGCGCAGAAGAGCATCCTGCGCTGGTGCTTCGGCCAGATCGGCTAGACGGAGGCTCGGTTGATCGGGACGCGCGCGATCACCACCTGACGGCATGATCAAAACGCCAGCAGATATCGACCGCGCGCTCGGTTTCGCCATCCCCGGTCGCCATGCGCGTGGCCGCCTCGTCCGGCTCGGGGCGACGCTGGACAGCATCCTGCGCGCGCACGCCTATCCGCCCGCGATCGAGCGCCTGCTCGCCGAGGCGCTGACGCTGACGGCGCTGATCGGCGCGACCCTGAAGGACCCGTCCGGCCAGCTGACGATGCAGACCCGCGCGGAGGCCGGCGTCGTGCGGCTGCTGGTCTGCGACTATCGCGGTGGCGAGCTGCGCGGTTACGTCGACTATGACGCCGTCGCACTCGCCGCGGCGCCGGTTGAGCCGGACGTCCAGGCGCTGTTCGGCGCGGCCTATCTCGCCATCACCTTCGACCTGGCGTCCACGGGCGAGCGGTATCAGGGGATCGTGCCGCTCGACGGCGCGACGCTGGCGGCGGCGGCGGAGCATTATTTCGTTCAATCCGAGCAGATCCCGACGCTGGTGCGCGTCGGCATCGGTCGGGGCGCGGACGGCGGCACGATCGCGGGCGCGCTGCTGCTCCAGCACCTGCCCGAGGGCGAGGAAGGGCGCGAGCGGCTGCACGTGCGGCTCGATCACCCCGAATGGGAGCATGTCGCCATCCTCGGCCAGACCATCGCGGCGACCGAGCTCGCCGATCCGGCGCTGCCGCTGGAAACGCTGTTGTGGCGGCTGTTCAACGAGGACGAGGTGCGCGTGCTCGCCGCCACACCCGTCGCGCGCGGCTGCCGCTGCGATCCGGACCATATCGCGGGCGTGCTGGCGCGGTTTCCGGCCGACGAGCGGGCCGCGATGGCGGACGCGGACGGCATGATCCAAGTCGACTGCGCCTTCTGCGCGCAGGCGTTCCGCGTGCCCGCCGAGCCACGATCGCCTGATCCCTATTAACCTGGTCTTCATTTCTCCCCGGCTATCCGGCTCCCGTGCTTCGGCACGCTTTTCTCCCTTGATGAACGCCTCGGGCCGCCTTCGGGCGGCCCCTTTTTCGTTGCGGCGCGGCAGGGGCGCGCCTAGCTCCGATGGCATGACCGCACCGCTCGCCGTGGCGCTCGTTTCCGGCGGGCTCGACTCGATGGTCGCCGCCGCCGGCGCGCGTGCGGACGGCTTCGGCCTGCTCGCGCTCTCGATCGATTACCATCAGCGCCATCGCGTCGAGCTGGACGCGGCACACCGCGTCGCCACCGCGCTCGGAGCGGAGCGGCACATCGTGCTGCCGCTCGATCTGTCGGCGTTCGGCGGCTCGGCCCTGACCGCTGACATCGCCGTGCCCAAGGGCGGCGTCGAGCCCGGCATCCCCGTCACCTACGTGCCGGCGCGCAACACGATCTTTCTCGGCCTGGCGCTCGGCTGGGCGGAGGCGGCCGGCGCGCGCGACCTGTTCATCGGCGTCAACGCGCTCGACTATTCGGGCTATCCGGATTGCCGGCCCGAGTTCATCGCCGGCTTCGAGCGGCTGGCGGAGCTCGCCACCAAGGCCGGCGTGGAGGGCAGCCCGTTCCGCATCCACGCCCCGCTCCAGGCGATGACCAAGGCCGACATCGTGCGCGAGGGGATGCGGCTCGGGCTCGATCTGGGGCTGAGCTGGTCCTGCTACGATCCGACCCCGGCCGGCCTGCACTGCGGGCGGTGCGACAGCTGCCGGCTGCGCCACAAGGGTTTCCTCGACGCCGGCGTCCCCGATCCGACGGCTTACGCGCAGGTCCCGTGAGCTACGCCGTCAAGGAAATGTTCCTCACGCTCCAGGGGGAAGGCGTGAACGCCGGCCGGCGTGCGGTGTTCGTGCGCTTTGCCGGATGCAACCTGTGGTCCGGCCGCGAGCAGGATCGCGCAACCGCGGTGTGCCGGTTCTGCGACACCGATTTCGTCGGCGTCGACGGCGCGGGCGGCGGCCGCTTCGCCGATGCGGACGCGCTGGCCGACGCCGCGCAGGGGTTCTGGGGCGCGGGGACCGAGGACCGCTTCGCCGTGCTCACCGGCGGCGAACCGATGCTCCAGGTGGACGATGCGCTCGTCGATGCGTTGCACGCGCGTGGCTTCCGTATCGCCATGGAGAGCAACGGCACGTTGCCCGCGCATCCGCGCATCGACTGGCTATGCATCAGTCCCAAGGCAGGCAGCAGCGTGGTCCAGCGTGCGGGCGACGAGCTGAAGCTGGTCTGGCCGCAGCCGGGCACCGATCTGGCGGCGCTGGATACTTGGGATTTCGCCCACCGCCTCATCCAGCCGCTCGACGACGGGGATGCCGAGGCGAACCGCGCCGCCTGCGTCGAGCTCATCATGGCGCAGCCGCGCTGGCGGCTGTCGCTCCAGACCCACAAGCTGCTGGGTCTGCGCTGATCCTAGTTCGCGGCAGTCGCCACCGGCGCCGGAGGCCAGGCCAGCGCGCCGCACTTCTTGGCGACCCACAGCCCCTTCTTGTCCCAGCACACCGGATCGAAGCGCGGCAGCGCGGTGCCGTCGGCGACGTGGACGAAGCCGGGGCGCACCTCGTCTCCCCAGGAGCCGAACAGGCTGTTGCGCATCTGCTGCAGCCGGTCAGCCGCGAGGGCGCCGAACTGGCCGCGCGGCTGGAACACCGCGTCGCGGCCGATCGCCGCGGCCGTCTGGCAGAAACCGAGCTGGCCACCGACGGTGACGAAACTGGAATAGGTGCGGGTGCCGAACTGGTCGAGCGCCTTCTGCCCCGCGCCGGCGGCTTTGTTGGTGCGGGCGAAATATTTGGTCAGGATCCGTTGCGATCCGTCGAACTCGGCGTCGTGGTCCTTCAGGACGGCGTTGTAGTTGGGCACGGTGAGCAGGGTCGGCTCGAACTGGCATTGCAGCGCGGCGACGTTGAGCGCGGCGCGCATGTTCCAGACCATCGCGGCGCGCACTTCGGCGGGCGTCGCGTCGGGCAGCTTCTGGCTGAGGACGCCGGGTTCGCCGCCCGTCACCGTCGCGCCGTCGAACCGGTGGCTCTGGAGGTGGAACTGCGCGGCCGCCGGCCCGGCGAGGGCGAACGCAGCGGCGGCGGCGAGGGCGAGGCGGGAGACGATCATGGGGGCGGCTTCCTCCACTGAAGCGGTGACTTGGACGGATTCTACCCCCTGGCGAATCCAAACCCAAGCCTTTCCAGCGTGCTGAGCCGCCCGATTGCCACACTGTTGCGACGAACGCCCGCGCCACACGCGAGAAAGGGCCGCCCGGCATCCCGGACGGCCCCGCATCGCACGCTCGCCTAGCGAACGAGATTACATGTTGCCGGTGGTGTTCGCCGACATCGTGTCGTTGGCCGACATCGTGTCGTTCGACATCGCCGTGTCGTTGGCCATTGCCCCCGTGTTGGCGCCGCTGTCGACGGAGGTCATGTTGTCCGTGGCCATCGTGTCGGTGTCGCCAGTGGCGTTCATGTCGGTGACCATGGTGTTGTCGGTCGTGGTGGTGTCGGCCTTGGGGCCACAGGCCGAGACGGCCAGTGCCGCGCCGACGAGGACCGAGCCGGTCAGGACCTTGGAAATGAGTGCACGCATATGAAGCTCCCTAATGATAAAGGATTTGGACCGGCTTGGCTGCTCGAAACTCCCAAATCGCCGTGGGTATTAACTGCTACGCGCAAGTCCCTCAAGCCTCGATTTTGTGCGGACAAGAAAGAGTTTGCAGGAACTCGGCCGCGGTGAACGCCAGCGCCGCGTCAAAAGTTGCAAGATCGCCCTGGCGGCCCAGGGCGGCGAGGCTCGTCACGGGGTATTCCGCCAGCCCACACGGCACGATTCCTTCGAAATGCGTGAGATCGGGCGCGATGTTGACCGCGAAGCCGTGCAGGGTGACCCAGCGCCTGACCCGCACGCCGATCGCGCCGATCTTCGCCTCGCGGCCCCGGTCGAGCGTCCAGATCCCCACCCGGCCGGGCGCGCGGAAC
The DNA here is from genome assembly GCF_964250165.1 of uncultured Sphingomonas sp. Classification (GTDB taxonomy): domain Bacteria; phylum Pseudomonadota; class Alphaproteobacteria; order Sphingomonadales; family Sphingomonadaceae; genus Sphingomonas. Next base: position 41,479 of record NZ_CAXUEK010000004.1, on the reverse strand, counting down.
GCGGCGACGTCGAGCCGGGCGAGCGCGGCGATCACCCAGCCCTCCAGCGCATGGACGTAGCAGCGGACGTCGCGCCCGCGCCGGTTGAGATCGAGCACCGGATAGCCGATCCGCTGGCCGGGGCCGTGATAGGTATAGCGGCCGCCGCGCCCCGCCGCGACCACCGGAAAGCGCGGATCGATCAGTTCCGACGCTGCGGCGCTGGTGCCGGCGGTATAGACCGGCGGGTGCTCCAGCAGCCAGATCAGCTCGCCCGCCGCACCGGCCGCGACGGCGGCGGCGCGCGCCTCCATCGCCGCCAGCGTTTCGGCATAGGGCGACAGGCCGGGGCTGACGCGCCATTCGGGCAGGGGAAGCGGCTCCACGCCCGGGATGTGCGGCGGGGTGGGCGTCGGCGCAAGGTTGCCCGCCGCGCCCGTGCCGCCTACACGGCGGCGCGTAGCGGGAGGGCGACATGGCGAGGATCGGCGACGTCTGGGACAGCACGACGGATGTGCTGGCGGGCAGGGCGGGCGTGATCGCGCCGCTGGCGCTGGTGGCGTTCGTGCTGCCGTCCGCGGTGCAGAACGCCATCCGGCTCTACGGCGCGCCAGGCCCGGGCGCCGCGGCGCTCGTCGCGCTGATCGGACTGGCGGGGCTGCTGGCGAACCTCTGGGCGCAGCTCGCGATCATCGCGGTGGCCAGCCATCCGGCGACGGACCGCGCCGAGGCCGGGCGGCTCGCGCTGCGCCGGCTGCCGGCCAACCTCCTCGTGCTGCTTGTCCTGTTCGGGCTGGGCGTGCTGCTGGCGCTGCCGGTGGTCGCGACGCTGATCGCCACCCATTACGATTTCACCGCCGCGGCCGCTTACAAGGGAACGGGTACGATGCCGTCGATCGCGCCCGGCGCGTTCGGCTTCCTGGCGCTCTATTCGCTGGTCCTGATCGGGCTGGGCCTGTGGATCAGCGCGCGGCTGTTCCTGGTCAACGCCGTCATCCTGAACGAGCATCGCGCGCTGGGCGCGCTGCGCCGCTCGTTCGAACTGACCCGCGGGCTGACGTGGAAGCTGATCGGCGTCGCGCTGCTGTTCTTCGTGGTGTTCACGGTCTCGCTGCTGGCCGCACAATCGGTGGTCGGGATCGTGTTCCGGCTGGTGCTGGGGCCCGAGAACATCGCCACCGCGCAGTTCATGGCGGCGATCGCGGCCGCGCTGGTGACGGCGGCGTTCACCTCGGTCGTGCAGGTGTTCGCGGCGCGGCTGTATGCGGCGGTGACGGGCGGCGGGAGCGCGCCGGTCCCGGCATGAGGGTGACGGCCGCCGGTGTGGTGGCGGACGCGGCGGCCCTGGCCCGCCGCGACCGCGCGCTCCTGCTTGCGGTGGCGGGGCCGTTCTGGTTCCTGCCGGCCTATGCGCTGGGTTTGCTGCTGCCCGCGCCGCCGAAGCTGCCGCCGACCGCCGACATGCCCGCGCGCGCGCAGGTGCTGGCGCAATGGCTGACCGCGCAGGCGCCCTGGTATCTGCTCGCCTTCGGGCTCGGCTTGTGGGGCTCGGCAACCGTCTACCGGCTCTACCTCGACGAGACCCGACCCAGCGTGGCGACCGCGCTGCGGCGCGGCGCGGCGCTGTGGCCGCGCCTGTTGCTGGCGAGCGGCCTGGTGGCGCTGATGGCGGGGGCGGGCCTGCTGCTCTGGGTGCTGCCGGGCATCTATGTCCTCGGGCGGCTGCTGCCTGCCGGGCCGGCGCTGGCGGCCGAGCCGCGGCTGTCCGCCATCGCCGCGGTCGCACGCGCCTTCCGGCTGACGCGCGGCTCGGGCGGCGCGCTGGCCGTGGTGACGGCGGCGGTGCTGGGGATCGGCTGGCTCGCCGCCGAGCCGCTGCTGCTGCTCGAAGGATGGCTGCGCGCGCAAGGCGACGGGGGCAATCCGATCGCCATCGCCATGGTCGATGCGGGCGCGGCGGCGGTGTCGGCGGCGACCGCGCTCGCCTCGGCGCTGCTGGCGGTGTCGGCCTATCGGCGGCTGGTCAGGTAGGGAACCTGGGGCGCGCAGTCTTCGGGCAGCACGCCCAGCGCGCGCGGGTCGGCGAACGTCTCGATCGTGCGGGCGATCGGCGTGAAGCCCTGCGCGCGGTAGAAGCCGAGCGCGGAAGGGTGATCGAGCGTGCAGGTGTGCAGCCACACCCGCGTGACGCCCGGCCGCCACGCGCGCGCCAGCGCCTCCGCCATCAGCCAGCGGCCCAGCCCGCGCCCCGCCAGCTCGGGCGCGAGCGCGAAATAGCTGATCTCGCAGGCGCCGGCGACGCGGATGTCTAGCTCCAGCATGCCGACCTCGATCCCGGCGCGATCGACCGCGGCGTAGACCTCTACGGAAGAATCACGAATGATCGCCAACAGTTGCGCGTCGTCCATCACGAGCCGCGAGAACCACAGCCAGCGCGCGCCCACACGCCGGAACAGCGCCCGGTAAGCGTCGGGCGCGGGCGCGGGCCACCGTACCAGCCGCAGCGGCGCGTCGGGCAGCGGCCGCGGCCTGGGTCGTTCGCGCATCTCCAGCGTGGTGACGATCGTCGCCAGCTGCTCCGGCGGGACCGGCGTCAGGCCCATGCGGAAGCCTCCCCCCGACGCCTCACGACCATGTCGCGACCGGCGGCAGGCTCATCAGGATCGCGTCGATGTTGCCGCCGGTCTTGAGCCCGAACAGCGTGCCGCGGTCGTAGACCAGGTTGAACTCGGCATAGCGGCCCCGCCACGTCCGCTGCGCCGCCACCTCGACGTCGGTGAACGGCGTGTTCATGCGACGCCGCACGATCGCCGGATAACTCTCCAGAAAGGCTTGACCCACGTCCTGAGCCAAAGCGAGACCGGCGTCGAACGGGACCTCCAGGTGATCGTAGAAGATACCGCCGACCCCGCGATGCACCTGCCGGTGGGGGATGTAGAAATACTCGTCCGCCCATTGCCGGAAGCGGGGATAATAGCCGGGGTCATGTCGGTCGCACGCCGCCTGCAGCGCCGCGTGAAAGTCGGCGGTGTCGGCCGCGATCGGCAGTGGCGGGTTCAGGTCGGCGCCGCCGCCGAACCATTGCTTGGTGGTGCGCAGGAAGCGCAGGTTCATGTGGACTGCGGGCACGTGCGGGTTCGCCATGTGCGCGACCAGGCTGATACCGGTCGCGAAGAAGCGCGGGTCGTCGCCGGCGCCGTGGATGGTCCTGCCGAACTCGCCCTCGAAGGTGCCGCCGACGGTGGAGACGTTGACGCCCACCTTCTCGAACACGCGGCCCTTCATCACCCCGCGCACGCCGCCGCCATTTTCCTTGGCGCCGCCGGGCACGCCGGACGGGTCGGTGCGATCCCAGGGAATGTATTCGAAGGTCGCCCCGGACGCCGCCTCGCGCTCGATCGCTTCGAAGGCGGCGCAGATGCGGTCGCGCAGACCCTCAAACGCGACGCGGGCGGCGGCTTGCTGAGCGTCGAGCGGCGGCATGACCGGGCCCATAGCAATCCTCGCCCGGCTTGCCAGGCGGCGTTTCACTCTGGCCAGCCATGCGTCTGGCGCAGCGCCTCGCCCAGCGCGAGCGCCGCCGCGAGCGCGACGTTGAGCGAACGCAGCCCCGGCCGCATCGGAATGCGCACGCGCAGATCGGCGCGGGCGTGCACGGCCGCGGGCACGCCGGCCCCTTCCGAGCCGAGCAGCAGCACGTCGTCGGTGCGGAAGCGCGCCGCCGGCAGCGGCTCGGCGCCGGCGGTGGTGAGGAGCACGACGCGGCCCGCGACCTGCTCGGCGAAGGCGGCCCAGTCCGCATGCCGGTTTACCGCGACGGCGTCGGCGTAATCCATGCCCGCGCGGCGGAGCGCCCGATCGCTCCAGGCGAAGCCCATCGGTTCGATCAGGTCGACGCCGACGCCCAGGCACGCCGCCAGCCGGAGGATCGCGCCGACATTGCCGGCGATGTCGGGCTGGTGGAGGGCGAGACGCACCGCCGTTGTGTAAACCCGGTCGCCCATTGGGTAAAAGGGAGTTGGCAAAGCGGCGAGGGGGCGTTTATGGCAGCCCCACGCCCGCATTTTGCGCGGGAAGCGGCAGGGCGTGCGCCCCAGGATGGATCAGAGGTTTCGACGCGAATGGCGACCGTGAACGATCAGCTTCCTCCCGGCGAAGACCCGGCGCTGCTGACGGAGGAGGTGCATGATCCCCGCCGCCGCGACTTCCTGAACATCGCCGCGATCGCCTTCGCCGGCGCGGGCGGGGTGGCGATCGTGCTGCCGCTGGTCAACCAGATGAACCCGTCCGCGGACGTGCTGGCGGATTCGACCACGGAGGTCGATCTCAGCAAGATTGCGCCGGGCCAGGCGATCAAGACCTCGTTTCGCAAGCAGCCGCTGTTCGTCCGCAATCTGACGCCGGCCGAGATCAAGGCCGCCGACGCGGTGGCGATCGGCGACCTGCGCGACCCGCAGACGCTGGAAGCGCGAACCAAGGCCGGCAAGAAGAACTGGCTGATCACCATGGGCGTGTGCACCCATCTGGGCTGTATCCCGCTCGGGGCGGCCGAGGGCGAGAACCGCGGCGAGTTCGGCGGCTATTTCTGCCCGTGCCACGGTTCGCAATACGACACCGCCGCGCGCATCCGCAAAGGCCCGGCCCCGCGGAATCTCGAGGTTCCCCCGTATAATTTCACATCCGACACCGCCGTGACGGTCGGTTGAGCGAGACAGACGCATGAGCTTTCCCTGGGCCAAGCATTATGAACCGAAGCAGCCGCTGATGCGCTGGCTGGACGAGAAGCTGCCGCTGCCGCGCCTCGTCTACAACGCCGTCGGCGCGGGCTATCCGGTGCCGCGCAACCTCAACTATTTCTGGAACTTCGGCGTGCTGGCGGGGGCGGCGCTGGGCATCCAGATCGTCACCGGCATCGTGTTGGCCATGCACTACGCCGCCAACGGCGCGGTCGCCTTCGACAGCGTCGAGGCGATCATGCGCGACGTGAACGCGGGCTGGTTCCTGCGCTATGCCCACGCCAACGGCGCGTCGATGTTCATGGCGGTGGTCTACATCCACATCTTCCGCGGGCTGTACTACGGCTCGTACAAGGCGCCGCGCGAGATGGTGTGGCTGCTGGGCGTCACGATCTTCCTGCTGCTGATGGCGACGGCCTTCATGGGCTATGTCCTGCCGTGGGGGCAGATGAGCTTCTGGGGCGCGCAGGTCATCACCGGCTTCTTCTCCGCCATCCCGCTGGTGGGGGAGAGCATCCGCATCTGGCTGCTCGGCGGCTACTCGCCCGACAACGCCGCGCTCAACCGCTTCTTCTCGCTGCATTACCTGCTGCCGTTCGTGACGGCGGGGGTCATCATCCTGCACATCTGGGCGCTGCACATCCCGGGCTCGAACAATCCCACCGGGGTCGACGTGAAGGGCGAGCAGGACACGGTGCCGTTCCACCCCTATTACACGGCCAAGGACGCGGTCGGGCTGGGCGTGTTCTTCGCGATCTTCGCCGCGCTCCTGTTCTTCGCGCCCAATTATCTGGGGCATCCGGACAATTACATCCCGGCCAACCGGCTCTCGACGCCCGCGCACATCGTGCCGGAATGGTATTTCTGGCCGTTCTACGCCATCCTGCGCTCGTTCACGGTCAACTTTCTCTGGATCCCGGCGAAGCTGTGGGGCGTGATGGCCATGTTCGGCTCGATCCTGCTGCTGTTCTTCCTGCCCTGGCTCGATCCGTCGCCGATCCGTTCGAACAATTTCCGGCCCAAGGCGCGGATCGCGTTCTGGGTGCTGGTGGTGGACGTGCTGCTGCTCGGCTGGGTCGGCGGATCGGAGGCGTCGCCCGCCTTCCTCACGCTAGGGCAAATCACCGCCGCCTATTATTTCGCGCATTTCCTGATCGTCCTGCCGCTGCTCTCCGCGATGGAGCGTCCGCGGGTGCTGCCGAACTCGATCACGGAAGCGGTGCTGGCCAAGCATGGCGGCACCAGCCCGGCTCAGACGGCGCTCGCGCTCGCCTGAGCCGATCCACCAAAGGGGTTTGAACAGACATGGTTCGTTGGATCGGCAGCTTGGTGGGGCTCGGCTTTGTCGCCGCGCTGCTGATCGGGCTGTTCTCGACGTTATCCGATTGGATCAGGAACCCGCCGGCGGAGACTGCCGCGGAACGGGTCCTGGCGGAAAACAAGGAGAATGGCGGGCGCGTGCTCGACGCGGGGCTGCCGTCCGCCGGCGTGGTCGGTCGCTTCGACAAGCGCCAGCTGCAGCGCGGCTACCAGGTCTACAAGGAGGTCTGCTCGGCCTGTCACTCGATCCGGCTCGTCGCGTTCCGCGATCTCGCGCAGTTCGGCTACAGCGTCGGCCAGGTGAAGACGCTGGCGGCGGCGTGGGACCAGATCCCGAGCGTGAATGCCGACACCGGCGAGGCGACCACGCGCAAGGGCGTGCCGTCCGATCACTTCCCGCTGATCTTCGCCAACGATACTGCCGCGCGCGCGGCGAACGGGGGCGCCATCCCGCCGGACCTGTCCGATATGGTGAAGGCGCGCGAAGACGGCGCGAACTACATCTACTCGCTGGTCGGTCACGGCTATGTGCCGCAGCCCGCGGCGCTGGTGAAGGAGTTCCCGGACGCGGCGACGCCCAAGGGCCGCTACTACAACAAGTACTTCGCCAATCTGAACATCGCGATGCCGCCGCCGCTCAAGCAGGAAGGGCAGGTCCAATATGCCGACGGCACCAAGCCGACGGTGGACCAGATGGCCAGGGACGTCGCCGCCTTCCTGACCTGGACGGCCGAGCCGCGCCTGGAGACCCGGCACGCCGCCGGCCTGGCGGCGGTGATCTTCGCGCTGATTTTCGTGTTCCTGGCCTGGGGCTCGTACCAGAACGTGTGGCGCGACGTGAAGCATTGAGCGGGCGGCCTGCGCGTGCGCAAGCACGAGCAGGACTCGCCGCGGCGGGCAGCGTGGTCGGCGCAGCCGGCCACGTCTGACGGCGTGGCGTTGAGATGGAAGGCGTGATGAACGACGACATCAAGGCGCTGATCCGCACCATCCCGGACTTTCCCAAGCCCGGCATCCAATTCCGCGACGTGACCACGCTGCTGTTGGATCCCGCGGGGTTGGCGGCGGTAGTGGCGCGGATGGTCGCGGCGGTATCGGGGCCGGTGGATCTCGTCGCCGGGATCGAGGCGCGCGGCTTCCTGTTCGCCGCCGCCGTCGCGGTGCCGCTCGGGGCCGGGGTGCTGCTCATCCGCAAGGACGGCAAGCTGCCGGGCGCGACCATCGCCGAGGATTATGCGCTGGAATATGGGCAGGATCGCATCGCCATGCATGCCGACGCCTGCACGCCGGGCGCGCGCGTCGTGCTGATCGACGACCTGATCGCGACCGGCGGCACCGCCCGCGCCGCCGTCCGCCTGCTGCGCCGCGCGGGCGCGGCCGTCAGCCAGGCGCAGTTCCTGATCGACCTGCCCGATCTGGGCGGCGCCGACGCGCTCCGCGCCGACGGGATCGCGGTCGACGCGCTGGTCAGCTTTCCCGGCCATTAACCTTTCGGAACGGATCGGGGACATCGCCCGTTTCCGAGATGCTGGCGATGGTCCCGGCCATCGCCTGAGCGCGTGGGAGAAGCGTGATGGTACGGCATATCGTGATGGCGGCCGCGCTGGGAGCGGCAGGACTGGCGCTCGGCGGCTGTGCGGACCGCGACGGCTATGGCGGCGGGCTCGGCTATGCCGGCTATTACGATGAGAGCGCGTACGGTGGCTATGGTCCTGCCGGTTATTACGAGCCCTATGGCTATGGCGGCTACGGCTTCGGCTGGTATGGCGACTTCTATTACCCCGGCGTCGGCATCTACGTCTATGATCGCGAGCGGCGGCCCTACCGCTGGACCGACGGCCAGCGGCGCTATTGGCAATCGCGGCGCGGTTACGGCAACCCGCAGGGCCGCGATAACTGGCGGGCGTTCGGGGGAGGCGTTCGCGACGCGCGGCAGGGCGATCGGCAGGATGTGAGCCGCGGCCGGCAGGCGCTGCAGGCCGGCGCGTTCCGGGCGCAGCGGGGCGGGGCCCGGCAGGCTTACCGGCAGAGTGTCCGCCAACAGGATCAGGCGGTCGGGGCGAGCACGCCGCGCTCCGGCTTCGTCGGCGGGGGGCGCGCTGACAGCGCACGGAGCGGGGGTGGACGCGGGCCTCGTTAGGCCGAGGGCTCCGCCGGCGTGCGGGTGCGGATCAGGCCGTTGCTGACCATCGTCATCACCGCCACGTCATCCTGATTGAAGACGGTGACCCGGCTCTTGTAGATGCCCATGTCCGGCCGACTGGTGGAACGGCGCTTCTCCAGCACCTCCGATTCCACCCGCAGCGTGTCGCCCGGATAGACCGGCTTGAGCCAGCGCAGCGCGTCGATCCCCGGCGAACCCAGGCCGGCCTCCTGGTGGTCCTTCAGATTCTCGACCAGCATCGCCATGGTCATCGCGCAGGTGTGCCAGCCGCTCGCCGAGAGCCGGCCGAAATGGGTCTGCGCCGCCGCTTCGTCGGACAGGTGGAAGGGCTGGGGATCGAAGCGGCGCGCGAAGTCGGTCGCCTCCTCGCGCGTGACCGCGTAGCTGCCGAAGCGCGCCGTGGCGCCGACCGCGATATCCTCGAAATACTGCATCGCTAGCGTCGCAGCACCGGATCGAAGCGCTTGGCGCTGCCGTCGATGCCGGTCGCGGGCGGCAGGCCGATCAGCTCGCGCACCAGCGGGTAGACGTCGACATTGTCGAAATCGGCCAGCTGCCTGCCGGGCGCGAAGGCCGGCCCGACCGCGAGGAACAGCGCGCGCATCGCCGGGTCCGCCGGATCGAAGCCGTGATCCCCCTTCACATAGGTGAGCGGCGCGTCGGTGGAAAAGCGCCAGCCGCCATCGGCGAGGCAGACGAACGGCGGCACGCGCGGGTTGCGGCCGTAATGGAAGCGCGCCGGCAGGTCCGCCTTGCGCCAGCAGCGGCTGTGCGGGTGACGGCCGACGACGCGCACCGCCACCGCGGCGTCCTGGCCCGCGACAGGGTAGAAATAGAGCAGCGGTCCGCCGATCTGCGCGCGCGCCAGCGTGGCATCGTCCAGGATCGCGCGGGGATCGAGCTGGTGGTCGGGCGGCACACCCTCCATGCCGTGATCGGCGACGATCACCATATTGGCCGCCATACCCATCGCCACCAGCCCGTTGGTGAGCTGGCCGATCGCGGTGTCCACCTCGCGGATCGCGGCGAGCTTCTCGGGCGAATCATAGCCCTGGTTGTGCGACGTCTTGTCGACCACGTCGAAATAGAGCGTCTCGAACGCGGGCCGGTCGGCCGCCGGGCGGCGCAGCCAGTCGAGCGCGAAGCGGACACGCTGCGGGCTGGTGATCGCCGCGGTGTAGGGCACCCACACGCTCGGCCGGACACCGCCGATCGGCGCGTCGGCGCCCGGCCAGAACATCGTGCCGGTGCGGATGCCGGCGCGCTCGGCAGTGACCCAGAGCGGCTCCGCCGCGTCCCACCAGAAGCGGTCGCCGACCTGCTTGGCGTCATGGATGTCGAACGTCACGCCGGGGCGGCGCGGGTCCTGCATCGTGTTCTCGACGATGCCGTTGCGGTCCGGGCGCAGGCCCGTGACGAGCGTATAGTGGTTCGGGAAGGTGATCGTCGGGAAGGACGGCCGCATTGCGCCGGATACGCCCGCCTGCGCCAGCGCGTCGAGATTGGGCGTGTCGCCGCGGTGAAGGTAATCGGGGCGGAAGCCGTCGATCGAGACGAGGATGGTGACGGGCGGGCGCTGGCCGGGCGCTTCGGCGGTCAGCGGGGTCACCGGCGCGGTGGCGGGTGGCAGCGACGGCGGATTATAGGGGTAAGCGCAGCTGGCGAGCGCCAGCAGGCCGGTCGTCATCCCGGCCTTGAGCCGGGATCCGAGCCGGGCCGGGAGCGAAGGTTCGTGCATCATCCGGACCGCGATCCTCGTTCCTCGTTGGACCCCGACGCCGGGCCGGGGTGACGGCGCATCACTATAGTCCGACCGCCAGCTTGCCGAACAACGTCCAACTCACCGGCGCGTTGCCATAGGCGGCGTCGAGCGCGGCGGGTTTCGCATAGCCGGCGAGCGTGCCGCCCAGCGCGATGCCGAGCGGCCCGGCCAGCGCGATGCGATAGGCATAGCCGCCCTCGGCCTTGGTGACGCGGAACGGCCGGTCGTGCAGCGGATCGGCGGGGTCCGGGAACAGCTCGTCGTTCTTCACATGCTCGATCCGGCCGAACAGCGTATGGTGGCGGCCGATCTCCCATGCGGCCTCGCCGATCCAGGCCGGCAGCGCGCGGCCGGGCAGCTTCGCCTTCAGCCCATAGCCCACCATCGCGGTCAGCCCGCCGGCCGCGTAGCTCACCGTCGCCGTGGTGCGGCGCTCGTCGGCGTTGGGCTCCTGCGCTTCCGGGCTGTGGAGCCGGCCGTGGCTGACCTGTGCGGCCCAGTGCGGCGAGGGCGTCCAGGTCGCGCGCACGCTCCAGCTGTCGAGCGCCGGCGCCTCGATGTCCCAGCGATGCTCGTCGGGCTCGCGGCCGCGGAAGGCGGAGCCCTCCAGCTGAAGCTGCGGCCCCGCATAGCCGGCGGTGACGACACCATAGGTGATGTGCGTCGAATCGAACCAGTGGTGGGTGATCGGTGCGAGCGGCAGATAGCGCGCCGAACCGCGGTGCATGAAGGCGGCGGGGCCGAGCGCCGGCTCCGCGACCGGGCCGCCATAGAGGAACAGGCTGTCCTTGCCGCCCAGCCGGTAATCGACGCGGCCGGACAGCTCCATGAACAGGTCGTGCGGATGCTGCCGATCGACCAGCGGCCGTCCGTCCGCCGTCTCGCCGGTAGCGAACAGGTTGGGGTAGCCGCGCGGCCCCATTAGCGGATCGAGGCTGAGCATCGATGTCAGCTGGAGGTGGACGCGATCCGACAGGTCGCGGTCGCCCATCAGCATCGCCATCGAGGTGATAAAGGCTTCATCCTGTCCGCGCGGGCCGCCCTGATCGGTGACGACGCCCCAGGCATAGCCGTGCGTCATCAGCATCCAGCCGCCGGCATGGATCATCTGCCCCCGCATCGGCCCCTCGGCCGCGGGCACGCGCGCGGTGCCCGAGCCGGACTCGTATGCTCCCCCGCCGATGCTCATCGCCATGCGCTGATCGCCCGCCATGCCGGGCATCGTCATCTGACGGCCAGCGCAATCACTGTCCGCCCCGGGACGGGGAGGGGGACCATGCGCGTCAGCGCACGGTGGAGGGGGCTCGGTTGCGCGCGACACGGTTCCTGACGGAGCCCCCTCCACCACCGGCTTCGCCGGCGGTCCCCCTTCCCGTGCCGGGGAGGAGCCTGGCGCCATGTCCATGCCCGGCATCGCCTGCGCGAGCAGCAGGGCGAGAGGGGCGCTCATATCCCCCTCACCGCTGCGGTGCCGCTTGCGGCGCGCCGATCACGCGAACCGTTGCCCTGTGTTGCCGGGGTGAACGAATCCGGTTCGGACGCGGACCTCCGGCGTCGGTGCCCTCGTTGCGCCCTCGATCCAGAGGAGAAGAGGTCATGGCTATCAAGTTCGCAGGCACCATCAACGCGATCAATCGCGGGTTGGAGTCGACCAAGCCCGACAAGGGCGCCCACCTGATCGAGGATTGGGAGGCGGCGTTGGCCGAGACCGAGGTAGCGGGCGCGAAGGGGATTCTCCGTGACCTGACCGCGCTGCGCAAGCAGCTGGAAAAGGCCACACCCGACGCCGATCGGATCCACGCGCTGTTGCATCGACTGGGCGAAGCGACGGTCAGGATCGCCGACAAGGCGGACAAGCAGGGCGACAAGCTGAAAGAGCTCGGCGCGGCACTCGGCGAGGCCGGCGAAGAGGAGCATGACGAGGAAGAGGACGCGGAGGCCGCCGCGGCCCCCAAGCGTAGCCGCAAGAAGGCCGCCTGATCTGATCGGCAAGGGGGCACGTTGCCCCCTTACACGTTGAAGCGGAACAGCATCACGTCGCCGTCCTGGACGACGTAATCCTTGCCCTCGCTCCGCAGCTTGCCCGCCTCGCGCGCCGCTGCCTCGCCGCCCAGCCGGACGTAATCGTCGTAGGCGATGGTTTCGGCGCGGATGAAACCGCGTTCGAAATCGGAGTGGATCGCACCGGCCGCCTGCGGGGCCTTGGCGCCGACCGGGATGGTCCAGGCGCGCGCCTCTTTCGGGCCGGCGGTGAAGAAGGTGAGGAGGTGCAAGAGCCGATAGCCCGCGCGGATGACGCGGGCGAGACCGGTTTCGGTCAGGCCCAGCTCGGCCAGGAACTCGCCGCGCTCGACGGCGGGCATGGTCGCAATCTCCGCCTCGATAGCGGCGGAGACGACCACCGCCTCGGCACCTTCGGCCCTGGCCTTCTCGAACACGCGCGCGGACAGCGCGTTGCCGTTGGCCGCGTCCGCCTCGTCGACATTGCAGACATAGAGGACGGGCTTGGCCGTGAGCAGCTGCGCCTGGTCGAGCAGGCGCGCCTCCTCCGGATCCCGCGCGTCGGCCAGCCGGGCGGGCTTGCCGTCGCGCAGCAGGTCCAGCGCGCGGCCGAGCACCTGCGCGGCCGCCTTGGCCTCCTTATCGCCGGCCTGACCCTTCTTGGCGAGCGCAGGAACGCGCTTCTCCAGGCTCTCCAGGTCGGCGAGCATCAGCTCGGTCTCCACGGTCTCGGCGTCGGCGATCGGGTCCACCTTGCCCTCGACATGCGTCACGTCACCGTCCTCGAAGCAGCGGAGCACATGAACGACGGCGTCGACCTCGCGGATGGTGGCGAGGAACTGATTGCCGAGTCCCTCCCCCTTGGACGCACCGCGCACCAGCCCGGCGATGTCGACGAAGCCGAGCTGCGTCTCGATCACCTTGGCCGAATGAGCGAGACCCGCGAGCGCCGTCAGTCGCTCGTCGGGCACGGCGGCGGCGCCGACGTTCGGTTCGATCGTGCAGAACGGATAGTTGGCGGCCTGCGCTGCCGCGGTCTCGGTCAAGGCGTTGAAGAGGGTCGATTTGCCGACGTTCGGCAGGCCGACGATGCCGCAGCGGAAACCCATGGGTGAACGGTCCTGATCGGGAAACTGGCTCGCGCCTTTACGGGCTGGCGCGCGACGACGCCAGAATGATGGTTTAGCCCCGTTTCGGCACATCTGGTCGCAACCGGCCGGGCTGACCGGATGACGACCCGTTCACTTTATGACACGAAGCTCACGACGGCGTCCGGAGACTCGGCGTCGCGGCGGATCGGGGGCGATCATGCGGCTTGCGGCGACAACGCTAGGGATCGTGGCGATGGGGGGACCGGCCTTGGGGGCCGCGCCGACCAGCGTTCAACTGTCGCCCGCGAAGCCGCATCCGGCGGCCGAGTTCCGGCTGAAGCCGATTGCGGTGCCCGCGAACCCCATCTTCCAGGTCGACGATCCGCGCTCGATGCTGGCGACGGGATATGGCGGCGCGATGATCGACCTGTTCCCGATCGCGGGCGGCAAGCTGCACTTCTCGGGCGGCCCGAGGCTGTTCGGGCGCGCCGGGCGGCCGCACCTGCTCGACTCGGAGCCGCTGCGCTACCTGCCGGCGTTCCGGATGCCCGGCCTGCGCGCCAGCCGCCGCATGGCACCGGCGATGCTGGTCGGCTATGGTCGCCCGGTCGAGAACGGGCTGTCGCTGGGCATCGACGCCGGCTTCGTGATCGGCAAGATCACGCCCATGCCCGATCGCATCGGCCGCCTGAACGCCTCGCGCGTCGCCGCCGAGCTCGACCGCGGTCAGCCGGCGATGCCGATCAACCAGCTGATGCGGGTGACGGCGCTGTATCGCTTCTGACGGGCGGGCCCGCGCTCAACGATAATTGAAACTGACGCTGATCCGCTCGCCGCTTGCGCTGCGCGACGGGACTTCGTGGCGCAGCCAGCTCTCCCACAGCAACACCGCGCCGGGCGCCGGCGTGACCTCGACGAAGGTCTTCAGCGGCTCGGGCGCATCCGGCCGCCGCGGCGGGGCGGCCATCATCATGGCGAGGCGCGGGTCCTCCAGCTTCAGCCCGCCCGCGCCCGGCGGAACGGCGATGTAGACGGTGCCCGAGACGGTGCTGTGCGGGTGGAGGTGCGCGGCATGGCCACCGCCGGACCGGAGCAGGTTGACCCACAGGCTGTCGAGCTTCAGCCGCCGCCCGCCCAGGTCGAAGGCGCAGGCCTGCGCGAAGGCGGCGACGTGGCGGTCGAGCCGGCGCCGGAGATCGGCGAAGGCGGGGTCGCGGACGGGCAGGTCGTTCAGCGACGCATAGGAGGTATAGCCCCGATACGCGTGGTCGCGCGCCCAGCGGCGCCCGGCGGCGTCGTCCCGCGCCAGCGCGCGGACGGAGCGTTCCAGCTCGGCGATCAGGGCCGGATCGTCGAGTGCGCCTTCGTAGAAGGGCGTGGCGAAGAGCTGGCGAACGGGCATGCTCGGCCTCTACCGAGCGCCACTTCCTGCGTCACCCCGGCCGGGTGCCGAGGTCCGCCGCAGTCTGTTCCGACCCTTGTCGTCGGGGCACGGCCGATCGGACCACCCTCGACATGGACGCCGGCCCAGGGCCGGCACGGCCGTCATCCCGTCAGCGCGGCCTTGAGCTTGTCCGCCAGGTCGGTGCGCTCCCAGGTGAAATAATCGCCGTCGGCGGTGCGCCCGAAATGGCCGTAGGCGGCGCTCGGGGCGTAGATCGGCTTGTTGAGCGCCAGGTGGGTGCGGATGCCCTTGGGCGTCAGGCGAACGAGGCGTGGCAGCACCTCCTCGATGCGCGCTTCCTCGACGGTGCCGGTGCCGTGCGTGTCGACATAGAGCGACAGCGGCTCGGCGACCCCGATCGCGTAGGACAGCTGGATCGTGCAGCGCGTGGCCAGCCCCGCCGCGACGATATTCTTGGCCATGTAGCGCGCGATATAGGCGGCGGAGCGGTCGACCTTGGTCGGATCCTTGCCGCTGAACGCGCCGCCGCCGTGCGGCGAGGCGCCGCCATAGGTGTCGACGATGATCTTGCGCCCGGTCAGCCCGGCGTCGCCGTCCGGTCCGCCGATCTCGAACGCGCCGGTGGGGTTGATGTATGTCGCCGTCTCTTCGGTGATGAAGCCCTCCGGCAGCACATCGTTCAGCACGCCTTCCACATAGGCGCGCAGCTCGGCATATTTCGCCAGGTCGGCGTGCTCGCCCTTCTCGGCGTAGCCGCGCTTGTGCTGGGTCGAGACGACCAGCGCGGTGGCGCGCACCGGCTTCTCGTTCTCATAGTGCAGCGTCACCTGGCTCTTGGCATCGGGCTCGAGGAACGGGGCGGCGCCGCTGTGCCGGTCGGCCGCCATCCGCTCGAGGATGCGATGCGAGTAATAGAGCGTGGCGGGCAGGTAATCGGGCGTTTCGTCGGTCGCGTAGCCGAACATGATCCCCTGGTCGCCGGCGCCCTCGTCCTTGTTGCCGCCTTCGTCGACGCCCATCGCGATCTCGGCCGACTGGGCGTGGAGGTTGTTGTCGAAGCTGGCGGTCTGCCAGTGGAAGCCCTCCTGCTCATAGCCGATCGCCTTGACCACGTCGCGCGCGGCGGCCTCGATCCGGCGCTTGCCCTCCGCCGTGAGGTTCCCCTTCTCGTCGATCAGCGACCGGTCGGAGGAGCGAACCTCGCCCGACAGGATGATCTTCTGCGTCGTCACCATCGTCTCGCAGGCGACGCGCGCCTCCGGATCGGTGGCGAGGAACAGGTCCACGACCGCGTCGCTGATCTGGTCGGCGACCTTGTCGGGATGGCCCTCGGAGACGGATTCGGAGGTGAAGAGGAAGTTCTGGCGCATGGGACCCCGTGAGGATGGGATATAAGGAAAGCTTTATATCGTGCCGCCTAGCGGGCGCGGCGGCGCAACGCAACGGCCGCGGCGGCGAGCAGCAGTCCCACACCGAGCGCCAGCCGGTTGCCCAGCCGGGAGAACAGCGTCGGCGGCGAGGGCTGGGGCAGCGGCACGGTCAGCGTCCCCGTCCGGCCGAGCGGCAGCTGCGCAAGCAGCGCACCGTCCGCGCCGATCACCGCCGAGATGCCGGTCGGCGTCGCGCGGACGATCGGCAGCCCTTCCTCGATCGCGCGCAGCCGCGCCTGCGCCAGGTGCTGCGGCGGGCCCCAGCGGCCGAACCAGGCGTCGTTGGAGGGATTGAAGATCAGCCGGGGGCGCTGGGCGCGGTCGACAACCTGGCCGGAGAAGACGATCTCGTAGCAGATCTGCACGCCCACCGCGCCGATGCCGGGGATGTCGATCGCGCGCGGGCCGGGACCGGGATCGAAGTCGAGGCCGCCCGGCACGAGGCGGGCGAGGCCGAGCGGCTTCAGCAGCCAGGGCATCGGCAGATACTCGCCATAAGGCACCAGATGGGCCTTGTCGTAGCGGCCGTGCAGCCGCGCATCGGGGCCGATCGCCTGCACGGCGTTGCCCGCGCCGACCGGCTCCTCGCCCGCACCGAAGCGCAGCGGCGTCGCGCCGACCAGCAGCGTGTCGCGCGCGCCCAGCACCCGCGCCAGGCGGGGGCGGATACGCCAGGGATAGCGGCCGCCGTAGATCCAGAAGGGATAGCCGTCTTCGAGATAGTCGCGCACCATGCCTTCGGGCCACAATATCAGGCGCGGGTAGGGGGCAGGCCCGCCGGACAGCGAGAGGAGTCGGCGCAGGATCGGCTCGGCATCGTCGTCGCCGCGCGCGTTCTGGTTGACGTTGGGCTGAACAACGACGAGGCGAGGGTAGCTGTCGGGGGGCGACCTGGCGGTGCCCTGGGAATAGCTGAACGCTTGTGCCGCCAATAGCGCGGCGAGCACACCGATCGCCGCGGCGAGCGGCCGAGGCCGCCGAGGGATCGAGCGCAGCAGCGCCGCGGCGGCCACCGTCACCCCGCTCAGCGCATAGGTTCCGACCCAGGCCGCCACGCTCGCGATCGGCTGCACCGGCACCCAGATCGCGGCGATCGGGTCCCACGGATAGCCCGTGAACAGCCGCCCGCGCAGCCATTCGGTCGCGATCCACGCCGCGCCGGCGGCCAGCGCGAAGGCGGCGTCCGGCCGCCGCCCGCGCGCCGACCACGCGATGGCCGCCGCCGTCATCGGGAACAGCGCCAGATAGAGCGCCAGCCCGACCGCGGCGCCGTAGCCGAGCACCGGCGGCATCGCGTCCTGGAAATCGAAGGCGTGCTGGATCCAGTTGTCGTTGACCGTGAAATGGCCGACCCCGAACAGCCAGCCGCGCCACATCGCCGCGCGCCGCGTCGGCGCGGCGTGGACCAGCGCCAGCCAGCCCGCGAGCCCGGCGAGCGTCAACGGCCACAGCTGCAGCGGCGCGAAGCCGAGCGCGGCGAGCGCGCCGAGCAGGAGACAGGCGAGGGCGGGGGGCACGGGTGGCCCTTAGCCAATCCTCCCCGGGACGGGGAGGGGGACCATGACGGCGCAGCCGGCCTGGTGGCGGGGGCTCCGGTCTGGGCGCACCGGGGAGGATTGTGTAAGACCCGTTGGATGTCGCCCCGCCCCTTCCATCTCGCCTTCCCCGTCCACGACCTCGCCGCCGCGCGCGCCTTTTACGGGGGCGTGCTCGGTTGCCCGGAAGGGCGGTCGAGCGAGGGCTGGATCGATTTCGACCTGTTCGGCCATCAGATCGTCGCGCACCTCGATCCCGCCGCGCAGCCGGTCGCGGTCGTCAATCCGGTCGACGGGCATGACGTGCCCGTCCCGCATTTCGGGGTGGTGCTCGCGATGTCGGACTGGGAGGCGCTCGCGGGGCGGTTGCAGGCGGCCGGCGTCCGCTTCGGCATCGCGCCGCACATCCGCTTCCGGGGCCAGACCGGCGAGCAGGCGACCATGTTTTTCCAGGACCCCAGCGGCAACGCGCTGGAATTCAAGGCGTTCGCCGACGACCAGCAGCTATTCGCCAAGGAGCCGCGCCCGTGACCCAGCCCATCTCGCTCGACATCCCCCACCAGCTCGGCAAGGCGGGCGTCCGCGCGCGGCTGGAGGGCGGCATCGGCCGGCTGGGCGAGAAGATCCCCGGCGGCGCGCAGGTGCAGCACCGCTGGGACGGCGACACGCTGCATTTCACCGTGCAGGCGATGGGCCAGACGATCAAGAGCACCGCGGAGGTGTTCGAGCGTCACGTCCATGCAGTGGTGGACCTGCCCGCGCTGCTCTCGCTGTTCGCCGCGCCGCTGCGCGCCGCGATCGCGCGGGAAGCGCCCAAGCTATTGAAATAGATTGCAGCGTCGCGCGGCGTTCGCCGCCATGATTTGGTCCAACATCGCCATTAGCGGCACCCGCCGAGGATGGCTTCGAGGATCAGGATGACGAGCGCGACCGCCCATGCCCAGCCGAGTCCCGCGATGTGGCGGTCGGCCGAGGCAGGTACAGCGCTGATGCCCGACATTACGATCATTGCCGGCGCCCCGGCACCGGGCGCGCCAATGGCGGCGCAGACGGGCCGGCCGCTGGTGATCCGCGTCGGCAAGCACCTGCGCGGGCTGTTCGACCGGCTGATCGCCGCGGGCTCGCTGGTGCCCAACGATCCCGTGCTCGACATGCGCGACTTCGCCTGGACGCAGCTGCTGCGCGATCACTGGCGCGCGGTGCGCGACGAGGCGATCGCGGTGGCGTTGAAGGGCCAGGCGGCGCCGTCGCTCGCCACCATCTCGCCCGATCATCGCGCAATCGCGGAGATCGGCAAGTGGCGATCCTTCTTCCTGTGGGGCTATGGCTATCGCATCGACGAGAATGCCGATCGCTGTCCGGTGACGGCGGCGCTGGTGGCGCGCATCCCCGGCCTGAACAGCGCCTTCTTCTCGATCCTGGCCCCGGGCACGCACATTCCCGACCATCGCGGCGTCACCAAGGGGCTCATCACCTGCCATCTCGGGCTGATCGTGCCGACCGACGGCGACGTGCGGATGCGCGTCCACGACCGCGTGGTGCGCTGGGCGGAGGGCGAAACGCTGGTGTTCGACGACACCTACCATCACGAGGTCTGGAACGAGACGAGCGGCACGCGCGTGGTGCTGCTGGTCCAGTTCGCGCGGCCGCTGCGCCATCCGGGCAAGTGGATTGCCGAGGCCTTCCTCGGTGTCGTGAAGCGCTCGGCCTTCGTGCAGGAGGCGCGCGCCAACATCCGGACGTGGAACGCGGCGGTGAGGCAGCTGGATGTGTAGACAGCAGGTAGCAGGGCCATGCTTGCGCCGAGCCCCCGCCCACGCCACATGGCGCTCATGCTGATCGAGACCGAAGCCACGCCGAATCCGGCGACCCTCAAGTTCCTGCCGGGGCGCGTCGTGATGGAGGCGGGCACGCGCGATTTCGCCACCCCGGAAGAGGCGGAGGCCTCGCCGCTCGCCGAGGCGCTGTTCGGGCTGGGCGACGTGACGGGCGTGTTCTTCGGGCGCGACTTCGTCTCCGTCACCGCCGCGCCGGGGGTCGCCTGGCACGAGCTGAAGCCGGACGTGCTGCAGCTGCTGCTCGATCATTTCTCGGCCGCAATGCCGCTGTTCCGCCCGGCGGTCGCCGGGTTCGCCGTACCGGCCGAGGAGACCTTCGCGGACGATCCGGCCGATGCCGACATCGTCGCGCAGATCAGGGACCTGATCGACACGCGCGTGCGCCCGGCGGTGGCCAATGACGGCGGCGACATCGTCTATCGCGGCTTCGACAAGGGCAAGGTGTATCTGCGGATGCAGGGCGCCTGCTCCGGCTGCCCGTCCTCCTCCGCGACGTTGAAGCAGGGCATCGAGCAGTTGCTGCGCTATTACGTCCCCGAGGTGAGCGAGGTCCGGGCGGTCTGATGCCGCCGCTCGACGACACCGCGCTCGACCGGCTGTTCCGCACCGCGCGCACCTTCAACGGCTACACCGACGAGGCCGTGACCGAGGCGGACATCCGCGCCATCTACGCGCTCGTGAAGATGGGGCCGACATCGGCCAACCAGCAGCCTGCCCGCTTCGTGTGGCTGCTGAGCGGCGAGGGCAAGGAGCGGCTCGCCCAGACCGCCAGCGCCAATAACGGCCCCCGCATCCGCGCGGCGCCGGCGGCGCTCATCATCGCCTACGACACCGAGTTCCACGAGCACCTGCCGGACTTCTTCCCGCACGTCGACGCCCGGCCATGGTTCGCCGAGCCGGTCGGGCGCGAGCGCGCGGCGTTCCTCAACACGACGCTGCAGGCAGCCTATTTCATCATGGCCGCGCGCGCGCTCGGGTTCGATTCCGGGCCGATGACCGGCTTCGATGCGGCGGCGGTCGATGCGGCGTTCTTCGCCGATCAGCCGAATTACCGCTCGATCATCATCTCGACGCTCGGCCGCGGCGATCCGGCGAGCATCTTCCCGCGGCTGCCGCGCCCGGACTTCGAGAAGTTCAACCGGATCGGCTGACGCTGGTCGGGATGCGCACGCTGGTCATCGACGCCGCGACGGCCGCCTGCTCGGTCGCGCTGGTCGAGGCCGGCTCGGTGATCGCCGAGCGGCACGAGCTGGTCGAGCGCGGCCATGCCGAGCGACTGGTGCCGATGATCGCCGAGTTGCCCGGCGGCGGGCGGGCGGGCCACATCCTCGTCGATGTCGGGCCGGGCAGCTTCACCGGCATCCGCGTCGGCATCGCCGCCGCGCGCGGGCTGGGCCTGGGCTGGGGCGCCACCGTGGCGGGCTGCTCGTCGCTGGCGCTGGTCGCCGCGCGCCAGCTGGCGGACGGCGACGCCGGCTTGCCGGTTGCGGTCGTGCTGGAGGGCGGGCATGGCGAGGTGTTCATGCAGCGCTTCGCCGCCTCGCCGCTCCGCGCGCTCGGGCCTCTCGAGTCGCTCACGCCCGCCGCCGCGCGGGCGCGATTGGACGGAGCGGCGGCGGTGGGCGACGGGCTGCGCTGGCTCGACTCGGACGATCCCCGCCAGGCGCCGCGCGGGGCGCTGCCGCGCGCCGCCGACGCGGTGCTGCTGCCGCCCGCGCTGGCGACGCTGCCGCCGCGCCCGCTCTACGGCCGCGCGCCCGACGCCAAGGTGCCGGGCTGATGGCGACCGTGACCCGCGCGATCGCCCTGCGCCCCGGTAGCGCGCGCGACATCGACACGGTGGAGCGGCTGATGGCCGACGCGTTCGACCCGCGCTGGGGCGAGGCGTGGACGCGCGGCCAGTGCCTGGGCGTGCTCGCCATGCCCGGCGTGCGGCTGACCCTGGCCTATCTGGACGAGGCGCCGGCCGGCTTCGCGCTGGTGCGGCAGGTGCTGGACGAGGTGGAGCTGCTGCTGATCGCGGTCGCCGCCCATCGGCGCCGCCGCGGCGTCGGCGAGGCGATGCTCCGCGCCGTGATCGCCGATGCGCGTGGCGCAGGGGTCGCGCGCGTCCATCTCGAGGTGCGCGCCGGCAATACGGCGGTGCGGCTGTATCTCGCGCGCGGCTTCCACAAGGTCGGCGAACGGCGCGGCTATTATCGCGGTCGCGGCGGCCAGCTGCACGATGCGCATACCTACGCGCTGGTGGTCTGACGCGGGTCCTATTGCGAGTCGGTATCGCTTTTCGCAATAAGCGGCTTGGGGTAGGACAGGATCGTGGCGCGCAAGATCGACCTCGAGACGCTGTGCAACCAGAAGGGGCTGCGGATCACCGAGCAGCGGCGGGTGATCGCGCGCGTGCTGTCCGAGGCGGAGGATCATCCCGACGTAGAGAAGGTGTATGAGCGCGCCTCCGCCGTCGATCCTGGCATCTCGATCGCCACCGTCTATCGCACGGTGCGGCTGTTCGAGGAGGCGGGCATTCTCGACCGCCACGATTTCGGCGACGGCCGCTCGCGCTACGAGCCCGCGCCCGAGGCGCACCACGACCATCTGATCGACGTCGAGACCGGCAAGGTGATCGAGTTCGTGGATCCGGAGCTGGAACAGCTGCAAAAGGCGATCGCGGAGAAGCTGGGCTTCCGCCTGGTCGACCACCGCATGGAGCTTTACGGCGTCAGCCTCAATCGCAAAGATTGAGCCGGTGAGCGCACGCCGGCAGCGTCCGCTGGTGGCGAGACGCGGCCGCCCGGCCGGCGGGGCGACGCGCCCGTTCGAGGACGCGGCTTTGCCGCGGCGGGCAGTTTCGTCGCGCTAGCATGAGCCGTCTCCGCTTCACGCTCCGCCTGGCCGCGATGGTGCTCGCGCTGCTCCTCGCGCTCGCCGGCCACGGCCTTTGGCGCCTGTGCCGCCGCCGTTCGCCCTGGCCGCGCTGGCTGCTCGGCCGCATCGCCCGGATCAGCGGCGCGCGCGCCCGGATCGTCGGGGCGCCGCTCGCGCGCGACGTGGTGTTCGTCGCCAACCATCTGAGCTGGCTCGATATCCTGTTGATCGCCGGAGCGACGGGAAGCTGCTTCGTCGCCAAGGCCGAGCTCCGCCGGGCGCCGCTGGTCGGCTGGCTGGCGACGCTCAACCACACGCTGTTCGTCGCGCGCGGCGACCGGATGGGGGTGGCGGCCCAGGTGGAGCAGGTCCGTGGGGCGCTGCGCGATGGCTGGGCGGTGACGCTGTTTCCCGAGGGCACGACCGGCGACGGCGTGGCGCTGCTGCCGTTCAAGGCGGCGCTGCTCGCCGCGCTCGACCCGCCGCCGCCGAGCGCGCGCGTGCAGCCGATCCGCATCGACTATGGCGACGCGACGCGCGCGCTCGCCTGGGTGGGGGCCGAGCCGGGGCAGTCTCATGCGGCGCGGGTCCTGCGCCGGCCGGGGACGTTCGTCGCGACGCTGCGCTTCCTCGACGCCTTCGCCCCCGCCGACCATCCCGGCCGCAAGGCGATCGCGGTCGAGGCGCGACGGCGGATCGAGGCGGCCGCTATTTCCTGACCGGCACGCCCTCCGGGCTGCTCCACGTCCACGACTGGATCTTCCAATCCGCGGCCTGCCTTACGAGCGCGAAGGTCATGGTGCCGGTCTCGCGCATCCTCCGCCCCTTCTGCTGGAAGGTGTAGGCGGAGGGCACGAGCACATAGGCGCGGTCGCCGATCACCGATTCGCGCGTGACGGGGCCGAGCGCGACCTTGCCGCCAGTCTTGCCCGCGCCAGCTCCGAGCGTCAGTCTTCCGTCGCCCAAAGCCAGAGATACCAGCGCTCTTCGCCCTTGCCCGATAGCTGCCGCTCGTTCAGCCTGCTCAAATGACTGGTAGGGGCTATCGTGGGGCAGGAACACCCGGAGGCAGGTGGGGCTGCGCACTCGCTGCCATAGTCGGGCTACCGCTGCTCGGGCTGGCTGTGCTGGTTAGCGCCTTGGGAGATTGCATACCCGACGCGCCGTGCAATCACGACATCGTGTGGAAGCTGATCCTCGGAGCGCTCGTCATCGCGCTCGCGGCTGGGATCATCACTCGATTGCTAATCAACCATCTCTCCCGGCGACGGAACGGTAGCCGGTGACGGTCTACTTGAAATCGTTGGCCCTGCTATTCAAAATCGTCTGATGGTAGCTATCATCTATCTGTCTCCCGACGAGAAAATGCCGGATCAAGGTGACGATCAGCGGTGGCTTACAATCGACGCCTCTAACGATGGAAGGTTCTTTGGTTCGGGTGGCTCATTCAAGGCCAACGGCGAATGGGTTGGATATGGCTCCTTGGCCGAGAACGACGTTTCATTAAAAGTCGCATTGGCAGCCGCACAGCAATGGGCCGCAGAATACGATGTCCCGACCATTTGGGTTCAGCTCAAATCCTACGGCAGCTAAACACCCCCGCGCACCCGAAAGCGGACGGACGGCTCACCACCACTTCGCGACGTTCGCGAACGGCACAGCGGCCCCCGCAAGCGGCCCGGCAGCTTTCGGCGCGATCCCGATCGGGAGGCCAGGCGCGCGCAGGACGGTTGGGAAGCCGCGCGGCTTGGCCTAAAGGAGCCGCCATGCGCGCGCCCAGGACCTTCCACGTCAAATCGTTCGGCTGTCAGATGAACGTCTATGACGGCGAGCGGATGAGCGAGCTGATGGCGACGGACGGGCTGGTGGCGGCCGATGCGGACAGCGCCGACCTGGTGGTGCTCAACACCTGCCACATCCGCGAGAAAGCGACGGAGAAGGTCTATTCGGACATCGGCCGGATGCGGAAGACCGCGCGGCTGGCGGGCCGCGCCGCGCCGATGATCGCGGTGGCGGGCTGCGTCGCGCAGGCGGAGGGCGAGGAGATCGTCGCGCGCGCCAAGGTGGACGTGGTGGTCGGCCCGCAGGCCTATCACCGGCTGCCCGCGCTGGTCCGCGACGCCGCCGCGGGCGCGCCCGCGATCGACACCGCGCTGCCGGCGCTCGCCAAGTTCGCCGGCCTGCCCGCCCGCCGCCGGGTCGCGCCGAGCGCGTTCCTGACCGTGCAGGAGGGCTGCGACAAGTTCTGCACCTATTGCGTCGTCCCCTACACGCGCGGCGCGGAGGTGAGCCGGCCGTTCGCGGCGATCGTCGACGAGGCCAAGGCGCTGATCGATGCCGGCGCGAAGGAGATCACGCTGCTCGGCCAGAACGTCAACGCCTGGGCGGATGGCGAGCAGGGCCTGCACGACCTGATCCGCGCGCTGGACCGCATCCCCGGTCTCGCCCGCATCCGCTACACGACCAGCCATCCCAACGACCTGACGCAGGGCCTGATCGACGCGCACCGCGACGTGGCAGGCCTGATGCCGTTCCTGCACCTGCCCGTGCAGGCCGGCAGCGACCGGGTGCTCCGGGCGATGAACCGCTCGCACACGCGCGACGGCTACCTGCGGCTGATCGACCGCATTCGCGCGGCGCGGCCGGACATCGCGCTGTCGGGCGACTTCATCGTCGGCTTTCCAGGCGAGACGGAGGCCGAGTTCGCCGAGACGCTCGGGCTGGTCGACGCGGTCGGCTATGCCCAGGCCTTCTCGTTCAACTATTCGCCGCGTCCGGGCACCCCGGCGGCGACGTTGCCGGGCCGGATCGCGCCGGAGGAGATGAACGAGCGGCTCCAGCGACTACAGGCCGCGATCAACCGGGATCAGCTCGCCTTCAATCGGGCCAGCGTCGGCCGGATCTGCGAAGTGCTGATCGAGCGGCCCGGCAAGCGGCCGGGGCAGGTGCTCGGCAAATCGCCCTGGCTGCAATCGGTCCATCTCGACGCGGCGGCGCCGATCGGCGATCTGATCGCGGTCGAGCTGGTCGAGGCCGGGCCGAACTCGCTCGCCGGCGTGGCGCGCATCCAGGCGGCCGCATGACCCTCGCGCCGCTCATCCTGGTTCCCGGTCTCGGCTCGGACGAGGCGGTGTGGCGCGGGGTGATCGAGCGGCTGGCCGCTGTCGCCGCCTGCCAGATCGCGGAGACGCGGCTGGACGACAGCATCGCCGCGATCGCGGCGCGCGTGCTGGCGAGCGCGCTGCCCGCGTTCGCGCTCGCGGGCATCTCGATGGGCGGCTACGTCGCGCTGGAGATCGTGCGGCAGGCGCCGGGCCGGGTAGTGCGCCTGTCGCTGTTCGACACCAACGCGCGGCCCGACACGCCCGAGCAGAGCGCCGGGCGCCGCGCGGCCGTCGCCGCGCTGGACAAGGCGCCGATGGCGACGCTGTCGCGCCTGTCGCTGCCGCAGCTGGTCGCCGACGACGCCTCGGACGAGGTGCGGGACGCGGTCGTGGCCATGGGCGTCCGCGTCGGCAAGGACGCGTATGCGCGCCAGCAGGCGGCCAACATCGCCCGCAGCGACTCGCGCCCGCATCTCGCCGCGATCGCCGTGCCGACGCTGATCGCGGTCGGCGAGCGCGACGTGCTGACCCCGCCCGTGCTCGCCGAGGAACTGCGCGATGGCATTTCCGGGGCGCGGCTCCACGTCATTTCGGGCAGCGGTCACCTGCCGCCGATCGAACAGCCCGACGCCGTCGCGGCGCTGCTGCGGGACTGGCTGGCCGGCTAGGCGCGCGCCGCGCGGATGCGCCGCAGCGCCTCGTCGAGCCTCCGGTCGGCCGGCACCGCCACATCGGGCGCGGTGCCGACGCCCTCCCAGTCCCGGCCGGTCGCCGGATCAATGGCGGCCGAGTCGGGGTGCACCACCTGCAGGTCGGGTGCGGCCGTCGGCCCAGCGCGGCCGGCTCGGCGATCACACGGAGGGTTCGCTTGCCACCAGGCTGCGACGAGCGCGGCGGCGGTTGCCAAAGGGCCGGTCACGCCTCACCTTGGCGCTCGAAGGAGTCGCATGAGCCGCAAGCCCGTCCCCGCCCGATCCGGCGACCGCAGTCGTGTGGAATTGAGCTTCGATCGTCCGCAGGCGCTCGTCGCGCTGTTCGGGCAATATGACCAGAATCTGGTCGCGCTGGAGAACCGACTGGGGGTCTACATCACCGCGCGCGGCAACCGGGTGGGGCTGGAGGGGCCGGCCGAGCAGGTGGCGCTCGCGCGCGACGTGCTCCAGGATCTCCATGCCCGGATCGGCCGCGGCGAGCAGGTCGACACCGGGCTCGTGGACGCCGCGATCGCGATGGCGGCGGAGCCGCACCTGGACGGCATCATCCGCGCCGACGGCGGCGGCGACGCGCCGTCGGTGATGATCCGCACGCGCAAGAAGACGATCGTGCCGCGCACGCCCGCGCAGGCGCAGTACATGCGCGCGCTGACCAGCCACGAGATGATCTTCGCGCTCGGCCCGGCGGGCACGGGCAAGACCTATGTCGCGGTGGCGCAGGCGGTGGCACAGCTCATCACCGGCTCGGTGCAGCGGCTGATCCTGTCGCGCCCGGCGGTGGAGGCGGGCGAGCGGCTGGGCTTCCTGCCGGGCGACATGAAGGAGAAGGTCGATCCCTATCTCCGCCCGCTCTACGACGCGCTGTACGACTGCCTGCCCGCCGAGCAGGTCGAGCGGCGGATCGCGTCGGGCGAAATCGAGATCGCGCCGATCGCCTTCATGCGCGGGCGCACGCTGGCCGACGCCTTCGTCATCCTCGACGAGGCGCAGAACACGACGCCCGCGCAGATGAAGATGTTCCTCACCCGCTTCGGCCAGAACAGCCGCATGGTGATCTGCGGCGACCCGAACCAGACCGACCTGCCGGGCGGCGTCAACGCCTCGGGGTTGGCGGACGCGACGCGGCGGCTGGAGGGCGTCGAGGGCATCGCGATGGCCCGCTTCGGCGCCGGCGACGTGGTGCGCCATCCGATCGTGGGAAGGATCGTCGAGGCCTATGAGGGGGTGGATTGATCAAAGGGATATCCTGAGATAGTCGCGAGGATATCCTGATGGAGGAACGCCATGGGCGCTCTATACGTCAAAGACGATGAAGCTTTTCAGATGGCGAAGAGATTGGCCGAACGGCGTGGATTGACCAAGGCCGCAGCGGTTAAGCTCGCCTTGTCGAACGAGTTGGGACGGGACGAGCCGAAGCGCTCGGTGCATGAAATTGTCGAGGAATTACGGCGTACTTCAACCCTGACTTACGATCCCAGCATCGTTGTCGACAAGGCATTCTGGGATTCGCTCAGTGACGAGGAGGACGATTGAGCCTTTTCGTCGACGCGTCCGCTCTCACCGCCATCATCGGCGATGAGCCCGAACGGCAGGCGTTGGAAACGGCGTTGGATGCCGACCAGGCCCGCCTGATCAGCGGTCTCGCCATGTGGGAGACCGCTCGCGCGGTAAGCCGGGGTCGCTCCATCGAGAGCGGATTGTTCGAGGTCGAGCGATACTGCGCGATCCTGGGCATCTCCGTCGTTCCGATCGGGCCGCGGGAGGCGGCGGCGGCAGTCCAGGCCCATGCCCGATATCGCAAGGGGACCGGCCATCCTGCCCGGCTCAACATGGGCGATTGCTTCGCCTATGCCTGTGCGCGGACGAACAACGCGCGCCTGCTCTACAAGGGCGATGATTTCGTCCACACGGACTTGCGATGATCCACGTAGAGCTTTCTCGCGAAGACCCCTGGCCCGAGACGGACTGGGACGCGCTTGCCACCCGCGCCGCCCGGGCGGCCATCGAGCGCACGCCGCACGGCGAGCTGCTCACCACCCCGGCGCTGGTGGAGCTGTCGGTGCGCCTGACCTCCGACGACGAGGTCCGCGCACTCAACCTGCAATATCGGGGCAAGGACAAGCCGACCAATGTCCTCTCCTTCCCGATGATCCAGCCCGACCTCCTCGACACCGTCACGCAGAACTCGGACGCCGGTGCTGGTGGCGCAAGCACCACGGGCGGCGAGGTGCTGCTGGGCGACATCGTCCTCGCCCAGGGCGTCTGCGCGGCGGAGGCGGTGGAGCGGGGCGTCTCGGTCGAGGACCATGCAACCCATTTGATGGTGCACGGCGTCCTGCATCTGCTAGGTTACGATCATCTGGAGGACGCGGACGCGGACGCGATGGAGGAGATCGAGCGGCAGGCGCTCGCCGGCCTCGGCATCGCCGATCCGTATCGCGTGAGGGAGGACTGAACCCACGGCCATGGCCGACGATCGAAGTAGCACCCGCCCCGGCACGCCGCCCGCCGCTGACGAAGGCAGTATCTGGCGCGGGCTGAAGGACCTGATCTTCGGCCGCGGGGACGAGGACACGCTGCGCGACCAGCTGGAGGAGGTGATCGACCGGCACGAGGGCGATCCCGCCCCCGACGAGCCGGGCGACCTCTCACCGCTGGAGCGGCAGATGGTGCGCAACCTGCTCCATTTCGGCGAGCGCGACGCCGGCGACGTCGGCGTGCCGCGCGCCGACATCATCGCCGTGGAGGAGGGCACTCCCTTCGATCACCTCGTCCAGATCTTCGCCGAGGCGGGGCACAGCCGGCTGCCCGTCTATCGCGGCCAGCTCGATACGATCATCGGCATGATCCACATCAAGGACGTGTTCGCGATCCTGGCGACGGGGGCCGACCCCCCCGACAGCATCGCCGCGCTGATCCGCGAGCCACTCTATGTGCCGATGGCGCGCGGCGCGCTCGATCTGCTTGCCGACATGCGCTCCAGCCGCGTCCATCTCGCCATCGTGCTCGACGAATATTCGGGCACGGAGGGCCTCGTCACGATCGAGGACCTGATCGAGGAGATCGTCGGCGAGATCGAGGACGAGCATGACGAGGCGCCCCAGCAGCTGCTGGTGCCGCTGGACGGCGG
The DNA here is from genome assembly GCF_964250165.1 of uncultured Sphingomonas sp. GTDB lineage: Bacteria > Pseudomonadota > Alphaproteobacteria > Sphingomonadales > Sphingomonadaceae > Sphingomonas. The sequence continues at coordinate 12,409 of NZ_CAXUEK010000004.1, read as the reverse complement.
CGCGTGGGAGGCGGATGCACGCGCCGAGCTGGAGGATGCCGGCGCCACGATCGATCCGCGGCTGGCGGAGGCGGCAGGCGATGTCGATACGCTCGGCGGCCTGACGGCGCTGCTGGCGGGCCACGTGCCGGCGCGGGGCGAATGTGTCGATCATCCCTCCGGCTGGAAGCTGGAGGTGATCGACGCCGACGAGCGCCGCGTTCACCGGCTGCGCCTGCACCCGCCCAGGCCGGTGCCGGAAGGGGCGGAGTAGGCGGGCGACGATCGGGGACCATCCCCGTATCCCGCCTCTTCCCTCCGGCCGCGCGTCCGCTTACCTTCTCGCTTATGCTCAAGCACATCCTGCGCGTCGGCGGCATCCTGGTCGTCCTGGTGATCGGTGTCGTCGTCTATCTCGCCTGGCCGGACACGGCGCGGCTCGACATCAGCGCCGTTGAGGGCGCGCGGCCGCGGATCACCGCGCCGCGCACGCAGGTGCTGCCGACGATCAACGTCGCCGACGTCGTCGGCTGGGGCAAGGGCGAGACGCCGACTCCCGCGGCGGGGCTGAAGGTGCAGGCGTTCGCCGCCGGGCTCGATCACCCGCGCTGGCTGTATCGGCTGCCCAACGGCGACGTGCTGGTCGCGGAGAGCAACTCCCCGACCCGCGGCGGCGGCGGGATCACCGGCTGGGTGATGCGGCACCTCATCAGCAAGGCCGGCGCGGGCGGCGCCTCGCCCAACCGCATCGTCCTGCTGCGCGACGCCGACGGCGACGGTGTCGCGGAGACACGCACGACCTTCATGACCGGGCTGAACTCGCCCTATGGCATGGCGTTGCTGGGCGACCAGCTCTACATCGGCGACACCGACGCGCTGGTGCGGGTGCCCTACACGCTCGGCGACACGAAGATCACGGCCAGGCCCGAACTGGTCGTGAAGCTCGCCGGCGGCGGCAATCACTGGGCGCGCAACGTACTGGCGGCGCCGGACGGCAAGTCGCTGTATGTCAGCGTCGGCTCCTCCAGCAACATTGCCGACAACGGGCTCGACGCCGAGAAGAACCGGGCCAACATCCTGGAGGTCGATCCGGCGAAGAAGACCTTCCGCATCTACGGGGCCGGCCTGCGCAATCCCAACGGCATGGCGATCAATCCCGTCACCGCCGAGCTGTGGACGGTGGTGAACGAGCGCGACATGCTCGGCTCCGATCTCGCGCCCGATTATCTGACCCAGGTCGAGCTCGGCGACCATTTCGGCTGGCCCTGGTATTATTGGGGCGGCTACCCCGACGAGCGCGTCGAGCCGAAGAACCCGGCGCTGCAGGAATATGCCAAGCGCCCCGATTACGCGCTGGGTCCGCATGTCGCGGCGCTGGGGCTCGCCTTTTCCAGCGAGGTGAAGCTGGGCGGCCGCTTCGCGAGCGGCGCGTTCATCGGCGAGCACGGCTCGTGGAACCGCAAGCCCGCGTCCGGCTACAAGGTCGTATTCGTGCCGTTCGCGGGCTCCGGCTTTCCCGTGCCGAACGCGAAGCCGGTGGACGTGCTCGCCGGCTTCCTGGCGGCGAACGGCAAGGCGCACGGCCGGCCCGTCGGCGTGATCGCCGACCAGGCGGGCGCGCTGCTGGTCGCGGACGATGTCGGCAATGCGATCTGGCGCGTGAGCCCCGGCGGGCAGGTGGCGGCCAGATAGTCTGGCCCTGACGAGACGCCGCAAGGTTCTGGCGGCGTTCATCGGGAGCGCCTACATGCCGCGCCGATGGCGTTATCACTCCGCGCGCTCGGCGCCCCTTGTCTCATTCTCCTCACCATCGCCGGCGCGGCTTCGGGTCAGCAGGCCCGGCCCGCGGCGCCCGTCAAGGTCGATACGGCGGCCTGGCTCTACAAGGGCAGCGACATCACCCCCGATCCGGCGTGGCGGTTCGGCACGCTGCCCAACGGGCTGCGCTATGCGGTGCGCCGCAACGGCGTGCCGCCCGGGCAGGTCTCGATCCGCATCCGCATCGACACCGGCTCGCTCTACGAGACGGACAGCGAGCGCGGCTATGCGCACTTCATCGAGCACCTGTCCTACCGCGCCTCGCAATATGTGCCCGACGGCGAAGCCAAGCGCATCTTCCAGAACTTCGGCGCGACGTTCGGGCTCGACACCAATGCCGAGACCTCGCCGGTGTCGACCACCTACAAGCTCGACCTGCCGTCGGCGACGACCGAGCGGCTCGACCAGAGCCTAAAGATCCTGTCGGGCATGATGGCCCACCCGGTCATCTCCGCCACGACGCTCAACGCCGAGCGGCCGGTGGTGCTGGCGGAGCGGCGCGAGCAGCCGGGGCCGCAGGTGCGCTTCGGCGATGCGCGCAACGCCGCCTTCTTCGCAGGCCAGCCGCTCGCCGACCGCTCGCCGATCGGCCATCTCCAGAACCTGCAGGAGGCGACCGCCGCGACCGTGCAGGCGTTCCACGACCGCTGGTATCGCCCCGAACGCGCGGTGGTGGTGATCGCCGGCGATCTCGACCCCGCGGTGCTGGGCCAGCTCGTCACCAGGAACTTCGCCGACTGGAAGGGCGTCGGCGCGAACCCGCCCGATCCGGATTTCGGCAAGCCCGATGCGGGCAAGCCGGTCACCGCCGCGCTGGCCGAACCGGGCCTGCCGACCGTGGTGATCGCGGCGACGCTGCGGCCGTGGACGTTCAACTTCGACACCGTGATCTTCAATCAGAAGCGGATGATCGACAGCCTCGCCGCGCGGCTCGTCAGCCGGCGGCTGGAGACGCGCGCGCGCGCCGGCGGCAGCTTCCTCCAGGCGAGCGTCGCGCTCGACGACATCGCCCGCTCCGCCAACATCACGCAGGTCACGATCCTGCCGGTGGGCGACAATTGGGAAGCTGCGCTGAAGGACGTCCGCGCGGTGATCGCCGACGCGGAGGCCTCGCCGCCCAGCCAGGCGGAGGTCGAGCGCGAATATGCCGATTACGAGACGGCGCTGCGCAACGACGTCGCCACCGCGCGCGTCGAGGCGGGCGCTCGCGAGGCCGACGACATGGTGCAGGCGCTCGACATCCGCGAGACCGTGACCGCTCCGGAGACCTCCTACGCCATCCTCAAGGACGCGCACGACAAGGGCATGTTCACGCCCGCGACGCTGCTCGCCAGCACCCGCAAGCTGTTCCAGGGCGACGCCACGCGCGCGCTGGTCAACACGCCCCGGCCCGAGCCGGACGCCGCCGACAAGCTGGCGACGGCGCTGAAGGCCGAGGTCACGGGCGCGGGCGTGACCCGGCGCAACCAGGCGGCGGTCAGCTTCGCGGCGTTGCCGGCGCTCGGCGCGCCCGGCACGGTGACGGCGCGCGAGAAGATCCCCGATCTCGACATGGAGAAAGTGACGTTCGCCAACGGCGTGCGCCTGCTGCTCTATGCGTCGACGTCGGAGACGGGGCGCGTCTATGTCCGCACGCGGTTCGGCGGCGGCTACGAGGCGCTGCCCGCCAAGCCCAGCCCCGCCTGGGCGGGCGAGCTGGCCCTGGTGCAGGGCGGGATCGGCAAGCTCGATCAGGGCGATCTCGACCAGCTGTCCGCCGGGCGGGTGATCGGGCTCGATTTCGACGTCAATGCCGATGCCTTCTCGCTCAATGCGGTCACCTCGCCCGGCGACTTCGCCGACGAGCTGAAGCTGATGGCGGCGAAGCTGCAGTTCCCGGCCTGGGACGCCGCACCGGTGGCGCGCGCCAAGGCCGTCAAGCTGGCCGGCTCCACCGGCTACGACGCATCCCCCGACGGCGTGCTGAGCCACGATCTGGAAGGCCTGCTGCACGACGGCGATCCGCGCTGGGCGCAGCCGACCCCGGCGCAGGTGGGCAAGCTGACGCCCGCCGCGTTCCGCAAGCTGTGGGCGCCGGTGCTCGCCAGCGGCCCGATCGAGGTCTCGGTGTTCGGCGACGTCAAGGCGAACGACGCGATCGCGGCGGTGGCGGCAAGCTTCGGCGCGCTGCCGCCGCGCGGACCGTGGGGCACGGAAAAGCACGTCGCGCACTTCCCGAAGCATCGCGCGCAGCCGCTGTTGCGCACGCACCGGGGCGGCGAGGATCAGGCGGTGGCGGTGATCGCCTGGCCCACCGGCAGCGGCGTCGACGGCATCGCCGACAGCCGCCGGCTCGACGTGCTCGCGCAGGTGTTCAGCGACCGGCTGTTCGAACGGCTGCGCCAGACCGCGGGCGCGAGCTACAGCCCCAGCGTGTCGTCGAGCTGGCCGATGGGGCAGGCGGGTGGCGGCCGGCTGCTCGCGATCGGGCAGGTGGTGCCGGACAAGGTGCCGTTCTTCTTCCAGCTCGCCCGCGAGATCGCCGCCGACCTGGCCGCGCACCCGATTCCGAACGACGAGCTCGCGCGCATCATGCGGCCGATGGCGCAATATATCGTCCGCGCCTCGTCCGGGAACCAGTTCTGGCTCAACCAGCTGGGCGGCGCGACCTTCGACCCGAAGCGGATCGACGCCACGCGCAACCTCGCCCAGGACTTCATCTCGATCACGCCCGCGCAGCTGCAGACGGTCGCGGCCAAATACCTGCGGCCGGACCGGGACTGGACGATGGCGGTGGTGCCCAAGGGCAAGCACAGCGCCGCGCTGGTCGGCGGCGAGCCGGCCGCGACCAACTAGGGTTCGATCCCCTTAGGGCCGGTGGTGACCAGCCTGGCTCGTCCGACCGCTCCTTTTCCGTCATCCCCGCGAAGGCGGGGATCCAAGCTGATCCGCTCGATGGGAACACATCATCGCTGACCGCCCGGTCGGGCTTGAATCCCCGCCTACGCGGGGATGACGAAGTGGGAGAAGAGGGCCGCCGCGACCGGCTCCACCACTGGCATGGCCCCGGCCGCCCCGGAGATCGCAAACCGCTCTAGCTGACGCGAGTGCCTGTGTCCCCGCGAAGGCGGGGACCCAGTCTTGCGGGACAAATCGCCTGCCGGCGAGCCTGGGCTCCCGCCTGCGCGGGAGAACCGCTTCGGCTTTGCCGGATCAAGGCAGGCATCAGCTCTTGTAGAGCGCGTCCAGTCGCTCGCCGTAGATCTCCCGGATCATGTGCCGCCTGATCTTGAGCGACGGCGTCAGCTGGCCGTTCTCGATCGTGAAGGGCTCGTCGGCCAGCACGAAGCGGCGGACGCGCTCGATCACCGACAAATCCCGGTTCACCCGCTCCACCGCGCGGCCGAGCGCGGTCCGGAAGGCGCTGTTCTCGGCCAGCCCCGTGAAGCTGCACGTCTGGCCATTGGCCGCGCACCATTCCTGCACCCATTCGGGATCGGGCACGAGCAGCGCGACCATATAGGGGCGGCGGTCACCCGCGATCATCGCCTGGATGATCTCCGGCTGGAGGGTGAGCATCCCCTCCACCCGTTGCGGCGCGACATTGTCGCCCTTGTCGTTGATGATGAGGTCCTTCTTGCGGTCGGTGATCCTGATCCGGCCGCCGTCGTCGAACAGCCCGATGTCCCCGGTGTGCAGCCAGCCGTCCTGCAGCACCCGCGCGGTCTCGGCGTCGTTGCGCCAATAGCCGTGCATCACCTGCTCGCCGCGCACCAGGATCTCGCCGTCGTCGGCGATCCGCACCTCGACGCCCGGCAGCGGCGGGCCGACCGTGTCCATGCGGATACCCGCCCCGGGCCGGTTGCACGAGATCACCGGCGCCGCCTCGGTCTGGCCATAGCCCTGCAGCAGCTCGATCCCGATCGACTGGAAGAACAGCCCGACCTCCGGCGTCAGCGGCGCGCCACCCGACACCAGCGCCTTCAGGCGCCCGCCGAACCGCTTGCGCATCTTGGGCCGCAACAACGTGTCGACGGCGATCTTCGCGGGCCGATCGCGCCAGCGCAGACCGCCGGCCTGCTCGCGCGCGCCGAGCTCGAGCGCGGTCGCCAGCAGGCGCCGGGCCAGCCCGCCCTGCTTCTCCACCGCCTTGGTGATCCGCGCGCGCAGCACCTCGAACAGCCGCGGCACGACCACCATCAGCGTCGGGCGCGCCTCCTCGATATTGGCGGCCAGCCGATCGAGCCCCTCGGCATAATAGATCTGGCCGCCCAGCCCGATCGGCACGTGCTGGCCGGCGGTGTGCTCATAGGCGTGGCTGAGCGGCAGGAAGGACAGGAAGACCTCCTCGCCCCAGCCATAATCCTCCGAGATCACGGCGACCGTGCCAGCGACGTTGTGCAGGATCGCGCCGTGATGCTGCATCACCCCGCGCGGGGCGCCGCCGGTGCCCGAGGTGTAGATGATGCAGGCCAGGTCCTCGCGCGCGAACGGAAGGGGGAGGGTGGCCGGCTCGGTCGGGTGGCGCGCGATCAGGTCGCGCCAGTCGTGATGCTCGACGGTGGCGGGGAAGCGCATCTCGTCGATGCCGATCAGCAGCTGGCCCTGGTTGGAACGGATCACCGCGGGCATCAGCGTGCGCGCCAGCTTTTCGGTGGAGACGATCACCGCGCACGCGCCGGAATTCTCCAGCACGTGTTGGTGGTCGCGCTCGGTGTTGGTGACATAGGCGGGGACGGTGACCAGCCCCGCGGCCATGATCGCCAGATCGGAGATGCACCATTCCGGCCGGTTCTCGCTGACCAGCATCACGCGGTCGCCGCGCTGGAGCCCCAGCGCCTGGAGCGCGGTGGCGAGGCTGGCGACCTTGCGCGCCGCCTCGGCCCAGCTCGTCGGCTGCCATATGCCGTCGTGCTTGCGCCACAGGAACGGCCGCTCGCCCTTCTCGGCAGCGCGCGCGAAGAACATCGCGACGAGATTGGGGAAATGTTCGAGGTGACGCATTCTCTCTCCCGGAACGGCCCTGTTGGGCTCGCGCGCTTTATTCGGGCGGACGGCCCGGCAGCGGCTGGACCCGCACAGGCGCCGTGACGTGGCCGGCGGTGTCGATGGCGACCCCCTCGCTGCGCGGGTCCGCCGCGCCCACCCAGCGCCCGTCGACCCGCTCGACGGCATTGGCCTTGAGGCCCAGCGGCGCGCTCTGGATGTGTTCGCCGAGCCGGCGCAGCGCCGGCAGCATCGCATCCAGCTGCGTGCCCTCTTCGGCATAGGCGGTCTCGCCCGGCGCGAAGATCAGGCCGAGCGCGATCGCGTCCTGCGCCGAGAGCTTCCAGTCGAGCACCCCGACCAGCGCCTTGGCGATCTGCGCGATGATGGTCGGCCCGCCTGCCGCGCCGAGCGCCAGCCGCACCTGGCCGTCGGGGCCGTAGACGATGGTCGGGGACATCGACGAACGCGGCCGCTTGCCGGGCTCGACGCGGTTGGCGACGAGATAGCCGGCCTGTTCGGGCACGATGTCGAAGTCGGTCAGCTGGTTGTTGAGGATGATCCCATCCATCGACAGCCCGGAGCCGAACACGCCTTCGACGGTGGTCGTCACCTCGACGACGTTGCCGCGGCCGTCCGCCACCGCCAGATCGGTGGTGCCCGGCACCTCGGCGGGCGTGGCGCGCGTGCGCGACGGCGCGCCGGGTGGCGTGCCGGCGGCGATGGCGGTCAGCGATCGGTCGGGCGAGAGCAGTGCCGAGCGCGACGCGAGATAGGCCGGGTCGAGCAGGCCGGCGATCGGCACCTGCACGAAGTCGGGATCGCCAACATAGAGGTTGCGGTCGGCATAGGCGAGCCGCGAGGACTCGGCGAACAGGTGCCAGGCGACGGGCGAGTCCTTGCCCATGCCCGTCAGATCGAACCGCTCCAGCTGCTTCAGGATCATCAGCACCGTGATCCCGCCAGACGAGGACGGCCCCATGCTGCAGATACGGTAGACGCGATACGGCGCACAAACCGGCGCGCGCGCCTTCGCCGCATAGCCGGCGAGGTCGGCCGTCACCATCTTCGACGGGTTGCGCGCGGCGCCGTCGACGGTCTGGACCAGCTTCGCCGCCTGCGGGCCGACATAGAAGCTGTCCGGGCCCAGCCGTGCCAGCCGCTCCAGCAGCGCCGCCTGCGCCGGGTTGTGGAGCGTGCCGCCGGGCCGGATCGGCTGTCCGTCGGACCCCGTGAAGAGCGCGCGCGTGGCGGGCGTGATGTGACCGCCATAGCTGGCCAGTCCGCCGACGAAGCGGGGGCTCGCGACCCAGCCGCCTTGCGCCAGCCTGATCGCCGGCGCGAACAGCCGCGCCCAGGGCAGCTTGCCGCCGTTCCGCCACGCCAGCGCCATGCCGCGCACGGCGCCCGGCACGCCGACGCTGCGGCCGCCCGGCACCGCGTCGTCGTGGCTGAGCGGCTTGCCGTCGCCAGCGTCCGGCGGCGTGTAGAACCAGCGCGGGCCGGCCGCCATCGGCGCGATCTCGCGCGCGTCGATCGTGTCGGTCCTGCCGGTCGCGGCTGCGTGCCGCACCCAGTAGCTGCCGCCGCCCAGCCCGGAGCTTTGCGGCTCGACGACGCCGAGCGCGAGCATGGTGGCGATCGCCGCGTCGGTGGCGCTGCCGCCTGCCTTCAGGATCTCCACGCCCGCCGCGGCGGCGCGCGGGTCGGCGGCGCTGACCATCCCCTGCGCTGCAGGTGCGGATCGCCTTGCAGTCGTCTGTCGGGCATCCGCCGGCGCGACGAGCAGGCCCAAGGCGGCGGTGGCGAGGAGCGACATCTTCATCGAGGTCGACCGTAGCGGCGGCGAAACGACGCGCAAGACGCTACGTCACCCCCGCTCCGACAGCGTCGCTCACGCGCGCGAACCCGTCGCGCGCGAGCAGCGCGTCCAGGTCGCGCAGCATGCGCCCGATCAGCCCCGGCCCGGCGAACACCAGCGCGGTGTAGAGCTGCACCAGGCTCGCGCCGGCGCGGATGCGGGCATAGGCCTCCGCGCCGCTGTCGATGCCGCCGGCCGCCACCAGCGGCAGCGTGCCGCCGGTCGCCCGGCGGAAGTCGGCGAGCCGCTGCCGGGCGAGGGCCGCCAGCGGCCCGCCCGACAGGCCGCCCGCCTCGCCTTTGTGCGGCGAGCGCAGCGGCGGGCGCGAGACGGTGGTGTTGCCGACGATCAGCGCCGCGACGTCGCCGTCGATCGCCGCGCGCGCGATATCGTCCACCTGCGCCGGCGTCAGGTCGGGCGCGACCTTCAGGAACAGCGGCCTGGTCCCCCGCACCTCGCCGCACACCGCGAGCAGGTCGCGCAGCGCTGGGCCGTGCTGCAGGTCGCGCAGGCCCGGCGTGTTCGGCGAGCTGATGTTGATCGTCACCCAGCCCGCATGCGGTGCGGCGCGCGCGACGCCGTGGCGATAGTCGGCGATGCGGTCGGCCGAGTCCTTGTTCGCGCCGACATTGATGCCGAGGATGCCCCGATCCGCCCGCCGGTTCGCCCCGGCGACTCGCGCCAGCGCGGCGGCGAGGCCGCCATTGTTGAAGCCCAGCCGATTGATGATCGCGCGATCGGCTGGGAGGCGGAACAGTCGCGGGCGCGGGTTGCCGGGTTGGGGCAGGGGCGTCAGCGTGCCGATCTCCACCCCGCCGACGCCGAGTGCCATCAGGCCGCCGATCGCGCGCCCGTCCTTGTCGAGCCCCGCCGCGATCCCCACCGGATTGCGGAAATGCAGCCCGGCCACCGAGACGGCCAGCCTTGGGAAGGGGTCGGGCGGATCGGGCAACAGCACCGGCGGCCGCCATCGCGCGCGCGCGCCGAGCCAGCGCAATCCTAGCGCATGCGCCTGCTCGGGCGGCAGCAGCGCGGCGAGGCGGGTGGCGATCGGGATCACCGCCGGCTCCTGGCATTGCCGACCCGGGCAAGTCAAAGCGGCCGATGCGGGACTGTCGTTTTCGTCCAATACGCGCGCGTCGCGTTCTGATTAACAAAGGTTGCGACCCAAGGGCGGCGCAAGCCGCTCTCCCTTACGGCCCGGCCATGGAACCCACGGCCGGGCCGCTTTTCCATGGGGGTCGCGGGGCGTAGCCTCCGGGCAAAGGCGACTCGATATGCAGGACGTCGAGCTGGAGTTTGTGCTGCCGCCGGAGGATCTCCGGCCGTATGTGGGGCTGTTCTATGCCTTCCACACCCGAACCGAGGATTGCTTCGACGATCTGGAGCGGGCCGGCACGGCCCAGCTGCGATTCCGGCTGTCGCCCGGCCACGCCTGCTACCATTTCGCGGACGGGCGAGTCGTCGAGGCGCCGGCGGTCCATCTGCTCGGCCCGACCATGGGCGCGGTGCGCACCTGTGTGGACGGCCCGGTCCGCGTGTTCGGCATCGGGCTTTCGCCGGCAGGCTGGGCGGCGCTGGTCGGGTCCGATGCGTCGACCTTGGCCGACGACTGCATCGATGCCACGCCCTTGCTCGCCGTGCATGCAGACCGGCTGATCGCCGCGCTCAGCCGGTGCAGCACACCGGCAGCCATGGTGGCGAAGGTCGAGCCCTGGCTTCGCCGGCAGATCGGCAATGGCCACGGGCCCAGCCTGGCGTTTTCGGAGGCCGTGGACGCCTGGCTGGCCGCGGCGGCGTCGCCGGAGCTGTGCGACCTGGAGGACGGGACCGGCCTGTCGCGACGGCAGGTCGAGCGTCGCTGCAACGCGATCTACGGCGCCCCGCCGAAGCTGATCGCGCGCAAATACCGCGCGCTGCGCGCCGCGGTGGCGATGGCGTCCGGCCAGACCATGCCGATCGACGGCTTCTACGACCAGAGCCACATGATCCGGGAGGTCAAGCATTTCACCGGTCTCACCCCGCGCAAGATGCGCGAGCGGCCGGGCCTGCTCGCGCAGCGCACGATCACGCAGCGCCGCGCGCTGGAGGGACAGGTGACGGTCCTCGTCAGCGATACCTGACACGCGCGATTGACTTGGCCGGTCGCGGCCACCATCTACCAATCGGAATGAAACGGTCCGATTGATGCGCCTGTCCAGCCTTGCCGATTATGCGGTCGTGATGATGGCCGCGGCCGCTCGAGGCGCGACCGGGCTCGGCGGCGCGCGGTCGAACGCGACCGCGCTCGCCGCGGAGACGGGCGTGCCGCTCCCGACCGCGCAGAAGCTGGTCGGCCGTCTCGCCGCGGCGGGCCTGATCGCCAGCGCGCGCGGCGGCGGCGGTGGCTTCCGCCTGGCGCGACCGGCCGCCGCGATCAGCCTCGCCGACATCATCGAGGCGGTGGAGGGGCCGATCGCGATGACCGTCTGCGTCGACGCCGATCGCCACGACTGCGCGCTCGACGGCCACTGCGCGGTCAAGCCGCATTGGGGCGTCGTCAACGCGGCGATTCGCGGCGCGCTGGCGGGCGTCAGCCTGGCGCAACTCGCCGATCCGCAGCCCTTCGTCCCGCGCGCAGCTCAGGGACGCGACCACCCCACCCCCGTCCCGCCATTGCGCGAGATGAACCCGATGATTGTGAGCGCCTGATGGCCACCCGTAACGCCGACGCCTATGCGGCCGTCTCCCAGAAATACGAGTGGGGCTTCGCCACCGACATTGAGCAGGACTTCGCGCCCAAGGGGCTGAGCGAGGACACCGTCCGCTACATCTCCGCCAAGAAGAACGAGCCCGAATGGATGCTCGACTGGCGGCTGAAGGCGTATCGCCGCTGGCTGGAGATGCCGACGCCGGATTGGGCCAAGCTCCACATCCCGCCGATCGACTATCAGAACGCCTATTATTACGCCGAGCCCAAGGCGAAGGCGACGATCGCCTCGCTGGACGAGCTCGATCCCGAGATCCTGCGCACCTATCAGAAGCTCGGCATCCCGATCGAGGAGCAGAAGCTGCTCGCCGGCGTCGAGGGCGCCGCGCCGTCGCGCCGGGTGGCGGTGGACGCGGTGTTCGACAGCGTCTCGGTCGCGACCACCTTCCGCGCCGAGCTGGAAGCGGCGGGCGTGATCTTCCGCTCGATCAGCGAGGCGATCCGGGAGTTTCCCGAGCTGGTCAGGAAGTGGCTCGGCAAGGTGGTGCCGCAGCACGACAACTACTTTGCCACGCTCAACAGCGCGGTCTTCTCCGACGGCACCTTCGTCTACATTCCCGAGGGCGTGCGCTGCCCGATGGAGCTGTCTACCTATTTCCGCATCAATGCCGAGAATACCGGCCAGTTCGAGCGCACGCTGATCGTCGCCGACAAGGGCAGTTACGTCAGCTATCTCGAAGGCTGCACCGCGCCGATGCGCGACGAGAACCAGCTCCACGCCGCCGTGGTCGAGCTGGTCGCGCTCGACGACGCCGAGATCAAGTATTCGACCGTGCAGAACTGGTATCCCGGCGACGAGAACGGCAAGGGCGGCATCTACAATTTCGTCACCAAGCGCGCGCTCTGCCAGGGCCGGAACAGCAAGGTGGCGTGGACGCAGGTCGAGACCGGCTCGGCGATCACCTGGAAATATCCGAGCTGCGTGCTGGTCGGCGACGGCTCGGTCGGCGAGTTCTATTCGGTCGCGGTCACCAACAACCGGCAGCAGGCCGACACCGGCACCAAGATGATCCACCTCGGCAAGAACACGCGCTCGA
>NZ_CAXUEK010000003.1:0-75837 GCF_964250165.1 uncultured Sphingomonas sp. | reverse complement strand
CGCTATCGCGGCGATTTCGAGGAGCGGCTGAAGGCGGTCGTCAACGAGCTGGAGAAGCTGCCGCACGCCGTCCTGTTCATCGACGAGATCCACACGGTGATCGGCGCGGGCGCGACCAGCGGCGGGGCGATGGACGCGTCCAACCTGCTGAAGCCGGCGCTGTCGGGCGGCACGATCCGCTGCATCGGCTCGACCACCTACAAGGAGTTCCGCAACCATTTCGAGAAGGACCGGGCGCTGCTCCGGCGCTTCCAGAAGATCGACGTCAACGAGCCGACGATCGAGGACACGATCAAGATCCTCGCGGGGCTGCGCTCCGCGTTCGAGGACCATCACAAGGTCAAATACACCCCCGACGCGATCAAGTCGGCGGTGGAGTTGTCGGCGCGCTACATCAACGACCGCAAGCTGCCCGACAAGGCGATCGACGTGATCGACGAAGTTGGCGCGATGCAGATGCTGGTGCCGCCCGCCAAGCGCAAGAAGACGATCACCCCCAAGGAGATCGAGCAGGTGATCGCGACGATGGCGCGCATCCCGCCGAAATCCGTGTCGACAGACGACAAGCTGGCGCTGTCGACGCTGGAGACCGATCTGAAGCGGGTCGTCTTCGGCCAGAACTCGGCGATCGAAAAGCTGGCGAGTGCGATCAAGCTGGCCCGCGCCGGATTGCGCGAGCCGGAGAAGCCGATCGGCAACTACCTGTTCACCGGCCCGACCGGCGTCGGCAAGACCGAGGTCGCCAAGCAGCTCGCGTCGATCCTCGGCATCCCGCTCCAGCGGTTCGACATGAGTGAATATATGGAGCGGCACAGCGTCTCCCGGCTGATCGGTGCGCCGCCGGGCTATGTCGGCTTCGATCAGGGCGGTCTGCTGACCGACGCGGTCGATCAGAACCCGCATTGCGTGCTCCTGCTGGACGAGATCGAGAAGGCGCATCCGGACCTGTTCAACATCCTGCTGCAGGTGATGGATAATGGCCGGTTGACCGACCAGCACGGCAAATCCGTCGATTTCCGCAACGTCATCCTGATCATGACGACCAATGCGGGCGCCAGCGACATGGCGCGCGAGACGGTCGGCTTCGGCAATCTCACCCGCGAGGGCGAGGACGAGCAGGCGGTGCAGAAGATGTTCACGCCCGAGTTCCGCAACCGGCTGGATGCGGTGGTGCCGTTCGGCTACCTGCCGCCCGAGGTCGTCGCGCGCGTGGTGGACAAGTTCGTCCTGCAGCTGGAACTGCAGCTGGCCGACCGCCAGGTCCATATCCGTCTGGATGACGAGGCGAAGAAGTGGCTGACCGACAAGGGCTATGACAAGCTCTACGGCGCCCGACCGATGGGACGGCTGATCCAGGAGAAGATCAAGCAGCCGCTCGCCGAGGAGCTGCTGTTCGGCAAGCTGGTCCATGGCGGCGAGGTGACGGTGCACCTCAAGGACGGCGCGCTCGGCTTCGCGATCGAGCCCGCCGCGCCGCGCAAGCCGAAGAAGAAGGGCAAGCCGGAGGTCGCGCCGGCGACGGAGTGACGACCCGCCGATCGAGGGGCCTCCCTCGGTGTCACCCCGGCCCTGAGGCAGCGGTCCCGCTCCTGCCAGCTGCCGGGAGGAGCGGGCATCGGGCTACCTCCGTGGGAACTCGCGGCGACGCTGCTGCGCGCACGCCCTCGCCTTTGGCGCGGATCGTCGCCAGCCCTGGCGCGGGCAACTCTTTTCGTCCCGTTTACCATCTCTTGACCGGTCTTACCTAGACCGGGCGGATGATCCGGGCGATTTGGCGATGGTGGACGGGGGCCATGGCGGCGATGCTCGCCGCCTGTCTTGCCGCCGGGCCGGCGCAGGCGCAGGCCGGCGCCGTCGGCACGCCGATCCCGCTCTGCGTCAAGCGGATCGCGCCGGGCGACAAAGCGCTTCCCGTGCTCGCGCATCCGGTCGGGTTCGACTGCGCCACCGACCAGCGACGGCTCGGGCCGGGCGATTACTGGGTCGTGTCCCGCGCCGTCAGCGCCGACCCGCATGCGCCCGTTCGCATCCGCATCGCCAGCATCTGGCAGCGCCGACTGACGATGTGGGTCCGCTACGCCGACGGCCTGGTGTCGATGCACGCCGGCGACGGTCTGGCCCTCTCGCGTCAGCTCCAGCTCGGCGCGATCGTGGAGTTCAGGCTGCCCGCGCGGCACGTCCGCGTCACCCGCATCCTGTGGCGTGTCGAAGGCGCCGCCAACATCCAGGGCATCCTGGTCGACGCGCGGGCCGCGAGTCCGACGGAGAGCGCCAGCTCCAACGTCATCCTCGCCGCGCTCTACGCCGGCTTCGCAGGCATGTGCGTGTCGCTGCTGGTCTACAACATCGCGCTGTTCGGGGCCCTCCGGCACCGCTTCCAGCTCGCCTATTGCCTGATGATCGCGGCGCTGCTGGTCTATGCCTGCTCGTCCTCCGGGGTGCTCGCCTGGCTGGCGCCGGGCCTCGCCAACACCGACCGGCTGAGAGTCAATTATGTCGCGCTGGCGCTGTCGGCGGTCTCCGCCCTGGTGTTCGCCAGGACCTATTTCGAGCAGCGGGTCTTCGCCGGCTGGCTGGACCGGATGGCGAACGCGGTCATCGCGTTGATCCTCGGCAGCGCGCTGCTGTTCGCCGCAGTGGCGCCGTGGCATGCCGATCTGCTCGATCGACTCTACGCCGCCAGCTACATCTCCCTGCTGCTGATCGCTCCGCCCATCCTGTGGCGGGCGTGGCGGCGCAACAGCAACTATCTCTGGCTGTTCGCGGTCGCCTGGGTGCCGCCGATCGGCCTGGCCTCGGTCCGGATCGCCAATAATTTCGGCCTGGTCGGCTATGGGTTCTGGATCGACAATGCGACGCTGATCGCGATGGCGAGCGAGGCGCTGACCTCCAGCCTCGCCATCGCCTACCGCATCAGCATGCTGAGCCAAGAACGCGACGAGGCGCGCGAGCAGGAGATCGCGGCGCGACTGCTCGCCGACACCGATCCGCTGACCGGGCTGCTGAACCGCCGCGCGTTCCTCGATCGGGCGATCGGGCGCGAGGGCCTGCAGACGCTGCTGATCCTCGACATCGACCATTTCAAGCGGGTCAACGAGACGATCGGGCACGACGGCGGCGACGAGGTGCTGCGGCTGGTGTCGCGGGCGCTGCGGGCCGCGATGCCCGAAGGCGCGCTGGTGGCGCGGATCGGGGGCGAGGAGTTCGCGGCGGTGTGCGACACGGCGGACGCGGTGTCGCCCGCCTCGGTCCTCGATCGGCTGCGCGCCGAGCGGATGCCGTTCGACGTCCGCGTCACCTCGTCGATCGGCGCCTGCACCGGGCCACTAACGCGCGAGGTGGACTGGAAGACGCTCTACCGCCAGGCCGACCGCGCGCTGTTCGCGGCCAAGGCCGCAGGACGGGATCGCGCGCGCGACGCAGGACAGCTGGCGGCAGCGGCCTGACCCGCTTGCCGATGGTCCGGCTCGGGACTATGCCCGTTCGGGAAGGGGACCCGCCATGCGCAACCGCCGGATCGTCATCATCGCCGCTGCGCTCGGGGTGCTCCTGCTGGGCGCGCGCCACCCCACCGCCGATCTCCAGCTGATCGCGCAGGACGCGGGCGATCCCGCGCCGCACCGGCTGCAGGCCGCCGTCGATCTCGGTCTCGTGGGGGTCAGGCTGCTGGTGACCTGGAGCGGCCACGACCTGCGCTGATCGAACACCGACGTCCGCGACCAAGGCTCAGCCGAACACCGCCTTCAGGTTCATGAACTCGTGCAGCCCCCACGGTCCGAGTTCACGGCCGTGGCCGGAGCGCTTGACCCCGCCGAACGGCGCCTCGGGGGTGGAGGCGAGCACCCGGTTGAACGCCGTCATCCCGCAGGCGAGGTCGCGCACGAACCGCTCGCGCTCCTGCCCGTCGCCGGTCCACACCGACGAGCCGAGCCCGAAGCTGGTGTCGTTGGCGAGCGCGATCGCCTCGTTCAGGTCGGCGGCGCGGAACAGGGTCGCCACCGGGCCGAACACCTCCTCCTGCGCAATCGGATGGTCGGCCGGCAGGTCGGCGACCACGCCCGCGCTCATGAACGCGCCCGGCCCCGGCAGCGCCTCGCCGCCGACCAGCAGCCGCCCGCCCGCGGCCTGCATCCGCGCGACCTGATCCAGCACGGCGGCGCGCTGTTCGTCGCTGGACAGCGGGCCCATGTCCGTGGCGGCGTCGAACGGATCGCCCGCGCGCACCGCCGCGATGCCGGCGACGAAGCGCTCCCGGAACGCGTCATACACGTCGGCATGGACGATCATCCGCTTGGCGCAGATGCACGACTGCCCGGTGTTCTGGATGCGCGCCGTGACCGCGGCTTTCGCGGCCGCGTCGAGATCGGCGGAAGGCATGACGATGAACGGATCCGAGCCGCCCAGCTCCAGCACCACCTTCTTGAGTGCCGCGCCGGCGGCGGCGGCGACCTTGGCGCCGGCATCTTCGCTCCCGGTCAGCGTCACCGCCGCGATGCGCGGATCGGCGATGAGCGGCGCGACCCGGCGGCCGGGAATGGCGAGGTTCTGGAACAGGCCCGCCGGCGCGCCCGCGGCCGTCACCGCCTCCTCCAGCGCCGCCGCGCAGCCCTGGGTCAGCGAGGCATGCTTCAGCAGGCCGACATTGCCCGCCAGGATGGTCGGCGCGAGAAAACGGACCACCTGCCAATAGGGAAAATTCCACGGCATGATGGCCAGCACCGGGCCGATCGGCAGCCAGCGGGTGCCGACCGCCCCGTCCGGCGTCGCGGCCGTGCCGCTCGCCAGCAGCGCCGGCCCCTGCTCGGCATAGAAGCGGAAGCCGGCGGCGCATTTCTCCACCTCCGCGACCGCGGACGTGAAGGTCTTGCCCATCTCCCGGACGGCGATCGCGGCCAGCCGCTCCTTGTCGGCCGCGAAGCGCTCGGCGCACGCTAGGAGCAGGGCCACGCGCTCGGCCACCGGGCTGACGCGCCAGCGCGCGAACGCTGCCGCCGCGCCCGCGAGGCGCGCTGCCACCGCCGCGTCGCCATGTTCAGGCCAGGTCGCCTCCGCTGCGCCGGTCGCCGGGTTGACACTGGTGAACATGGCCGCCTTGCCTCGCTTTCCGCGGTGCCCCATAGCATCGGCGATGGATAAGCCGATCGAGGAAATGGCGTTCGAGGAGGCGCTGCGCGAACTCGAGCAGGTCGTCGGCCGGCTGGAAAGCGGCGACGCCAGCCTGGACGAGTCGATCGCCCTGTACGAGCGGGGCGACCGGCTGCGGCGGCGCTGCGGCGAGCGGCTGGACCAGGCCCAGGCGCGCATCGAGGCGATCCGGCTGGACGCGGAAGGTCGGCCCGCGGGCGTCAAGCCATTCGCGGCGGCTTGAGCGTGGCCGCGGTCGGGCTCTTGCCGCTCACGCGTGCGCTGGTCGACATCGGCACGGCGGTGGATCGCCGGTTCGAGACCATGCTCGCCGTTCCGGGCGACGCCCGCGCGCGCCTGTATCAATGCATGCGCCATGCGGCGATCGGCGGCGGCAAGCGCCTGCGGCCGCTGCTGGTCGTCGCCACGGCCGACCTGTTCGGGGTGGAGCGCGAATGCGCCGAACGCGCGGCGACGGCGATCGAGGCGATCCACGTCTATTCGCTGATCCATGACGACCTGCCGGCGATGGACGACGACGATCTGCGCCGGGGCAAGCCCACCGCGCACAAGGCGTTCGACGAAGCGACCGCGATCCTGGCCGGCGACTCGCTCCATGCCCTGGCGTTCGAGTGGCTGGCCGATCCCGCGACGCATGCCGACCCGTTCGTCCGCGCCGAGCTGGTGCTCGAAGTGGCGCGCGCTGCCGGCCCCGGCGGCATGGCGGGCGGCCAGGCGATGGACCTGGCGGCCGAGCGCATGCCCTTCGACCTCCCCGCCGTCACGCGCCTCCAGCAGCTCAAGACCGGCGCGCTGATCGGGGTGTCGGTGGAGGCGGGCGCGATTCTCGGCCGCGTGCCGCCGGAGGGGCGCACGGGCCTGCGCGGCTATGCGCACGATCTCGGTCTCGCCTTCCAGATCGCCGACGACCTGCTCGACGCGGAGGGCGACGAGGCGGCGGTCGGCAAGGCGCTGCGCAAGGATGCCGACGCCGGCAAGGCGACGTTCCTGTCGCTGCTCGGCCCGGAGCGCGCGCACGCGCAGTGCGAACTGCTGGCCGCCCAGGCCGTCGAGCACCTGCGCAGCTACGGCACCGAGGCCGACCTGCTGCGCGCGCTGGCGCACTATGTCGTGGAACGCGACCGGTGAGGATCGGCGTCTATCCGGGCACCTTCGATCCGATCACGCTCGGCCACCTGTCGATCGTCCGGCGCGGCGCCAAGCTCGTCGACCGGATGGTGATCGGAGTGACGACCAATCCCTCCAAGTCGCCGATGTTCACGCTGGACGAACGGCTGGCGATGGTGGAGCGCGAGACCGTGGCGCTTGGCGCGGACATCCGCGTCGTCTCGTTCAACTCGCTGCTGATGGATTTCGCCGATCGCGAGCACGCGACGCTGATCCTGCGCGGGCTGCGCGCCGTCGCCGATTTCGAATACGAATATCAGATGGCGGGCATGAACCAGCAGCTGAACGATCGGGTCGAGACGGTCTTCCTGATGGCGGATGCGGCGCTGCAGCCGATCGCGTCGAAGCTGGTCAAGGAGATCGCACTGTTCGGCGGCGACATCCACCGGTTCGTGACGCCCCGCGTGCGCGACGAGGTGCTGGTCAAGGTGGCCGCGCGGCGCGAAAGCTGAGCGTCGGGGCGCCTGAGCGGTTCACCTTGGCGCAAGCGGCGATCGCGTCTAAGCGGGGCACTCTCAACACAGGTTTTCTTATGCGTTTTCTCGCCGCCCTGTTCGCGCTCGTCCTGGTCACGCCCGCGCTGGTCTCGCCCGCGGCGGCGCAGGTGCCCGCGCCGCGGCTGCCGCCGGCGTCGGCCACCGATCCGCAGAACCTCTGGGTGCTCGATCTGTCGACGGGCGGCCGGGTGACGATCTGGCTGCGGCCCGACGTCGCGCCGAAGATGGTCGATCGCGTCCGCACGCTCACCCGTCAGCATTTCTACGACGGCCTCGCCTTCCATCGCGTGATCGACGGCTTCATGGCGCAGGGCGGCGATCCCAAGGGCGACGGCACCGGCGGCTCGACGCTGCCGAACCTGCCGGCGGAGTTCAACTACCTGCCGCACGTCCGCGGCGCGGTGTCGGCCGCGCGCGCGGACGCCGAGAACAGCGCCAATTCGCAATTCTTCATCGTCTTCCAGCCCAAGCTGTCGCTCGACAAGAAATACACCGTGTTCGGCCGCGTGATCGACGGCATGCAGTGGGTGGACGCGGTGGAGCGAGGCGAACCGCCGGCCAATCCCAGCCGCATCGTCCACGCCTATCTGCTTGCCGACAATCCGCCCGCGTACCAGCCCGCGCCGTCGCCGCTCGCCGCGCGGCCGCCGGCGCTGACGCCGCTGCCCGCCGGCCCGGGCGTCGACGCGCCCAAGCTCGCCACGCCAGCCGGAGCGGCCAAGCCGACCGTGAAAAGGTCCGCAGCCAAGCCGCGGTGAACGTCGACCTGTTCGACTTCGCGCTGCCGCCCGAGCGGATCGCGCTTCGTCCTGCCCTCCCGCGCGACGCGGCGCGGCTGCTGGTGGTCGATCGCGCGGGGCTGCGCGACCGGATCGTACGCGACCTGCCGGGCGAGCTCCGCGCCGGCGACCTGCTGGTCTTCAACGACACGCGCGTGATCCCTGCGCAGCTGGAGGGGAGGCGCGACGCCGCCCGCATCGGCGCGACGCTGCACAAGCGCGAGGGGCCGCGGCGCTGGCGCGCCTTCGTCCGGAACGGGCGGCGGCTGGTCGATGGGGCAACGGTCGACTTCGGCGCGGGCGTGACCGCTACCGCGCGCGATCGGGCGGACGACGGCAGCTGGGCGCTGGAGTTCGCCGGCGAGGAGCCGGTGGAGCTGCTGCTGGAACGCGCCGGCCGCATGCCGCTGCCCCCCTATATCGCCGCGCGTCGCCCGGCCGACCGGCAGGATGCCGCCGACTACCAGACGATGTTCGCACGGGCGCCCGGCGCGGTCGCCGCGCCGACCGCCGCGCTGCATTTCACGCCGGACCTGATCGCGGCGCTGGCGGCGGCCGGGATCGGTCACGAGACGCTGACGCTGCACGTCGGCGCGGGCACCTTCCTGCCCGTCAAGGCGGCCGACACGGCCGACCACGCCATGCATGCCGAATGGGGTCGGCTCGACGCGACCACCGCCGCGCGGCTCAACGCGGTGCGCGCCGCCGGCGGCCGCGTCATCGCGGTCGGCACCACCAGCCTGCGCCTGATCGAGAGCGCGACGGACGAGAGCGGCACCGTGCAACCGTTCGAAGGCGACACGCGCATCTTCATCACGCCCGGCTACCGCTTCCGCGGGATCGACGGTCTCCTCACCAACTTCCACCTCCCGCGCTCGACGCTGTTCATGCTGGTATCGGCGCTGATGGGGCTGGAGCGGATGCAGGCGGCGTACACCCATGCCGTCGAGAATGACTACCGCTTCTACTCTTACGGTGACGCCTCGCTGCTGCTTCCGTAACAGGCAGGACCCGAGCGTTGCCGCGCGGCATCGATTCTGGAACAACGACCGGCATGATCGCCGCCATCCTCCTTGCCGCCGCTACAGCTGCGGCGCCCGCCCACCCGCTGCTGCTCGAACCCGACCGCGTCTTCACCGCCACCGACGGTGCCGAGCATACCGGCTGGCGCGTGCTGGTGGCGGACGGGAAGATCGCCGCCGTCGGCCCGGACGTGCCGCTCCCGCCCGGCGGCGAGGAGGTGAAGCTCCCCGGCACCACGCTGCTGCCCGGCCTGATTGACAGCCACGTCCACCTCTTCCTCCACCCGTATGACGAGACGAGCTGGGACGAGCAGGTGCTCCACGAGCCGCTTGCGCTGCGCACCGCGCGCGCGGTGGCGGCGGCGCGGGCCACGCTGATGGCGGGCTTCACCACCGTTCGCGATCTCGGCACCGAGGGGGCGGGCAATGCCGACCAGGGGCTGAAGCTGGCGATCGAGCACGGCATCGTTCCCGGTCCGCGCCTGCTCTCCGCGAATCGCGCGATCGTCGCCACCGGCGCCTATGGCCCCAAGGGCTACGCCTTTGCCGTCCCCCAGGGGGCCGAGGAGGCGAGCGGCGCGGGGGTCACCGAGGCCGCGCGCCGCCAGATGGGCGAGGGTGCCGACGTCGTGAAGCTCTACGCCGACTATCATTGGCAGGGGAATGCGGGCTCCACCCCCACCTTCACGATCGAGGAGATGCGGGGCGCGGTGCAGGCGGCGCACGACGCGGGCCGCAAGGCGGCCGCGCATGCCGGCACGGCCGAGGGCATGCGCCGCGCGGTCGAAGCCGGGGTCGACACGATCGAGCATGGCGACGCCGGCACGCCCGAAGTGTTCCGGCTGATGAAGGCGCGCGGCACCGCCTATTGCCCCACGCTCGCCGCGACGGACGCCATCCAGCACTATCGCGGCTGGAACGGCCAGGCGCCCGAGCCGCCGGCGGTCGTCGCCAAGCGCGCCAGCTTCGCCGCCGCCGTGAAGGCGGGCGTCACCCTGTGCGCGGGCGGCGACACCGGCGTGTTCGCGCATGGGCGCAACGCCCGCGAGGAGGAGCTGATGGTCGCCTATGGCCTGCCCGCGATCGAGGTGCTGCGCATCGCCACCAGCGGCAATGCCGCGGTGATGGGCCTGGCCGACACGCTGGGCGCTATTCGGCCGGGGCTGACCGCGGACTTGGTGGCGGTAGTCGGCGACCCGGCCGTCGACATCGCTGCGCTGGAACACGTGCGCCTGGTGATGAAAGGCGGCGACGTGGTGCGGCGGGAGTGAGACGGCGGACGTGGCGGATCCTATCTGGTCGGCCGATCCGATCCACCAGCGCGTGGCGATCGCCCCGCTGCCGCCGCCGTGATCGCCCCGCGGTCAGTTCGGCAGCGGCGGCGGCGGCTCGTCATCGGACGGCGCGTCGGGCTCGCTGTGGACATTGCCGCGCGCGCCGTGCTGCGTCGCCTCCACCCGCTTGATCGCTGCGGCGTTCTCGGTGGCTTCGTCGCCCTTCTCGTCGATGTCGGACATGGCTCCTCCTGGTCACTGAACGCCTCAACCGCGCCGGAGTGCCCAAGGGCAAGGCGCAGTGCTTTGTTCAGGCAAAGGATCGCGAATGCGGCTACAGCGACCCCGCCCCATGCGGAGTTTCGCCGATGCTGCTCGCCCTGCTGCTCCAGGCCGCCGCGCCTCCTCCCCAGCCGCGCCCGGCCGTGCCGCCGCAGCCGCCCGCCACGATGGTGGTGGAGCCCGCGGCGATGCTGCTCGCGACCTTCGACGCCGACGGCGACGGGCGGACCAGCCGCGCGGAAATGGCGGCGGGCCTGCGGCGCACCTTCGCGGCGATCGACACCGGCCACACCGGCAGGCTCGGCTATCTCGCCTTCGCCGACTGGGCGGAGCGCTGGCTGGGCGACCGCAACGCGCTGCCGAGCCCGTTCGAGACGGATGCCGACGGCGACAACCAGATCACCGAGGCGGAGCTGCTGGCGCAGTTCGGCCGCATCTTCGATCGGCTCGACCGGGATCATGACGGCTTCCTGACCCGCGCCGAGCTACTCACCATCCGCGCGGGTGCGGGCGAGCGCGGCGGCTCCGAAGGGCGGCGCGGCCGCGGACGTGGACGCGGCGGCGCAGCACCCGAATAGACAGGCGACCGCCGCTCCGCCACAGCGCGCGCCCATGCCGCAGCCCCTCGCGTTCGCCATCCATGCCGTCGACGGGAAGGCGCGCACCGGCACGATCATCATGCGCCGGGGTGCGATCCGCACGCCCGCCTTCATGCCGGTCGGCACCGCGGCGACGGTCAAGGCGATGAAGCCGGCCGATGTGGCGGCGGCAGGCGCGGACATCATCCTGGGCAACACCTACCACCTGATGCTGCGGCCGACGGCCGAGCGGGTGGCGCGGCTGGGCGGGCTGCATCGGTTCATGGGCTGGGAGCGGCCGATCCTGACCGATTCGGGCGGCTATCAGGTGATGAGCCTGGCCGAGCTGACCAGCCGCTCGGAGGAGGGCGTCGCGTTCAAGTCGCACCTGGACGGCGCGCGCCATCTGCTCAGCCCCGAACGCTCGATGGAGATCCAGCGGCTGCTCGGTTCCGACATCGCCATGGCCTTCGACGAGCTGGTGCCGACCACCTCCGGGCGCGACGCGGTGGCGGCGGCGATGGAGCGGTCGATGCGCTGGGCGCAGCGGTCGCGCGACGCCTTCGGGCGCGATGAGGGCGACGGCGCGCTGTTCGGCATCCAGCAGGGCGGGCTCGACGAGGGGCTGCGGCGTGCGTCGGCCGACGCGCTGACCGCGATCGGCTTCGACGGCTATGCGATCGGCGGCCTCGCGGTCGGCGAGGGACAGGAGGCGATGTTCGCCTGTCTCGATGTCGCGCCGGGCCAGCTGCCGGCCGACCGGCCGCGCTACCTGATGGGGGTCGGCAAGCCGACCGACATCGTCGGCGCGGTGGAGCGCGGCGTCGACATGTTCGATTGCGTGCTGCCGACGCGCTCGGGACGCACCGGCCAGGCGTTCACGCACGACGGGCCGCTCAACATCCGCAACGCCCGCCACGCCGAGGATCAGGGGCCGCTCGATCCCGATTGCCCCTGCCCCGTCTGCCTGACGTGGAGCCGCGCCTATCTCCACCACCTTGTGCGCGCCGGCGAGATTCTGGGTGCGATGCTGATGACCGAGCATAATATCTGGTTCTACGAGACGCTGATGGCGGACCTTCGCGCCGCGATTGCGGACGCGCGGCTCGCGGCGTTCGCCAACGCGTTTCGAGCGCGTTATGGGGGGAGCCGCACAGGAGAGGCCGCGTGACTGACCAGACCGACGACGATGCCCCGAACGAGATACTCGCGGAAGTGAAGGCCCACGCCCGCGTCGCCGAGCGCGCCGTGGCGGACAAGACCAAGAGCTGGCCGCTGGCGCGCATCGGCCTGGGCGCGGCGATCGGGTCAGCGGCGGTGGCGGCCGCGGTGCTCTACGCCCGCCGGCGCGGCGAGCGTGACAACGCCTGACCCCGCGCGCGTCGCGCAGGCGCGGCGCTGGTTCCGGCGGCAGGATGGGGATTGATCGCCTCCCCGGCGAAGGCCGGGCCCAGGTACGAACGGTCCGATACTGGGCCCTGCCTCCTCCGGGGAAGGTAAGATGTTGCGCGCTTCAAACCGGCTAGGTCCAACTCCCGCGCCATCATGCGAGTACGGGATGCCGCTTTCCCGCGGCCGGCCGGCGGAGTAGGCTAGCGCCATGCGTCACCTCCGCCCCCTCGCCGCCCTGCTGCTCGCCACCGCGGCGATCCCCGCTCACGCCCAGTCCCGGTCCGCGTCGCCCGCGGTCGCGCCGATCGCGTTCACCGAGCGGACGCTGCCCAACGGCCTGCGCGTGTTCGCCATTCGCGACACGAAGACGACCAACGTCTCCGTCCAGGTCTGGTATCATGTCGGCTCGAAGGACGATCCGGCCGGCCGCTCGGGCTTCGCGCACATGTTCGAGCACCTGATGTTCAAGGCGACGCGCAATCTGGCGCCCGAGCAGTTCGATCGGCTGACGGAGGATGTCGGCGGCAACAACAACGCGTCGACCGCCGACGACTATACCGAATACCACGAGGTGGTTCCGGCCAATCACCTCCAGCGCCTGCTGTTCGCCGAAGCCGATCGCATGGCGGCGCTGGTGGTGGACCCGGCGAGCTATGCGTCCGAGCGCGACGTCGTGAAGGAGGAGCTGCGCCAGCGCACCCTCGCCGATCCGTACGGCAAGCTGCTGGCGATCTACTATCCCGAGCTCTCCTACACCGTGCACCCCTATGCGCGGCCCGGGATCGGCAATCTCGCCGACCTGACCGCGGCGTCGATCGACGACGTGCGGGCGTTCCACCAGATCTATTATCGGCCGGACAATGCGGTGCTGGTGGTCGCGGGCAATTTCGATTCCGCCCAGCTCGACCGCTGGGTCGACCAGTATTTCCGGCCGATCGCGCGACCGTCGACCGCGATTCCGCGCGTCACCGCAGTGGAGCCGGCGCGCACGGCGGCGGTATCGCGCACCGTCTACGAGGCGAACGTGCCGCTGCCGGCGGTACTGCTGAGCTGGCACGTCCCCGCCGATCGCGACCCGGACTATGCCGCGCTGGCGGTGCTCGACGCGATCCTCTCGACGGGCGAAAGCTCGCGGCTCTATCAGAGCCTGGTCTATCGCGACGGGCTGGCGCAGGCGGCGGACACCTTCCTCGACACGCGCGAGGGCACGGGCAACCTGGTCGCCTATGCGGTGATCGCGGGCGGCAAGAGCGTCGCCGACGGCGAAGCGGCGCTGCGGCGCGAGGTGGCGCGGCTGCGCGACGCGCCGACGACGGCGGCGGAGCTGGCGCGCGCCAAGAACCAGATCGTCACCCGCGCGATCCGCAGCCGGGAGACGGCCGAGGGCCGCGCCACGACGCTCGCCAACTCGGTCGTGGTCGACGGTGATCCGCGCGCCGCGGATCGGCAGCTCGCGGCGATCGACCGGGTGACGGCGGCGGACGTGCAGCGGGTCGCGCGACGCTATCTGAACGACGCCCAGTCCGCCGCGATCCGCTACCTGCCGCTCGCGGCGAAGCCGGCGGGCGCCACCGACGCGCCGATCGCGATCGCGCCGACGGTTCAGGTCACGCCGGTGCCGCGTCCCGCGCAGCTCGTCGTCGCGACCGCCGCATCGCCCGGCGACCGCGTCCCGCTGCCCGTGCCCGGCCCGCTGATCGGGGCGACGTCGCCGCACCCGGTCGAGATGCGGCTGGCCAACGGGCTGCGGGTCGTCACCGTCGAGCGCCACGACCTGCCGCTCGTGACCGCGGCGCTGGTGACCGGCGGCGGCGCGGCGACCGACCCGGCCGGGCGCGCGGGTGCGAGCAGCCTCGCCGCCGACCTGCTGACCAAGGGCACGACCACGCGATCGGCGACGCAGATCGCGGAGGAGATCGAGTCGCTCGGGGGCTCGATCGGCGCGGGCGCGGCGCGCGACGGCGGGACGCTCAGCCTGACGGTCAAGTCGGACCAGCTGGCGCGCGGCATGGCCGTGCTCGCCGATGTCGCCGAGCACCCCGCCTTCGCGCCGTCCGAGATCGCGCGGGCGCGCGCGCAGGCGATCGACGGCGTGACCGTCCAGCTCGCCGATCCCGCCGGCCTGGCGAGCCTGGTGGCGACGCGGGCGGTGTTCGGCGATGCACCCTATGGCGCGCCGCTGACGGGGACGCCCGGCTCGCTGAAGGCGATCACCCCCGACGATCTGCGCCGCGCCTATGCGGGCGGCTACAGGCCGGATCGCGCCGCGCTGCTGATGATCGGCGACGTGAGGCCGGCACAGGCGGAGGCGCTCGCCACCCGGCTGTTCGGCGGCTGGTCCGCGCCAACGGACGCCGCCACGGCGCCGGCCGCCCCGGTGACCCCGCCCGCGCCACGCACGATCGTCGTCGACATGCCCGCCGCCGGCCAGGCGGGGGTCGTCGTCGCCCGGCCGGGCGTCGCGCGCGCCGATCCGGGCTATTACCCGCTGCTGGTCGCCAACGCGGTGCTAGGCGGCGGCTATTCGGCGCGGCTGAACCAGGAGGTCCGCGTCAAGCGCGGGCTCGCTTATGGCGCGAGCAGCGGCATCTCGGCGCGGCGGCTGGGCGGCATCGTCGCCGCGCGCACCCAGACCAAGAACGAGAGCGCGGCGGATGTGGTGGCGCTGGTCGAGGGCGAGATGGCGAAGCTCGGCCGCACGCCGGCGTCCGCGGCGGAGCTGGAGACGCGCAAGGCGTCGCTGCTCGGCGATTACGGCCGCGCGGTGGAGACCACCGGCGGGCTGGCGTCGGTGCTGGCCGATTATCTGCTGGAGGACGTGCCGCTCGCCGAGATCGGGCAATATGCGGCCAAGGTGGCGGCGGTCGATCCCGCAGCGGCGACGCGCGCCGCGGCGGCCGCGCTCGATCCGGCGGCGGCCAGCATCGTCGTGGTCGGCGACGCCAAGGCGTTTCTCGAGCCGCTCAAGCGCGCGCACCCGCAGCTGGAGGTGATTCCGCAGGGCGCGGTCCAGTTGGACAGCGCGACGCTGCGCTGAGCCGCCGGGCTGCGATGGGTTGACGCGGGGCCGCTATGTGCCGCGCCGGGACGCGGCCGAGACGACAGCGGACGGGTAACCTCCGACCCGCTACACCGGGCGCATGAGGGTGCGACGGGACGTGGCGGCGCGGCTGTGGGAGGGATGGCTGCTCCTGCTCGCGTTGTCGCTCGCCGTCGCGGGGTGGGCGGTGAGCCAGGCGGCCTGGCGCGCCCTTCAGGCCCATCCGCGCGGCGCAACACCTGGTGGCGAGCGGGTGATCCAGCCCGTTCCGGAGGCGCTGCCGATCGCAGCGGCCTTGCCGACCCGTTCGTCGCCTGCCGACGCGACGGGGACGACGGCGCTGCCGCCGCTGCCGATCCCGCTCGCCGCCGCCGCGGCGCTGATCGCGGCGGAGCCGGGCGTGGTCGCCGCGCGGCGCTTCTCCCTCGCCCGCATCGCTGCGCCCGATCAGGCGCGGGCGCTGCAATGCCTGGCCGACGCGGTCTATTATGAAGCCGGCGGCGAGCCGGCGGACGGCCAGCGCGCGGTGGCGCAGGTGGTGCTCAACCGCGTCCGCCACCCCGCCTTTCCGGCGACCGTCTGCGGCGTCGTCTATCAGCGCTCGGAGCATGCGGGCTGCCAGTTCTCCTTCGCCTGCGACGGCGCGCTGGCGCGCGCCCCGTCGCGCAGCGGCTGGGCGCGCGCGGCGCAGATCGCCGCGGCGGCGCTGACCGGCTATGTCTATGCACCTGTCGGGCTGGCGACCCACTATCACAGCTATGCCGTGACCCCGGCGTGGAACCGGGCGATGGTGATGACCGGCGCGGTCGGCGCACACCTCTTCCACCGCTGGCCGGGCTATTGGGGCACGTCCGCCGCCTTCCGGCAAGTCTATGCCGGCGGCGAGCCGCTTCCCAGCCCGCCTGCCTGGCTCGTCGCGCCGCCGATCTCCACGCGGCCGCTTACGGCTCCGGCGCCCGCCACCGCACTCGCGATCCAGCCCACCGATGCCCAGGCCCGCAGCGTCCCGACGCCCGCGACCGCCCCGAACGACGACCATCTGCCGCCCGCGCCGGCCGTCCTCCCGCGCTGGCAGGACTCGGGCAAGCCGCGCTGACGGCTCAGGCCGCCACCGCCTGGGACAGCGGGATCCAGTCGGTCTCGATTACCCCGTGCCGGTCGACGAAGCCGGTCATCGCGACCATCTCGCGCTCCTGCAGCACCTTCACGCGGCGGCCGTTGCGCACGATCAGGCCGCGCCGCTCCATCTCGCCGAAGGTGCGGCTGACATGCACCTTGGTCAGCCCCACCGCGTCGCCGATGTCCTGCTGCGTCAGCGGCAGATCGAACGAGTCGACCACGCCGCCGGCGGTCACCCGCAGGCGGCCGAGGATGTCGAGGAGCAGGACGGTCAACCGCTCGATCGCGCCCATGCGACCGATCGAGGTCAGCCGGTCGCCCATCGCCACGAAGTCGGCGACGTTGATCGCATAGAGCGCCGCCGCCAGCCGCGGCTCGCCTGCGAACAGCCGTCCCAGATCGGGCTTGGTCAGCTCGGAGACGATGCAGTCGCTCACCGCGCGGATGGTGTTGGTGGCGAGGCTCCAGGCGATCGAGGACGTGCCGACCAGATCGCCCGCATAATGGAAGGCGACGATCTGGCGGGCACCGTTCACCAGGTTACGCGACGAATGCGTCCAACCCTGCTGGATAACGTAGAGATACTCGTTGGGCTCGTCCTGAACCATCAGCGTGCCGCCGGGCCGGAGCTTCAGCTCGCGACGGTTCATCGACTCCAGCGCGCTCCGCTCCTGCGGCGTCAGCGCCAGGTGCTGCTCGACTCTCCAGACCAGCGCGTCACGCCGCATGGCTTCTCCCCGTCAAAGAACGTCCCCATGCATCATCTGCGGGCATACGGGCAAGCGGGCCTATTCGGCCGCCAGCAGCGCCGCGCCCTCGTCGACATCGGGCTCGGCCTCGGCGTCGACGCCCGCCTCCAGCGCCGCCTCGTCGGCGGCGAGCGCGGCGGCATCCGCCTGGGTGACGCCGAAGCGCGCCGCCACGTCCGGGGCGAAGCGCAACAGGTCGGGACGCAGGCGCAGCAGCGACAGGTCCTTGGACTTGCCTTCCATCATCACGTCGAATTCCAGCCCGTCCGCCATGCGCATGAAGGTCGCGAACTCGAAGGGGTTGGTGAAATCGGCGTGGCCCGTCCAGATCGGCGGGCGCAGCACCGTCTTGATCCGGGCCGTCGCCTTGACCGGCGCCTTGAGCAGCTCGCCGGCCTTGGCGCGGCCCCGGCCCGCCATGGCGGCGGCGCGCTGCCTGGGCGTGATCTTCTGCTTCAACTCGCGCAGCTCCGTGCGGGGGCTGGAGAAATGGATCTTGGGGCGCACGCCGGCGGGCCAGGTGGCGAGAATGCGCTCCAGCGTCTCGCGCATGTCCAGCCGCTCGGGGTTGAGGCACCACATATGCTGATAGTCGAACACGCAGCGCACGCCCGTGCGTTCGTGGATCCACAGCACGTCCGCCGCCGAGAAGCGGATGTCGTCATTCTCCAGCACCAGCCGCGCTCGGACATGCTCGGGGCACCGATTCCAGCCGTCGATCCAGCGCGCGCGGCTCGCCTCGCGATCGTCATAGACGCCGCCGACATGAGTCACGAGCACCGCCTCGGGCCCCTGCTCCATCCGGTCGAGCATCTCGGCCTGGCTCGCCAGGTCCCAGATGCTCTTGCGCGTCAGCTCGGGATCGGGGCTGTTGAGCAGCACATATTGCGAGGGGTGGAAGGACAGCCGAATATCGAGCGCGCGCGCCTTGGCGCCGAACGCCCCCAGCTCCGCATCGCTGTCGGCGACCATATTGTGGAACTGCGGCAGGTCCGGATGCGTGGCATAGGGCGCGATGTCCGACGACAGCCGGTACATGTCGAGCCGCTCCTTCGCCAGATAGTCGAGCACCCGGTCGAGCAGCTCCAGCGAGCATTTGAGGTGCGGCCCCTTCTGCCAGCGCCGCGTGTCCTGCGTCTTCAGGTCGGGGCGCCCCATGATCTTGACGGGGAAGCCGAGGCGCAGCGGTCGTTCGGGCGATCGGGTCATGCGGCGGCCTGCTGTTCGGAGAAGCCGAGCCCGGCGGCGAAGGCGCGCCACTCGGCGAGGCGAAGCGCGCCGCCGGTCGCTTGCGCATGGCCGGCGCCGTAGCGGCCGTCCGCGCCGGCAGGCCGGTGCGCGGCCAGGAAGTCGATCAGGTCGCGTCCGGTGGCGGAGCGCGCGGCGAAGTGGACCCAGCCGTCGCGATAGCCGTCGTTCGCGGCGAGAACGATCTTGTCCTTGAGCCGCCCGCGCCATTGCTGCGCGATCAGCGGGTGGATCTGGCAGGGCGAGCTGAAACGGATCAGCGCGACATCGCCCACGACCCGCGGCGGCGTGCGCCGGGCGGCCTCCACCGCGGCCTTCACCTCCTCCTTGGCCGCGATCAGCGCGTCGCGCTCGGGGCTGGGCTCCCGGGTGACGATCTTCGGCCCGTCGCCGCGCAGGAGCAGCGCCAGGGCGGGGCCGGCGTCGGCGGTCGCCGTGCGGCGGGGCGCATTGACCAGCGCCGTCGCGTCCTTGAGCGCCGTCTTGCCCCAGCGCGCTTCCGCCGCGGCCAGCTCCGGGAAGGGCGGCGCCATGTCGCCGATAAGGCCGAGCGCGGCGAGCCACAGCAGGCCGGCCTGATCGCCCAGCGCGCCCGCGCACCACCAGGCGAGCAGCGCCGACGTCGGCTCGGGCGAGAGGCCGTTGCCGCTCACCACCGTCGCGCCGGGTGCGCGCCCGGTCGGCACGTGATGATCGATGATGACGGTCGGCGTGCCCGGCAGCACCGGCTCGGGCCGCGTGCCGAGATCGGTGACGATCAGCCCGCCCGGCGCGCGTTCGGCGAGCTCGGCGGCGAGCGGCTTGTCCCACGGCGTCTCACCCTTGCCGACGATGCGCGGCGCGGCCGTCCAGCCGGCCGCGTGAAGCGCCCGCACCAGGATCGCGACCGCCGCCAGCCCGTCCGCGTCGGAATGACCGACCACGATCACCGGACGTGCCCGGTCCCAACCGTCGAGCGCGACGGCGAACGCCGCGGCGGCCGCGGCGCGAGGGTCAGGGCTGTCGTCCAAGGCGCCGATCATCCGGGCCCAACGGGTCAGGCGGCGGCCGGCTCCATCGCGTCGCGCTTGAGCTGCCGGAGCACGCCCAGCACCTCGTCGACATCCAGGCTGGGGAAAACCTGACGCTGGATGGCGAGCCCGAACACGGCGAGCGTGATGGTGCGCGAGACGGCCTGGTCGCGCGCGGTGACCTTCACGCCCGCCGACTCGGCCCAGGCCGCGGTGCGCTGCGCGATGCGCGCGCCGAGCTGCTGGCGGAATTCGGCGAAACGGCTGCGCACCGCCTCGTCGCTGCGCGCGCCGACCATGATCTCCATGAATGCCACGCCCGCCGGCTGCAGCGCCACCTCCAGCCGCAGGTCCGGCAGGGCCGCGTAGCGTTCCCAAGGATCGGCGATCTTGTCGGCTGCCTTGGTGAAGTTCACCGCGTTGAGCTCCAGCACCTCGGTCAGCGTCGCCAGCATCAGATCCGCCTTGCTGGGGAAGTGGTGCAGCATGGCGCCGCGGCTGACCTCGGCGGTGGCGGCGACCGAGACGGTGGTGGTCGCGCCATAGCCCTGGCGGTAGAGGCATCGCACCGCCGCCTCCATGATCCGCGTCCGCATCGCGGCGGTGCGCTCGGCCTGGGTACGGCGCGCGGGCTTGGGCGGTTTGATCGCCACGGCTGCCTCCGGGCCAGCGCCGCATGTGACGCATGGCCGAGCCGGTTCTATACTAATTTTGTGGTCACGGATTTCAAGAAAGCGTCATGCGCGACGGCAAAGCGATCAGGCCGGCACGCGATGCATCGCGCAGAGCTTATTGCCGTCCGGATCGCGCAGATAAGCGAGGTAGAGCTGGCCGAAGCCACCCTCGCGGATGCCCGGCGCGTCCTCGATCGGCGTGCCGCCGGCGGCCACCCCGGCCTCGTGCCAGGCATCGGCCTGCGCCGGGTCGTCCATCCGGAAGCCGATCGTGCCGCCGTTGGCGTGCGTCGCCGGCTCGCCGTCGATCGGCGGCGTGACCATGAAGATGCCGCCATTGTGCATGTAGATGAGCCGGCCCTTGTCGTCCTCGCGCGCCGGCTTGCCGCCGATCGCGCCGAACAGCGCGTCGTAGA
Organism: uncultured Sphingomonas sp.; assembly: GCF_964250165.1. Classification (GTDB taxonomy): domain Bacteria; phylum Pseudomonadota; class Alphaproteobacteria; order Sphingomonadales; family Sphingomonadaceae; genus Sphingomonas. The sequence continues at coordinate 55,445 of NZ_CAXUEK010000003.1, read as the reverse complement.
AGCGCTTCGATCGCGCGAGATCGTTGCTGCCGACCATCATGTGGCTGAACATTGGCCCTCTCCTCCGCTAGCGCCGGTCGCGACCGGCGAGCAGGCGCTCGTATAGCGCGGTATAGCGATCCGTCATCCGCTCGACGCTGAACCGCGCAATGGCGGCGCGGCGGCAGGCGGCGCGATCGATCGTGTCGATCCGGGCGAGCGCGGCCACCGCCTCGTCGAACCCGTCGACCAGGAAGCCGGTGACGCCGTCCTCGATCAGCTCGGGCATCGAGCCGCGACGATAGGCGATGACGGGCGTGCCGCAGGCCATCGCCTCCACGACCGACAGCCCGAACGGCTCGTCGAAGGCGATCAGATGAAGCAGCGCCCGCGCCGAACCGAGCGCCCGCGCCCGCTCCGCGCCGCCGACCACGCCCAGATAGCGCACCTGCTCGCCGTCGATGCGCGGCGCCACCTCGCGCTCCCAATAGCCCTGGTCCTGCACCAGCCCCGCCATGGCGAGCCTGCGGCCGGACGCCGCTGCCGCATCGATCGCGACCGCCGCGCCTTTGTCGGGGTGGAAACGGCCGAAGAACAGCAGGTCCTCGCCGCCCGGCCCGGCGGGGAAGTCGGCGATGCGGATGCCGTGGTGGATCGTCTCGGCATAGGTGAGGCCCGGATGCCGATCGGCGTCGCTGATCGCAACATAATGCGCGTGACCGTCATAGCGCCGGTAGACGGGCAGGATGCGTTCGGACGAGAAGCCGTGGATGGTGGTGACGACCGGCGTGTCGACCAGCCGGCTGAACGCCAGCGGCACGAAATCCGCCTGGTTGTGGATCAGGTCGAACGCGGCCGCGCGCTCGAACACCTCGGCGACGTGGACGATCTCCCACACCTTCGCGTCGAGCGAGGGGTCCTCGGAATAGCCGCGGGGCACGATCCCGGCGAGCGTGCCCGCCGTTGCCGAATCCTGCGTGGCGAACAGCGTCACGTCGATGCCGCGCGCGACCAGCCCCTCGGTCAACAGGCTGGTGACAAGCTCCCACGGGCCATAGCCGCGCGGCGGCGTGCGCCAGGAGATCGGGGCGAGCATGGCGATGCGCATGGCTCAGCCCCTAGAGAGCCGCGATGCTACGCGCCACGGAAACGCGCAGCTAGGCCGCCGCCTCCATCCGGTCCGCGAACAGCACCCCAAGCTCGCGCTTGAGGATCTTGCCGTTGGCGTTGCGCGGCAGCGTCTCCGTCGCGAAACGGATCGCGACGGGCGTCTTGAAGGCCGCCAGCCGCGCCTTGACCCACGCCTGCAGCTCCGCCTCGCTCGCCGTCATGCCCGGCGCGAGGTGGACCACCGCCGCCGGCTCTTCGCCGAGCGTGCGATGGGGGATGCCGATCAGCGCGCAATCGGTCACGGCGGGGTGCTCGTAAAGGGCGTTCTCGACCTCGCTCGAATAGATGTTCTCGCCGCCGCGGATGATCATGTCCTTGGCGCGATCGACGATGTAGACGAAGCCCTCCTCGTCCAGCCGCGCCAGATCGCCGGTGCGCACCCAGCCGTCGACGAAGGTCGCGGCCGATGCCTCGGGCTTGTTCCAATACCCCTTCACGATCATCGGCCCGCGCGCCCACAGCTCGCCGACCTCGCCGGTCGGCAGCACGGTCACGCCGTCCTCGTCGCGGATCTCCAGGTCGGCGGTGGCGACGGGCGGGCCGGCGCTGGTCGGGCGGTTGAGATAATCCTCCGCCGAATGGCCGGTGACGGTCGCCATCGTCTCCGTCATGCCCCAGCCATTGCTGGGCAGCGCGCCGAACTCCTCGTAGATCTTCCTGACCAGCTCGGGCGCGGACGGCGCGCCGCCATAGCCGATCGCCTCGATCGAGGAGAGGTCGTATCGGTGCCGGTCGGGGTGCTCGATCAGCTGCCAGGCGATGGTCGGCACGCCGCCGGTCATGTTGACCTTCTCGCGCTGGATCAGCTCCATCGCGCGCACCGGGTCCCATTTGCGCATGTAGACGCTGGTGGAGCCGCCCGCGATCGTCCCCATCAGCCCCGCCGAGCAGGCGGTGACGTGAAACAGCGGGATGACGGTGAGGCTGGTGCGCGGCATCGGCTCGGGGATGGGCACGCCGCGGCGGAGGAAGGAGCGGGCGGCCGAATAACCGCCCGACAGGATGTTGGTCATCAGGTTGCGGTGGGTGCCGAGCGCCCCCTTGGGCGCGCCCGTGGTGCCGCTGGTGTAGAAGATCGTCGCGTCGTCGTCCGGCACGATCTCGGCCGGCGGCAGCGCCGTCTCGGGCAGCGACGCGAAATCGTGCGGCGTGCCGATCACATCCTCCAGCCGCGTCGCCCCATGGCTTTCCGGGCTGTCGAGCGGCGCGGTCGCGCGGCTGACCAGGATGTGCTGGAGCTCGGGCAGACCGGCGTAGTGGAGCTGGAGCCGCTGATGCCGCTCGTCATCGAGGATCAGCACCTTGGCCCCGGAGTCTTTTAAACCGTATTCCAGCTCGGCGCCCGTCCACCAGGCGTTGAGCGGCACCATGATCGCGCCGATCGCGGTCGCCGCGAAGAAGGCGACCGGCCATTCGGGCAGGTTGCGCATCGCCAGCGCGACGCGGTCACCCTTCCCGACGCCCAGCTCGGCAAGCCGGTTGGCCAGCACCGCGACCGCGCGGAAATTGGCGGCATAGGTGACGCGCTCGTCCTCATAGATCGAGAGCAGCCGCTCGCCATGCGCGACCGATGCCTCGATCAGGAAGCGCAGGTGGGGCGGCGCATTCTTCCACACTCGCGTCGGGATGCCGCGGATGGGGATCGTCTCCATTTCGAACTTGCCGCCCGGCGCGGTGAGTGCGGCGCCGGCGTCGGCGAGCGACATGGCGGGCCAGGAGGCGGGAAGCGCGATGACGGGTTCGCTGGCCACTATGCTCTCCATGTCCGATCGACGGGCGGCTGCCGTTTCGCCAAGGTTAGAGTTGATTCATGCCCCGCTCAAGGCGATAGAGCGAGCAGTTAGAAATCGAGGTATGGAGCGGATGGCCAGGGCGGACGCGGAGCGGGCGACGGGGGACGCCGCGCGGTCGGGCTTCGATCCGGAGCGGCTGGCCCGGATCGACGCGTTCCTGAAGGAACGCTATCTCGACACGGGCAAGCTGCCCAACGCGCAACTGCTGATCGCGCGCGACGGCGAGATCGCGCACTTTTCGCACCAGGGCGCGAGCCGCGAGGACGGCGGCGCGATCGATGAAGGCTCCCTGTTCCGCATCGCCTCGATGACGAAGCCGATCACCTCGGCGGCGTTCATGATCCTGGTGGAGGAGGGCAAGGTCGCGGTCGACACTCCCGTCCACCACGTCTTGCCCGAGCTGAAGGGCGTCGGCGTCTATAATGGCGGCGGCGCGGGCGTGCCGTTCCTCAGCAAGGCGACCGTCGAGCCGATGCGCATGCTCGACCTGCTGCGGCACACGTCAGGGCTCACCTACGGTTTCCAGAACCGGAGCAACATCGACGCCGCCTATCGCGAGGCGAAGCTGGGCGAATGGCATGGCGGGCACGACCTGCAGCAGTTCGTCGCCGCGCTCGGCCAGCTGCCGCTGGAGTTCTCACCGGGCGAGGCGTGGAACTACTCGGTCTCCACCGACGTGCTCGGCGCGGTGGTGGAGCGGGTGTCCGGCCAGGGGCTGGACCAGTTCTTCCACGAGCGCCTGTTTGCGCCGCTCGGCATGGACGACACCTTCTTCCAGGTGCCCGCCGACAAGGTGGAGCGGCTGACCGACTGCTATGTCTGGCACCCCAAGAAGCGCGAGCGGGTCATGTTCGATGCGGGCGGCCAGTCTGGCTGGGCGAAGCGCCCCAACCTGCTGTCGGGCGGCGGCGGGCTGGTCTCGACCGCGCTCGATTACCACCGTTTCTGCCAGATGTGCGCCAACGGTGGCACGCTCGACGGCGCGCGCGTGCTCGGGCGCAAGACGCTCGACCTGATGCGGATGAACCACCTGCCTAACAAGGCGGACCTGTCCTCGATGTCGCGCTCGCTGTTCAGCGAGACGCAGAACGCGGGCACCGGCTTCGGGCTCGGCTTCGCGGTGGTGCAGGATGTCGCCAAGACCATGATGCCGGGCTCGCTCGGCGAATATTATTGGGGCGGGATGTTCTCGACCGCCTTCTTCATCGATCCCGTCGAGCGGTTGCACATGGTGTTCATGACCCAGCTGAGCCCATCCGCGCTCTACCCGATCCGGCGCGAGCTGAAGACGATGATCTATTCGGCGCTGACCTAATCGTCATTCCCGCGCAGGCGGGAATCCATTTCTCCACCTGCGCTCGGGGCTGAATGGATCCCCGCCTGCGCGGGGATGACAGAAGGAAATCGCATGCCCTCCCCCATCCGCACCGAGCGTCACGGCGACGTGCTCGTCATCATCTCCGACAACCCGCCGGTGAACGCGCTCGGCGCCGGCGTCCGCGAAGGGCTGGAGGCCGGCATCAAGCAGGGCGTCGCCGACGCGTCGATCGCCGCGATGGTGATCCGCTGCGACGGCCGCACCTTCTTCGCGGGCGCGGACATCACCGAGTTCGGGCGGCCGCCGCAGGGGCCGCAGCTGCCGCAGGTCGTCGACATGATCGAGGCCGCCGACAAGCCGGTGGTCGCCGCGATCCACGGCACGGCGCTGGGCGGCGGGTGCGAGGTGGCGCTGGCGTGTCACTACCGCGTCGCGGTGCCCTCGGCCAAGCTGGGGCTGCCGGAGGTGAAGCTGGGGCTGCTGCCGGGCGCCGGCGGCACGCAGCGGCTGCCCCGCGTCGCGGGCGTCAGGCTGGCGGTGCAGATGACCGCGCTCGGCGACCCGATCTCGGCCCGGCAGGCGGCCGACGCGGGGTTGGTCGACCGGGTCGTCGGCGAGGACAGCCTGGGAGCGGACGCGATCGCCTTCGCCACGGAGATCGCGGCCAAGCGCCCCCTCCCCCGCGCGTCCGAGAAGACCGTGCAGGCGGACCCTGCCGCGATCGAGGAGTTCCGGAAGGCGAACGGCCGCAAGATGCGCGGCTTCGACGCGCCCGCCGCCAACATCGCCTGCATCGAAAAGGCCGCGTCGGGCGCATCGTTCCGCGAGGGCGTCGAGTTCGAGCGGCAGGAGTTCATGAAGTTGATGGGCGGCACGCAATCGGCCGCGCAACGCTACCTGTTCTTCGCCGAGCGCCAGGCCGCCAAGGTCGACGACCTCCCCGCCGACGTCCAGCTCCGCGCCATCAAGAAAGTCGGCGTGATCGGCGCGGGCACGATGGGCGGCGGCATCTCGATGAACTTCCTCCAGGCCGGCATCCCGGTGACGATCGTCGAGACCGCGCAGGAGGCGCTCGATCGCGGTACCGGCGTGATCCGCCGCAACTACGACAATTCCGCCAGGCGCGGCCGCTACACGGCGGACAAGGTGGACGAGATGATGGGGCGTCTCTCCCCTACGCTCGACCTGGCGCAGCTCAAGGACTGCGATCTCGTGATCGAGGCGATCTACGAGAACATGGACGCCAAGAAGGAGCTGTTCCGCAAGCTCGACGCGATCTGCAAGCCGAGCGCGATCCTCGCGTCGAATACCAGCTACCTCAACATCAACGAGATGGCGGACGTGACGGGGCGGCCGGGCGACGTGATCGGCATGCACTTCTTCTCGCCCGCCAACGTCATGCGGCTGCTCGAGGTGGTGCGCGGCGCCAGGACCGCGCCCGACGTGCTGGCGACGGTGATGGCGCTGGCCAAGCCGATCGGCAAGGTGGCGGTGGTGTCGGGCGTGTGCCCGGGCTTCATCGGCAACCGCATGCTGTCGCAGCGCGGCGGCCCGGCCAATACCATGCTGATGCAGGGCGTCGCGCCCGAGACGATCGACAAGGTGCTGACCGATTTCGGCATGCCGATGGGCGTCTATCAGATGAGCGACCTCGCCGGCGTCGACATCGGCTGGCACCGCGATCCCACCCGCATCGAGAGCATCCGCGACGCGCTCGCCGCCAAGGGCCGCTGGGGGCAGAAGACCAAGAAGGGGTTCTACGACTACGACGAGAACCGGAATCCGACGCCGTCCGCCGAGGTCAAGCAGATCATCGACGAGTTCCGCGCGAAGGGGGGCCACGAAAGCAGGACCTACAGCGACGACGAGATCCTGGGCGCGCTGCTCTATCCGATGGTCAACGAGGGCGCGAAGATCCTGGACGAGGGCGTCGCCCAGCGGGCGTCCGACATCGATGTGGTGTGGATCTACGGCTATGGCTGGCCGGTCTATCGCGGCGGGCCGATGTTCTGGGCCAACACGGTCGGGCTGGACAAGGTCGTCGCCGGGCTGGAGGCGCAGGGTGTCGAGGTCGCGCCGCTGCTGCGCAAGAAGGCAGCGGCGGGGGAGAGGTTCTGATGCAGGGCCCCGTCATCCCCGCGCAGGCGGGGATCTATCTCAGGCCGCATACTTGCGCGAAAATGGATTCCCGCCTTCGCGGGAATGACGGCTTCCTTCGTGGCTGAACGCTCCGCCCTTCACACCGCCGCTGCCGTCCGCTCCGGCGATAAGACGGCGGCGCAGGTCTGCGACGAGACGATCGCGCGCATCGAGACGCGCGACGGCGAACTCAACGCCGTCGTGGTGCGCGACTTCGACCGGGCGCGCGCCACCGCCCGGGCGCTGGACAAGCGGATCGCCACCGGCTTCGACGCGCCGCTGCTCGGCGTCGCGATGACGGTGAAGGAGAGCTTCGACGTCGCCGGCCTGCCGACGACGTTCGGGTTCGAGGAGCATCGCGGCTTCGTCGCCCAAACGGACGCGGTCGCCGTCACCCGCCTCAAGAACGCGGGGGCGATCATCCTGGGCAAGACCAATGTGCCGCCCTCGCTCGCCGATCTCCAGTCGAACAACCCCGTCTATGGACGCACCAACAACGCCGTCGACCCTAGCCGCGTCGCGGGCGGTTCGTCGGGCGGATCGGCGGTGGCGGTGGCGGCGGGTATGGTGCCGCTGGAGTTCGGCTCGGACATCGGCGGCTCGATCCGGGTGCCCGCCGCCTTCAACGGGGTGTGGGGCCACAAGCCGAGCTGGGGCGTGCTGCCCGCCGACGGCCATTATTTTCCCGGCACCGACAGCGCGCGCACGGTGCTGTCCGTCGTCGGCCCGCTCGCGCGCGATGGCGACGATCTCGCCGCCACGGTCGACATCGTCGCCGATCACCCGCTCGCGCCCGCCCCGCGCCGCACACCGGGCGAGTGGCGCGTCCTGCTGCTCACCGGCCACCCCCTGGCCAAGGTGCAGGGCAGCATCGTCGCTGCGCTTGAAACGCTCGGCGAGGCCTTCGCCCGCGCCGGCGGGACCGTCGATCGGGGCAGCGGCCTCCTGCCCGATCTGGAGCGGCAGCATGCGGGCTATTGGCAGCTGCTCAACGTCGCGCTGTCGCGCCGTCTGCCGCCCGGCGCCGCGCCGGAGACGTCGCTCGAAACCTGGCACCAGCTCCACGACGAGCAGGCGCGCAACCTGCGTCAGTGGCGCCGACTGTTCGAGCGCTATGATGCGGTGATCGCGCCCACCGTCGGCATGACCGCCTTCGCGCACGACGACACCCCGCTTGCCGAGCGCCGCCTCGACATCGACGGCGAGGACACGCAATTCTTCCACCAGTTCGTCTTTCCCGGCCTCGCCACCTTCCCGATGCTGCCGGCGACCAGCGTGCCGATCGGCCGCGACGGTGACGGACTGCCGATCGGCGTCCAGGTGATCGCCGACGCCTTCGCCGATCACACCGCCATCGCCGTCGCGCGCGCGGCCCATGAGGTGACCCGATGACCGATCCCGCCACCCCCGCCGTCTCGTTCAGCTTCAGCTTCTTCAAGATCAACGTCGCCGATCTCGATGCGGCGGTGCGCTTCTACACCGAGGTGTTCGGCTTTTCGGTCACGGACACCGTGTCGCTGCCGGAGCTGGAGGAGCGGATGCTCGTCATGCCGGGCGCCAAGTTCACGCTGGTGCTGCTGCAGTGGCAGGACGGGCGCGCGATCACCGTCGGCAACGGCTTCGGCCCCGCCGGCTTCCTGACCCGCGATGTCGACGCCGCGTATGGCAGGGCGCTGGCGCACGGCGCGTCCGCGCATCGCCCGCCGACCGGTATGGGACCAATGCGCGTCGCCTTCGTGCTTGATCCCGAAGGCCACGAGATCGAAATGATCCAATACCGCCGCGCCGCCTGACCCGGAGTGACCCCGATGACCGACCTCGACGCCTTCCGTTCCGAAACCCGCGCCTGGCTCGCGGAGAACTGCCCGCCCGAGATGCGCGAGCCGGTGCGCTCGGACGACGATGTCTGCTGGGGCGGCCGCAACTTCACGCCGTCCAGCCCGGCGCAGAAGGACTGGCTCGACCGCATGGGCGCGAAGGGCTGGACGGTGCCCGACTGGCCCAGCGCCTATGGCGGCGGCGGCCTCAGCCCGGCCGAGACCAAGGTGCTGCGCGAGGAGCTGGCGGCGATCCGCGCGCGCAACCCGCTCAATTCCTTCGGCATCTCCATGCTCGGGCCCGCGCTGCTGAAATACGGCAGCGAGGAGCAGAAGCTCGACTACCTGCCGAAGATCGCGCGCGGCGAGATCCGCTGGTGCCAGGGCTATTCGGAGCCCAACGCCGGCTCCGACCTCGCCGGGCTGCAGACCTCGGCCGTCCCCGACGGCGACGATTACATCGTCAATGGCCAGAAGGTATGGACCAGCTACGCCGACAAGGCCGACTGGATCTTCTGCCTGGTCCGCACCAGCAAGGAATCGAAGCAGGGCGGCATCAGCTTCCTGCTGTTCGACATGGCCTCGCCCGGCGTCTCGACCAAGCCGATCCTGCTGATCAGCGGCTATTCGCCCTTCTGCGAGACCTTCTTCGACAATGTCCGCGTACCCAAGTCGCAGCGCGTCTACGACGAGAACAAGGGCTGGGACGTCGCCAAATACCTGCTCGGCCACGAGCGCGAGATGATCTCGGGCATGGGGCTGGGCGGCCAGGGCGAGAACCCGCTGGTCGCCGGCGCGATCGCGACGATCGGGCTGGACCATGACGGCAAGCTCGCCGACCCGCTGCTGCGCGGCCAGATCGCCGCGTTCGAGGTGCGCGCCAAGGCGTTCCGCGCGATGTCGGAGCGCTTCGTCGACGAGCTCAAGGCAGGCAAGGCACATCCCGCTCAGCCGTCGATGATGAAGTATTTCGGCACCGAGCTGAACAAGAGCCGCCACGAGCTGCTGATGGCGGCAGGCGGCTCGGACGCGCTGGAATGGGAGAGCGACCGCTCGAACGGCGGCGCGGCCCCGCGCGCGTGGCTGCGCACCAAGGCCAACTCGATCGAGGGCGGCACCAGCGAGGTGCAGCTCAACATCATCGCCAAGCGGATCCTGGAGCTGCCGGGCGCTTGAGTCCCGCTCCCTTCAGGGGAGAGGGACAGGCGCCGGAGGCGCCAGGGCGAGGGGATGAACACGCAGCCCCTCTCCCGACCTCGCTACGCTCGGCCACCCTCTTCCCTGCAGGGAGAGGGACAAAGGGAAACGAAAATGCCCCTCTACCTGAACAACGAACAGCAGATGCTCCGCGATACCGCACGCGACTTCGTGGCGGACGCCGCACCCGTCGCGCACCTGCGCGCGCTGCGTGATGCGGACGATCCGACCGGCTTCTCGCGCGACCTGTGGAAGCAGTTCGCCGAGATGGGCTTCACCGGCATCCTGATCGGCGAGGAGCAGGGCGGATTGGGTCTCGGCCATGTCGAGGCGGGCGTGGTGCTGGAGGAGATCGGACGCAACCTCAGCCCCTCCCCGTTCCTCGCCACCGCGGTCGCCGCGGTCGCGGCGCTGCAGGGCACCGCGCAGGGGGAGCGCTGGTTCCCCGGCATCGTCGCCGGCGAGACGGTCGCGGCGCTGGCGGTCGATGAGGGCGCGAAGCACCGCGAGGCGGTCGGGCTCAAGGCCGAGCGGTCGGGCAACGGCTTCAGGTTGACCGGCGCCAAACGGTTCGTGACCCACGGCCATGTCGCCGACCTGCTGATCGTCGCCGCGCGCACCGCCGGCGCGGCCGATGACGAGGCGGGCATTACCCTGTTCGCGGTGGAACAGGACGCGGCGGGCCTGACCGCCACACCCGAACGCCTCGCTGACGCCAGCATCGCCGCCCGCCTGGAGTTCGATGGCGTGGCGGTCGATGCCGACGCGGTGATCGGCGAGGTCGACGCCGGGCGCGACCCGCTCGACCGCCTGCTCCGCGCCGGCCGCACCGGTGCCTCGGCCGAGCTGCTAGGGGTCGGCGGCGGCGCGATGGACATGACGGTGGGCTACCTCAAGCAGCGCAAGCAGTTCGGCACGGTAATCGGCAGCTACCAGGCCCTCCAGCATCGCGCCGCGCATCTGTACGCCGAGATGGAGGTCGCGCGCGCCGCCGTGCTCAAGGCGCAGCAGCTGCTCGATTCAGGGTCCGATCGCGCCGACGAGGCGGTATCGGTTGCCAAGGCGCAGGCGGCGCTCGCCACCGCGCTGGCGGTTCAGGAGGGCGTCCAGATGCACGGCGGCATCGGCATGACCGACGAATATGCGATCGGCTTCTACATGAAGCGCCACCGCGCGCTTGCCGAGCTGTTCGGCGACGCCAACTTTCACGCCGACAAGCTCGCGCGCGCGGCAGGCTTTTGATGTTCGAGGACGATCCCGCCACCGGCCGACCGCGCGGCCCCGAGGCACTCGCCGCCATGCTCGTCAATCTCCTCGACGTCGAGGAGATCGACACCGACCTGTATCGCGGCGCCAAGCTGCCCGGCGGCCGCGGCCGGGCGTTCGGCGGGCAGGTGGTCGCGCAGGCGCTGCAGGCGGCGCAGCGTTCCGCGGACGGCAAGATCGCTCACTCGCTTCACGCCTACTTCATGCGCGCCGGCGACGATTCGCTGCCGATCGTCTACCGCGTCGTGCGCGACTTCGACGGCAAGAGCTTCGCCACCCGGCGCGTCATCGCCACCCAGCGCGGCCAGCCGATCCTCAACATGGCCGCTTCCTTCCAGGTTGAGGAGGGCGGCCTGCACCACCAGAACGCGATGCCCGACGTGCCGCCGCCGGAAGAGCTGAAGACCGAGGCGGAGCTGCGCGCCGAGGTCGCCGAGCAGGTGCCCGAGCGGATGCGGGCCAATTTCCTGCGCTGGAACAGCCCGATCGACGTGCGTCCGCTCTACCCGCGCGGCTGGTATGGCGCGGAGAAGCGGGAGCCGGTGAACTTCAGCTGGTTCCGCGCCGTCGGCTCCATCGGCGACGATCCCGCGATGCACCGCGCGGTCCTCGTCTACGCCTCCGACATGGCACTGATGGCGACCAGCATGATGCCGCACGGCGTCGCCTGGACGACGCCGGGGATGCAGAGCGCCAGCCTGGATCACGCCGTGTGGCTGCACGAGCCGGTCCGCGCCGACGATTGGCTGCTCTACGCGACCGACAGCCCCTGGGCGGGGCACGCGCGCGGCATGAATCGCGGCAGCATCTTCAGCCGCGACGGCCGGCTGGTCGCGAGCGTCGCGCAGGAGGGGTTAATCCGCCTGCGTGTAACATAGATTAGCTACGATTTACGGGGCCTTTGCGGATGTTTTCTACGCGACACGCGGAAGGAAACGCGTTCATGATCCGCCTGCTCTACATCAGCACCGCCAGCCGCCCGATCACGCCGCTGATGGTCGACCATATCCTGCGCACGTCGCGCCGCAATAACGCCGCTGTCGGCGTGACCGGGCTGCTCGTCACCGGCGGCCGCCGCTTCCTCCAGGCGCTCGAGGGGCCGGACGAAGCGGTGCAGGCGACCTACGACCGCATCAGCGCAGACCCGCGCCACTTCGCGGTCGTGCAGCTCGCGCGCGAGGTGATCGGCACGCGACAGTTCGCCCAATGGACGATGGGCGTGCAGCAAGGCGCGCCGGCAACCGGCGCTCTCGCGGTGTCCGAGGCCGTCCGGGCGCTGATCGCGCCGATCGGCGACGCATCGCTGCGAGGGTATTTCTGCGGCTTCGCGCAGCGTCAGGCGGCAGCCTGATTGTCGGTGCCCGGCGGCGGCGACGGGTCCCGCCGCCCGGACCAACTGACCCTCCCTACACCGCCGTGCGACCATATTCCTGCTTCGTGACCGGATGGCTGGAAGACAGCCCGCCGTCGACCGCGATCGCCTGGCCGTTGACGTAGCTGGCGTCGTCGGACGCCAGGAACAGCGCGACGCGGGCCAGTTCCTCGGGCTGGGCACCGCGGCGCAGCGGATTGAGGCGGCCGACGCGGTCCATCTTCCCCGCCTCGCGCGCATAGTCGAAGGTCGGCTTGGTCATGCCCGTCTCGGTCAGGCCGGGGCAGATCGCGTTGACGCGGACGTTGGCGCCGGACAGTTGCTGCGCGGCGGTCTTGGCGAGGTTGATGACGCCCGCCTTGGAGGCGGAATAGGCCGGCGAGCCCGCGCCGGAGCGGATGCCGGCGACGCTGGCGGTCAGGATGATCGCGCCGCCTCGGTTCTGTTGGGCCGCCCGCTCGGCGATGCGCGGGGCCGCGTGCTTGATCGCCAGATAGGGGCCGATCAGGTTGACGCGCAGCACCTCGGTGATGAGCGCCACGTCGGTGTCGAAGATGTTCGCCATCCCGCCCGAGATGCCGGCGTTGGCGAACATCACGTCGAGCCCGCCGAACCGATCGAGCGCGAGCTGGACGGTGCGCTGGACGTCCGTTTCCGCGCCGGCGTCCATCTGGATGCTGTCGGCCGTCCCGCCGGCGTCGCGGATCGCCTGCGCGGTCGCGTCCGCGCCGTCGGTCTTGTCGGCGCACACCACCCGCCCGCCCTCGGCCGCGAACAGCGTCGCCGCGGCGCGACCGATGCCGGAGCCCGCGCCGGTGACGATGATGGACTTGTTCTCGAAACGCATTCTTCTCTCCCCAGTCGTCCCGGCCTCAGATCGTCACGCCGCCGTCGATCACCATCGTCTGCCCGGTCATGAACGCGGATGCCCGGCTCGCGAGGAACACCACCGCGCCCGCGATCTCCTCCGGCTCGCCGATGCGGCGCAGCGGCACGCGGCGGTTCGCCTCCTCCTGGCGCTCCGGGTTCTCCCACAGCGCGCGCGCGAAGTCGGTCTTGATGAGGCCCGGCGCGATGCAGTTCACGCGCACGCCGGCGGGGCCGTATTCGTGCGCCAGGTTGCGCGCGAGCTGCATGTCGGCGGCCTTGCTGATGCAATAGGCGCCGATTGCCGTGGAGCCGCGCAGGCCGCCGATCGACGAGACGATCACGATCGAGCCCTCTTTCCGCTCGCGCATCTCGGGGGCGACCATGGTGATCAGCCAGTGGTTGGAGAGGATGTTGTTGTCCAGGATCTTGCGAAACTGCTCGTCCGCGATCCCCTCCTGCGGGCCGTAATAGGGATTGGACGCAGCGTTGCAGACCAGGCAGTCGATCCGGCCGAACGCGCGGCGGCTCTCGTCGACCAAGTGCTGGAGCGCCGCCTTGTCGGAGATGTTGGCGGCGACCGCGATCGCCGTGCCCCCATTTCCTTTGGTACCGAAGCGCTGGTTGATCTCGGCCGCGACCGCGTCGCAGGCATCCTGCTTGCGGCTGGAGATCACCACGGTCGCGCCCTGCTCGGCGCAGGCGATCGCGGCGGCCTTGCCGATGCCGCGCGAGGAGCCGGTGATGAGGACCGTGCGGCCGGTCAGATCGAATTGCGACATGATTACTCCCTCTTCCCTTCGGAGGAGAGGGTCGGGGAGAGGGGGACGCCGGTTGGCATCCGCCCCATCGGCCAGCTCCTCTCCCTTCCGCCGCTACGCGGCTCCCCCCTCTCCTCTGAAGGGGAGTGGGAATTGGCTTACGCCCCCGCCTTCTGCGCGAACTCCCAGCTTGCCCTGGCCAGCCGATACACGCCCGCCGCGGATCGCTCGGCCTGGGCGGACGAGGCGGTGCCCTCCACGATGCGCTTCTTGATGCCCTGAACGATGCCGGTCAGCCGGAACAGGCTGTAGCTGAAATACCAATTGAGGTCGGGCACACCGTCGCGCCCCGTCGCGGCGCAATAGCGCGCGACCATGTCCTCCATCGTCGGGATGCCCGTCTCCGGCCCCGTCCGGCCCATCACGCCCGAGCGGCCCTCGGGCTGCGTCACCCAGCTCATCAGAAAATAGGAAAAGTCGGCGAGCGGATCGCCCAGCGTCGACAGCTCCCAGTCGAGCACCGCGATGACGCGCGGTTCGGTCCGGTGGACGATCATGTTGTCGATGCGGTAGTCGCCATGGACGATGCTGGTGCGCGTCTGCTCGGGCACGGTGGCGGCCAGGAACTCGATCAGCCGCTCGACCTCCGGCATGTGCTCGGTCTCGGACATGCGATATTGCTTCGTCCAGCGCTCGACCTGGCGGGCGAAGTAATTGCCCGGCCGGCCGAACTCGCCCAGCCCCGCCGCCTGATAGTCCGTGTTGTGGAGCACGGCGAGCGTGTCGCAGATGCCGTTGTAGATCGCGGTGCGCTCGGCGGGCGCGTAGCCGGGCAGCGTGCCGTCCCAGAAATTGCGGCCGTCGGCGAAGCCCATGACGTAGAACATCGACCCGACGACGTCCTCGTCCGTGCACAGGCCATGGGGCCGCGCGACGGGAAAGCCGGTGGGGTAAAGCCCGGCGATCAGCCGATATTCGCGATCGACGGCGTGCGCGGAGGGGAGCAGGTTGCCGAACGGCTTGCGGCGCAGGACATAGGCGCCCGACGGGCTGTCGATCCGATAAGTCGGGTTGGACTGGCCGCCGGCGAACTTGGCGTAGGTGAGCGGGCCTTCGAAGCCCTCGACGTTCGCCGCCATCCAGGCCGTGAGCTTCGCCTCGTCGAGCCGGTCCTTGTCGTCGACCGGGATGGTGCCGGTCATGCTGGCCGAAGGTGCAGCGTCGGTCATTCCCCCTCCCCGTCATACCGGCCCTGTGCCGGCATCCACTCCCGATCCCGGCCATATCGTCGCGAGCCGTTCCCGGCCGTCAGGAAAGGCCTTGAATGGATCTCGGCACAAGGCCGGGGTGACAGGGAAGAAGCTCTCACGAGAACACGATCACCGAGCGCGTGGTGTCGCCCTTGCGCAGCTCGTCGAAGGCGTCGTTGATGCGCTCGATCGGCATGCGGTCCGCGATGATCGTGTCGAGGTCGAGGCTGCCGCGCTGGTAGAAATCGACCAGGCGCGGGATGTCGACGGGGAAGTGGTTGCGCCCCATCAGCGCGCCCTGCAGCTTCTTGTCGGCCAGCAGGTCGAGCGCGGAGAGGCCGACCTTCTCGCTCAACGGCATCATGCCCAGGATCGTCGCCGCGCCGCCGCGCCGCAGCACCTTGACCGCCGTGGCGGCGGACTGCGGGCGCCCGACCGCCTCGATCGCGTGGTGGACGCCGCCGCGGCTGATCTCGATCACCTCGTCGGCCGCGGTTGCCGAGTTGGCGTCGACGCTGTGGGTCGCACCCAACTTTTCGGCGAGCGCGCGCTTCTCGGGCACCGGATCGACCGCGATCACCTTGCCCGCGCCGGCGATCTTGGCGGCGTTGACCGCGGCGAGCCCGACACCGCCGCAGCCGACGATGCACACCGTCTCACCCGGCACCACCTTGGCGGCGTTGAAGATCGCGCCCGCCCCCGTCGTCACCGCGCAGCCGAGGATCGCGGCGCGGTCGAGCGGCATGTCGCGGTCGATCGCCACGCAGGCATGCTCGTGGATGAGCATCATCTCGGCAAAGGACGACAGGTTGAGCATCTGGTTGACCGGGCGCCTATCCGATCCGGCCCCCAGCATCAGCCGCGGCGGGCCGCCCTTGGCGCGCTTCACGCCCGGATCGACACACAGCGACATGCGGCCGGTGACGCAGAACTCGCAATGTCCGCAGAACGCCGACAGGCAGGTCACGACATGGTCGCCCGGCTTGACCGTGCGCACCTCCTCGCCGACCGCCTCGACCACGCCCGCCGCCTCGTGGCCGGGAATGCCGGGCATCGGCGCGGGATAGGCGCCGTCGACGAAATGGAGGTCGGAGCGGCACACCCCGCACGCCGCGGTGCGGATCAGCACCTCGTGCGCCTGCGGTTTGTCGACGGTGACGTCCTCGATGCGGAGGGGCGTCTTGGCTTCGAACAGGACAGCGGCTTTCATAGGGTCCTTTCGCTTCCCCGGCGCAGGCCGAGGCCCAGGTGCGATGCAGATCGATGCTGGGTCCCGGCCTTCGTCGGGAAGGCGTCGAGGATCAGCGCGCGACCGCCATGTCGCCCGAGGACACGCGGTCGTTGCCGGGCTGGACGCGATATTCCATATATTTGCCGAACTCGTGGCGGGCGATCGCGCGGTTGTGGACCTCGTCGGGACCGTCGGCGAAGCGCAGCGTGCGCATCGACGCCCAGGCGCTCGCCAGGTGGAAGTCGCCCGAGACGCCGCCGCCGCCATGCGCCTGGATCGCGTCGTCGATGATCTGCAGCGCCATGGTCGGCGCCGCGACCTTGATCATCGCGATCTCCTGCTGGGCGGATTTGTTGCCGGCCTTGTCCATCATGTCGGCGGCCTTGAGGCACAGCAGGCGCGTCATCTCGATGTCGATCCGCGCCTTGGCCAGCCGCTGCTCCCAGATCGAGTGGCTCGACAGCGTCTTGCCGAACGCGACGCGCGACAGCAGGCGCTTGGCCATCGCCTCGATCGCGGTCTCGGCGACGCCGATCGTGCGCATGCAATGGTGGATGCGGCCCGGCCCGAGGCGGCCCTGCGCGATTTCGAACCCGCGGCCTTCGCCCAACAGGACGTTCTCGACGGGGACGAGAACGTCCTTCAGCTCCACCTCGCCATGGCCGTGCGGCGCGTGATCATAGCCATAGACGCTCAGCATCCGCTTGATCCGCACGCCCGGCGTGTCCAGCGGGACGACGATCTGCGACTGCTGGCTGTGGCGCGACGAGCCGGGGTTGGTCTTGCCCATCACGATCGCGACCTCGCAGCGCGGATCGCCGACGCCGCTGGACCACCATTTCGTGCCGTTGATGACATAATGGTCGCCGTCGCGCTCCATGCGCGTCTCGATGTTGGTCGCGTCGGACGAGGCGACCGCCGGCTCCGTCATCAGGAAGGCGGAGCGGATCCTGCCCTCCATCAGCGGCTTGAGCCAGCGCTCCTTGTGCTCGCGCGTGCCGTAGCGATGGAACACCTCCATGTTGCCGGTGTCCGGCGCCGAGCAGTTGAAGCATTCGGACGACCAGCCGAGCTTGCCCATCTCTTCGGCGCACAGCGCGTATTCCATGTTGGTGAGCTGCGTGCCCTCGAACTCGAAACTGTCGTCGACATGGGTCTGGCCCGAGTGCGGCGGCATGAAGAAGTTCCACAGGCCAGCCGCCTTGGCCTTCTCCTTGACCTCCTCGATGACCGGGATCACCTTCCAGCGTTCGCCCTCGGTCACCTGGCGGCGATACTCGTCATTGCGGGGCGCGATCTCGCGGGCGATGAAGTCCTTCACGCGATCCCGGAAAAACGTCTCGCGCTCGCTCAGCGTGAAGTCCATGCCGCCTCTCCGATTGCACCATATTGCCCGAGCGGCTTAGCCCGTACCCGTTTTTCGGTAAAGCCGCCGCCCCCAAGAAAAGCGCTGGCCCTTCCCTGTCGTCGTGATAGGCTCCGCACCATGGAAGGGGAGCAGCCGGCCATCGGCGAGGCTGGACAGGGGACGGCGCGGTTCCGCCAGAAGCGTGACGCCATCCTCACCGCCGCCGCCGAGGCGATCAACGAGCAGAGCGCGAAGGGCATGACCTTCGCCGACGTGGCGCGCCGCGTCGGGCTGAACACGACCAGCGTCACCTATTATTTCAAGCGCAAGGAGGAGCTGGCGGCGGCCGCCTTCGAGCACACGCTCGATTATCTGCTGACGATGCTGGACGAGGCGGCGCGCGAGCCGACGCCCGAGCGCCGGGTCGAACGCTATCTCCAGCTCAATCTCGAACGGCTGCTGCGGATCGAGGGCGGCGGCGAGCGGCCGATGGCCGTGCTGTCGGACCTGCGCGCGACGGAGGAGCCGGCGCGGGGGCGGCTGCTGGCGGGCTGGCGCGACGTCTTCCGCCGGACGCGCGCGCTGTGGGGCGAGCCCGCGACGCGCGCGGCCAAGGACCTGAACGGCGCGCGCGCGCACGTGCTGCTGGAGAACACCTTCTGGCTGACGGTGGTGCTCCGGCGCTACGAGCCCGAGCAGTGGCCGCGGGTGAACGGGCGGCTGATGGACCTGTTCGCGCGCGGCCTGGCGGTGCCCGGCGCGCGCTGGGAGCCGCAGCTGCTCGACCTTTCCCACCAGGAGCGCGAGCCTGCGCGCGCGCAGTTCCTGCTGGCGGCGACGCGGCTGATCAACGAGCTCGGCTATCGCGGCGCGTCCGTGCAGCGGATCGCCTCGGAGCTGAACGTCACCAAGGGCAGCTTCTATCACCATCTCGATGCCAAGGACGAGCTGGTCATCGCCTGCTACAAGCGCAGCCTGGACACCGTTGCGGACGCGCAGCGCGCAGCCGACCGCGCGGGCGGTGCGCACTGGCGGCGGCTGACGAGCGCGGTGGCGACCCTGCTCGATATCCAGTTCGCCGAGCGCGCGCCGCTGCTGCGCACGACCGCCATGTCGGGTCTGCCGCCATCGGTCCGGACGGCGATGGTCGACCGGTCGAACGGCATCGCGCGGCGCTATGCGGGCACGGTGATGGACGGCATCGTCGAGGGCTCGGTCCGCCCGGTCGACGCCCTCGTCGCGAGTCAGATGCTCATGGCACTCCAGAACGCCGCGTTCGACATGCGCAAATGGGCCGCCACCATGCCGCGCGACCGCGCGATCGCGATGTATGCGTCGTGCCTGTTCTTCGGCATGTTTGCCGAAGCGCCCACGATGCCAGCGTAGCTGACGTCGAGAGGCGCAAGGCCGGCCGGCGGGCGTTAGCCCGTCCGACAACGCGGCTTCGCCGCGGCGCGCTTATCGCTCGAAATGGCTGGACAGGGGCGCCACGCCGTCAGCCGTGAAGCGGCGATGCCGCTTTTCCGCTGCCCGCCGTGACGAGTCCTGAGCTTGCTTCCGCAAGCTCAGGCCGCCCGCATCAATACCCGTTCAGCCGCGCGAACCGTTCGCGGTGATAGGCGGCGTTGCCCCACATCGCCTCCAGCACCGCCGAGCGCTTGATGTAGAACCCGGCGTCATGCTCGTCGGTCATGCCGATGCCGCCGTGCAGCTGGATCATCTGGCGGCTGACCAGCTTCAACGTGTCGGACGCGATCGCCTTGGCGAGGCTCACCGCCTGATCGATGTCCGAACGGCTGGCGTCGATCGCCTCCAGCGCCGCTTCCACGGCCGAGCGCATCAGCTCCAGCTCGGTGAACATGCCCGCCATGCGGTGCTGCAGCGCCTGGAAGGTCGACAGCGGCTGGCCGAACTGGACGCGGGTCTTGAGATAGTCGTTGGTGACGCCGAACGCCTGCTCGGCCATGCCCAGCATCTCGGCGCACACCACCGCCGTGGCACGATCGACGATCGCCGTCGTCAGCTCGGGGCCGCCCAGCTTCACCGCCGGCGCGCCATCGAACGTCACCTGCGCGTGGCTGCGGCTGTCGGCCATGTGCCGGGTGGCGCGGGTGACGCCCCCCTCCCCATTGGCTCCGCCCGTGACCAGGTAGAGCCCGTCCGTCGCGGCGACCACGAACAGCTGCGCGCCGTCGCCCTCGGCCACGAACGCCTTGGTCCCGGTCAGCTTGCCGCCTTCGACGCTGGTCTTGAGGTTGGTCGGATCGTGGAACGGGCCTTCGTCGATCGCCAGCGTCGCGACGACCTCGCCCGACGCGATCTTCGGCAGCCATTCGCCTTTCGCGCCCGCGTCCGCGCCCATCGCGATCGCGGTCGCGGCGGGGCCGGTGGAGGCGAGCGGCGAGGCGGCGAGGTTGCGGCCGAGCTGCTCGACGACGAGGCCGAGCGACAGGTAGCCGAAGGCGGAGCCGCCATGCTCCTCGGGCACGACGATGCCACCCCAGCCCATCTCCCCGATCGCCTTCCATGCTTCGGGATTGTAGCCAGCTGCCGGCGCCGCGGCGCGCATCTTGCGGAAGGCGGTGACGGGGGACTCGTTGTCCGCCCATTCGCGCGCCATGTCGCGCAACATCACTTGTTCGTCGTTCAGGACGGCCATTCTGATTCCCCAACATTCGTCACCCCGGCCTTGAGCCGGGGTCCCGCTGCCTTGACCCGCCGCGAGAAGAAGCGGGACCCCGGGCCAAGCCCGGGGTGACGAAAACCAGGCGGAAGGTCCGGCTCGGCCGTCCTCCCGCCCCTCTCCCTATTTGTGGTCGAGCATGCCCAGGATGCGCTTGGCGATCACGTTGTTCTGGATCTCGGTGGACCCACCGTAGATCGACACCGCCTTGCCCCACAGCCAGGTGCGCGTCTGGCTCAGCTCCTCGGGGCTGAAGCCCTCGCCGTCCCAGCCCAGCCCCTGCATGCCCATGATCTCGACGCCCAGTTCGGCGCGATCCTGGGTGATGCGCGCGCCGACATTCTTCATGATCGAGGTCGCCGCCGACGGCCCCTGATTGGATTTGGCCTCCAGCGCGGCGCGGCGCAGCGTCAGCGCGAAGGCGCGGGTGTCCATATCGTGCTTGACGATGCGCATCCTGAGATCGCCGTCGTTCAGCCGGCCCTTCTCATCCGTGCCGCGATATTTCTTGGCGATCCCGGGGACGCTGTCGCCGGCGTTCATCCGCCCGGCCGAGCCGCCGCCGGACAGCGAGCTGCGCTCGTGCTGGAGCAGGCGCGTGCCGATCTCCCAGCCCTGCCCCTCGCGCCCGACCAGATTCTCCTTGGAGACCTTCACGTTGGTGAAGAAGGTCTCGCAGAAGGGCGACTGGCCGGAGATCAGCCGGATCGGCTTCACCTCGATACCGTCCGCATGCATGTCGTCGATCAACAGGAAGCTGATGCCGGCATGTTTCTGGCTCCTGTCGGTGCGCACCAGGCAGAAGCACTTGTCCGCCCATTGGCCACCGCTCGTCCAGGTCTTCTGGCCGTTGACCAGGTAATGGTCGCCCTTGTCCTCGGCGAAGGTCTGGATGTTGGCGAGATCCGATCCCGCGCCCGGCTCCGAATAGCCCTGACACCAGCGGACGTTCGACATCGCGATGTCAGGAATATATTTCTTTTTCTGCTCTTCGGTGCCGTATTCCAGCAACGTCGGGCCGAACATCATCACGCCCATGCCGCCGATCGGGTTGTGCGCGCCGGCGCGGGCCAGCTCCTCCTGGAGCACGCGCGTCTCGGCCCGGCTGAGCCCGCCGCCGCCATATTCCCTAGGCCAGGTCGGGACGCCCCAACCTTTCTTGCCCATCGCGATCCGCCACGCTTCCTCGTCGGCGCTGGGCTGGGTGTCGCCTTCGATGCCGGCCAGCGCGTTGCCGGCGCCCTTCAGCGAGGCCGGGAAGTTCGCCGCGATCCAGGCGCGCGCCTCCTGGCGGAAGGCGTCGGTCGGGTCGGCAACGGGGTGGTCGAGGTCGGGGGCGGTCGCCATCGGGACACTCCATCGAATCTGAAGATCGGGTATGCCGCTCAGTGGCACGGATCGCGGCGCAACGCAAAGGCGACGGGTGATGCATGTTCCTCCGATCGCCCCGGAGTCGGTCAGATCGGGAAAGGCTCTCTCTTTTGCCACCCCCGCGCAGGCGGGGATCCATAATCCCCGCCTTACGAGGTGATCGGAAGATGGCGAGAATGGATCCCCGCCTTTGCGGGGAGGACGAGGGAGGAGTGACACACCGGCAGTCTGTTATACCGCGCCGCATTCATGGCATGGATTGTGGATGACGATCGCTCCCGCCTTCTGTCCGCTGACCCGCGGCCATCCAACTGCCTCGATCCGCCAGCGGCATATCGCTAGTGTGACAGGCTTCCGCGGTCCGTGGCTATGAGCCGCTTCGATCATCGCGCCGTCCCGATCGTTGTCGCGGCGGCGGCGATCGACGTGATCGGCTTCGGCATCATCGCGCCGGTGCTGCCGACGCTCATCACGCATCTGGGACATCTCGATCTGCCCGCGGCGACGCGGGTCGGCGGCTGGTTGCTCGCCACCTTCGCGCTCGCGCAATTCTTCGCCGGGCCGGTGATCGGCAACCTCGGCGACCGGTTCGGCCGCCGGCCCGTGCTGCTCGCCTGCATGATCTGCTTCTCGATCGACTATGGCCTGCAGGCGGCCGCACCGACGCTGGCCTGGCTGTTCGCCGGCCGCGCGATCGCGGGCATCACGGGGGCGATCTACGGCCCGGCCGGCGCGGTGATCGCGGACGTCTCGCCGCCGGAGAAACGCGCTGCGGGCTACGGCCTGCTCGGTGCGGCGTTCGGCATCGGCTTCGTCGTGGGGCCGGCGCTGGGCGGGCTGCTCGCGACGTTCGGCCCGCGCGTGCCGTTCGCGGCGGCGGCGGTGCTGGCGGCGCTGAACGCGGCCGCCATGTTCTTCCTGCTCCCCGAGACGCTGGACAGGCCGAACCGCCGCCCGTTCCGCCTGCGCGACTCGCACGTGATCGGCGCCTTCAGGCCGCTGTTCGCCGCCGGCAACGCCGCGCCGCTGCTGGTCGCCTGGTTCCTGTGGCAGCTGGGCAGCATCGTCTATCCCTCGACCTGGTCGTTCTGGGCCGCGATCCGCTTCGGCTGGAGCGCGCGCGAGATCGGCTGGAGCCTCGCCTGGGTGGGGCTGCTGATGGGATTGGTGCAGGTGGGGCTTACCGGCCGCGTCGTCGCGCGGCTCGGCGAGCGGCGCGCGGCGGTGCTGGGGCTGGCGTGCGGGGCGAGCTGCATCCTCGCCTATGCCTTCACCACGCGGCCGTGGCAGGTCTACGCCTTCTTTCTGGTCGGCGCGCTCGGCGCCTTCGCCTGGCCCGCGCTGAACGGTCTGCTCTCGCGCCTGGTCGACGCGACGCGGCAGGGCGCGCTGCAGGGCGGCATCGGCTCGATGAACTCGGTGGCGGCGATCCTGGGCCCGTTGATCGCGACGCAGAGCCTCGCCTGGGGCTCGGCGCGCGGGTTCGACGGCATGGCCTTCCTGGTCGCGGGCACGCTGATCGGCCTCGCGGCCTTGATCATCGCGCTGCGCGTGCCCCATCTGCCCGACGCCGCCCCCGCAGGAGACCTCGCACCATGATCGACCTCTATTACTGGCCCACGCCCAACGGCCACAAGATCACGATGCTGCTGGAGGAGACGGGACTGCCCTACACGATCGTGCCGGTGAACATCGGCAAGGGCGAGCAGTTCGCGCCCGATTTCCTCCGGATCGCGCCCAACAACCGGATGCCGGCCATCGTCGATCGTGCCCCCGCCGACGGCGGCGAGCCGGTATCGGTGTTCGAGTCCGGCGCGATCCTGCTCTACCTCGCCGACAGGACGGGCCAGTTCCTGCCGACCGACATGCGCCGGCGCGTGGAGGCGACCGAATGGCTGATGTGGCAGATGGGCGGGCTCGGGCCGATGCTCGGCCAGAACCATCATTTCCGCAACTACGCGCCCGAGAAGCTGGAATACGCCATCAACCGCTACGTCAACGAGACCAACCGGCTGTACGGCGTGCTCGACCGGCGGCTGGCGGATCGCGACTATGTGGCGGGCGACTATTCAATTGCCGACATGGCGTCCTATCCCTGGATCATCCCCGAGGCGCAGGGCCAGGACATCGCCGCCTTCCCCAATCTCGCCCGCTGGCACGCCGCGATCAAGGCGCGCCCGGCGACCCAGCGCGCCTATGCCAGGGCGAAGGAGGTCCGTCCCGAGGGCCAGCAGCCGATGAGCGAGGAGGCGAAGAAGCTCCTGTTCGGCCAGACGGCGGCGACCCGCTAAATCCTCCCCGCTCGCGGGGAGGGGAACCGCCGCCTAGCGGTGGTGGCGGGGGCGCCGAGTTGGGGATCGGCTTGTGACGGAGCCCCCTCCACCACCGGCCGATGGCCGGCGGTCCCCTCCTCGTCCTGGGGAGGATCACGCCTCCCGCCCCGGCCGGCGGCTCAGCCCGATGTCGAGATGCGTTCCCGCGTCGAGCAGCAGGGTCTCCCCCGTCATCACCCGGCCCGCCGGATCGAGCAGCATGACGATCGGCCCGGCGATGTCGTCCGGCCCCGCCGCCATCGCCATCGGTGTCGACGCGGCGATGCGCTGGTTGAGCCGGGCGAAGCCCTCCTCGCCCAGCCGCTTCTCGAACCAGCCGGTGCCGACATAGCCAGGCGCGACGGCGTTGACCCGGATCGCGGGCGCCAGCACCCGCGCCAGGCTCTTGGTCATGGTCAGCAGCGCGCCCTTGGACGCCGCGTAAGCGACCGATGAGCCGATCCCGAACACGCCCGCCACGCTGGCGACGTTGACCACCGCGCCCATGTCGCTCGCGCGCAGGGCGGGCGCGGCGGCGCGGATCATCTGGAACGCGGCGACGGTGTTGAGCCGGTAGATGTCGACGAAGTCCTCCGCGTCGAGCGCATCAAGATCCTCGTGCGCCGCGAACTTGGTGCGGCCGGCATTGTTGACCAGGAAGTCCACTCGCCCGAACGCGCCGGTCGCGGCCTCCACCAGCTTGCGGCAGTCGGCGTCCGCGACGATGTCGGCCTGCACCGCGATCGAGCCGTTCCCGACCTCGACCGCCAGCGCTTCCGCCTCGTCGCGGCTATGCGCATAGTTGATGACGGAGCGCACGCTCCGCCGGGCGAGCAGTCGCACCACCGCTGCGCCAATCCCCGTGCCGCCGCCGGTGACGATCGCCACGCCGCCGTCCATGCCGGCGCTCATGCATTGGCGCTCGGGCGGGCGGAGGCGCGCGCATGCCATTCGCGGAGGAAAGTCAGGTCTTCAGGCATGGCCACGCCGACGAATGCGGCGAAGTCGATCGTGGTCAGCAGCACGATGTCGGCCACGGAATATCGCTCGCCATCCAGCCATTCGCGGCCGCCCAGCGCGCGGTTTAACTCGCGCATCGCGCCGGTCACCCGCGGCCGCTGGCTCTCGCCGAAGTCGGGATATTGCGGCTTGACCACCCGCGCGGTGAACGGGTGGGTGTGCGCCCACACCATCGACAGCGGGAACATCAGCCGCATCTCCACCCGCCGGGTCCACATGTCGATCAGCGCCTGGCCGAGCGCACCGTGGCCGAACAGCGGCGGCTGCGGATGCAGTCCTTCCAGATACCGGCAGATCGCCACGCTCTCGGTCAGCACCACCCCGTTGTCGAGCGCCAGCGACGGCGTCTGGCCGAGCGGATTGATCGCGCGGTATGCCTCGCCCTTGTGTTCGCCGCGCGTGATCGAGACCGGCGTGACGGGCACCCGCACGCCTTTCTCGGCGAGGAAGATGCGCACGCGCCGCGGGTTGGGCGCGGGGTTCGGCGAGTCGTAGAACAGCAAGCGGTCCTCCCCGATTTCGAAGATCGCGTATGGCATCGCCGCCGCGTGCCGACTAGTAGCCGAGGCAACGCTAGGAGAGGAGGGGTCGATGGAGTCGGCGAAGGCGCTGATGGCGCGCGAGTTCGGGACCTTGCCCGAACTGATCCGGGCGCATGCCCGCGAGCGCGGGACACGCGCGGCGCTGGTGATGGACGATCGCCGGCTGACCTATGCCGAGCTCGACCAGTGCATGGACCGGATCGCCGCCGCGCTCCAGCGGGACGGGGCGCGCCTGCACCAGGCGGTGTCGATCATCTCCGGCACCTCGATCGACTCTGCCGCGGTGTTCCTTGGTGCGCTGCGGGCCGGCAACGTTCCCGCCCCGATCGCGCCGTCATCCACCGGCGACCAGATGGCGGCGATGGTGGCGGACTCGGAGTCCGACCACCTGTTCCTGGATGCCGCCGCCGCCGCGACGCTCGGCGACCGCGCCGTCAACGGCCGCCGCATCGCGCTCGATGGCGGTGATGCCGGCGAGCCGTTCGAGGAGTGGCTCGCCCCGGCCGGCGTGGTGCCGGAGCCGGTGGCGATCGGCCCGGACGATCCGTTCAACATTATCTACTCGTCCGGTACGACCGGAGTGCCCAAGGGCATCGTCCAGCCCTATCGGATGCGCTGGGGCCAGGTGGCGCGCTACCAGGGCGAGCTCGGCACGTCCGTCACGCTCTGCTCGACGCCGCTCTACTCCAACACCACGCTGGTCAGCTTCCTGCCGACACTCGCGCGCGGCGGCACCGTCGTGCTGATGAGGAAGTTCGACGCGCGGCGCTTCCTGGAGCTGGCGCAGGCGCATCGCGTCACTCATGCCATGCTCGTGCCCGTCCAGTATTCGCGCCTGATGGCGGTGCCGGACTTCGACGATTTCGACCTCACCAGCTTCGAGCTGAAGACCTGCACCAGCGCCCCCTTTCCCGCCGCGCTCAAGGCCGCTGTGGTGAAGCGGTGGCCCGGCCAGCTGATCGAATATTACGGCATGACCGAGGGCGGTGGCGGCGCCGTGCTCGACTGCACGGCCTTTCCGGACAAGCTGCACACCGTCGGCCGGCCCGCGCCGGGCGTCGATGTCCGACTGATCGACGACGACGGCAACGAGGTCGGTCCGGGCGAGGTCGGCGAGGTGGTCGGCCGCAACGCCAACGCGATGATGCTGGGCTACAAGAACCGCACCGCCGCCACCGAGGAGGCGACCTGGCGCGACAAGGAAGGCAACCGCTTCATCCGCCACGGCGATGTCGGCCGCTTCGACGAGGACGGCTTCCTGATCCTGATGGATCGCAAGAAGGACATGCTGATCTCCGGCGGCTTCAACGTCTTCCCCTCCGATCTGGAGGCGGTGCTGGCGCAGCATCCCGACGTCGCGGACGGCACCGTAGTCGGCGTGCCGAGCGAGCAGTGGGGCGAGACCCCGGTCGGCTTTTACGTGCCGCGCCCGGGCGCGACGGCCGATGCCGACGCCATCCTCGCCTGGACGAACGCGCAGCTCGGCAAGACGCAGCGGCTGTCAGCGCTCCACGTCATCGACGAGCTGCCGCGCAGCGCGATCGGCAAGGTGCTCAAGCGCGAGCTGCGCGACCGGCTGGCGGGCGTCGCCGCATGATCTCGCTCCCCGCCCTCATCGCCGGGCTGGAGCCGATCGAGGACAATGGCTGGCGCGGCGCGATCCCCGAGAACTGGCTGCAGGGGCGCACCGCCTATGGCGGCCTGTCGGCGGCGCTGGCGCTGCACGTCGCGCAGCAATCCGACCAAGACCTGCCGCCGCTCCGCTCGGCGCAGGTCAGCTTCATCGGCCCGCTCGCCGGCCCGGTGCTGATCCGCGCGCAGCGGCTCCGGCGCGGGCGCAACGCCGCCTTCATCCAGGCGGACGTGGAGAGCGAGGCCGGGCTGGGCCTGCGCGCCACCTTCGTGTTCATGGGGCCGGTCGCGTCGAAGGTGGAGCTGAGGCAGGGCCGCGCGCCCGATTTTCCGCGGCCCGGCCCGGATGACCGGACGTTCAAGGGAAACAGCGCGGTATCCTTCACCCGCAATTTCGAGTTCCTCGACCGACGCGACGGCAGCGTCGGAGTGGCGGAGTGGCTGCGCTGGGTGCGGCTGAACGAACGCGAGGGGCTGGACCCGATGGTGGAGCTGATCGCGATCGCCGATTGCCTGCCACCCGCCGCCCTGAAGCTGGTCGGCGGCCCCGCCCCGGTCAGCTCGATGACGTGGATTCTCAACCTGCTCGGCCCCGCGCCGCGGACGGACGACGGCTGGTGGCTGCTGCGCGCCAACGCCGATTACGCCAGCGCCGGCAGCTCCAGCCAGCAGATGGGCATCTGGAACGCCGCTGGCGAGCCGGTCGCCGAGGAGATGCAGAGTGTCGCCATTTTCGCGTGAGCCTGCGACATTTTGCGACACTTCGGCAGACGGCGGACACACCGGCGCGACATCGCGCCGCTAGCGAGGACGGACCGGTCACAGGAGATGCGTCCCATGAAGCCCTTGCTCGCTGGCATCGCCGCCTTCCTCGCGACGGCCGCCGGCCTCGCCATCGCGCAGGAGCCCCCGGGTGGCGGCATGGCCGCCGGTGCGCGCGCCATGATGCGGGCGGACGCGAACGGCGACGGCGTCATCACCCGGGAGGAATATCTGGCGCAGGCCGGCCAGCGGTTCGACCGGATGGACCGGAACCACGACGGCAAGATCGATCAAAGCGAGATGCAGCAGATCGGCGAGCGGATGCGTGGGCGGGGCGGCATGCGCGGCGGCGGCGACATGCCCCCACCCCCACCGCCCCCGGGCGGCACCACGCCGCCGCAACAGTAACAGGGTGCGCCGGACGGGCCTGCCCCGTCCGGCGCTGGCCTGACGCCCGCGCCATGCTACATCCTGACGCCATGGCCGGCGAGACGCCCCACCTGCTGCTGGTCGACGACGAGCGCTCGATCCGCGAGCCGTTGGCGCAATATCTTGGCAAGCAGGGCTTTCGCGTCACCCAGGCGGCCGACGCCGCTGCCGCACGCGTGCGGCTCGCCGCCTACGCGATCGATCTCGTCATCCTGGACGTCATGATGCCCGGCGAGGATGGTCTGAGCCTGTGCCGCCACATCGCCGCCACCAGCGACGTGCCCGTCATCCTGCTCACCGCCCGCGCCGAGGAGACGGACCGCATCGTCGGCCTGGAGATGGGCGCGGACGATTACGTCGTGAAACCCTTCTCGCCGCGCGAGCTCGCGGTGCGCGCCAAGGTGGTGCTGCGCCGCGCGGCCGCGGGCGGCGCGCGCCAGCACCCGCCCGAGAGCGGCGCCTACGCCTTTGCCGGTTGGGTGCTGAAGATCGGCGAGCGTGCGCTGGTCGACCGCGAGGGCGTCTCAGCGCCGCTGTCGACGGGAGAATACAACCTGCTGCTGGCGCTCGTCACCCGGCCCCGTCAGGTGCTGACCCGCGACCAGTTGCTCGACTTGACGCAGGGCCGCGAGGCCGCCGCCTTCGATCGCGCGATCGACAACCAGGTCAGCCGGCTGCGCCGCAAGATCGAGCGCGACGCCAAGACCCCGGAGATCATCAAGACGGTGTGGGGCGGCGGCTACATGCTCTCGGCGGAAGTGACCCGGCTTTGAGGCCCTGGCCACGCAGCCTCGCGGGGCAGATGGCGACGCTGATCGCCCTGGCGCTGTTCATCGCGCAGGCGATCAACGTCGCGCTGGCGCTGCGGGACCGGGCCGAGTTCCGCCTCGCCCAGGCGACGCGGCCGGTGGCGACGCGGCTTGCCGACGCGCTGGAACGCGAGGCGCAGGGCGGGCGCGCGATCCTGCCCGATCGTGGCCGCATCCGCCGCGTCGCCGCCGATCCGGTGCCGGCGGGGCTGATCCGCCATCCCGAGGTGGGCGTCGAGCTGCGCCGGCAGCTTGCCGAGCAGGGGGTCAGGGCTGGCCGCATCGATACCGGCCTGCAAGCGGCGCGACCGGATCGGCCGGAAAATGCCGACCGGCGCGACCCGAGGCGCCCGATCGACCGGCTGCTGATCGCGGTCGAGCAGCCCGGGCGCGGCTGGCTGATGATCGTCGCGCCATGGCCGGAGGCGGGCGAGCGGCTGCTCGTGGCGCTGCTGGTGCAGACCTTGATCCTTTACGGCGTCATCCTGCTGCCGGTGCTGTGGGTCGCCCGGCGCATCTCCCGGCCGCTGCGCGATCTGGCGAGCGCGGCGGGCAGTTTCGATCCGGTCGCCCCGGCGCCGCCGCTGTCGCCGTCGGGACCGGACGACCTGCGTCAGCTGATCGCCGCCTTCAACGCGCTGCGGCTGCGCGTCTCCGCGATGATGGAGGAGAAGGACCGGATGCTCGGCGCGCTCGGCCATGACCTGCGCACGCCGCTGGCGGCGTTGCGGGTCCGCATCGAGTCGGTGGAGGACGAGACCGACCGGGCGCGAATGGCGGACAGTGTCGCCGAGATGAACCGGACGCTGGACGATATCCTGTCGCTCGCCCGGGTGGGGCGGCCGAGCGAGCCGCCGACGGAGGTGGACCTGGCGGCGCTGGTGGATGCGGTGGTCGAGGATTTCCGCGATCTCGGGCAGGATGTGGCGCTCGCCGAGGCGCCGCGGCTGCCGCTGCGCCTGCGCCCCGGGCTGATGCGCCGCGCCGTCCGCAACCTCATCGAGAACGCCGTCCGCTATGCCGGCGCGGCCGAGGTCCGGATCGAGCCCGGGCCGCGGGCCGTTACCGTGGTCGTCGCCGATCGGGGCCCCGGCATCCCGGCCGATCAGCTTGAGCAGGTGTTCGATCCATTCACCCGACTGGAAGGCTCGCGCAACCGCGACACCGGCGGCATCGGGCTGGGACTGGCCCTCGCCCGCTCGATCGCGCGCGAGGCGGGTGGCGACATCAGTCTGGCCAATCGGCCGGAAGGCGGGCTGGAAGCCGCCCTGACGCTGCCGCGCTAGAGCGGTTTGCGATCTGTCCGGGGCGGCCGGGGCCATTCCAGTGGTGGAGCCGGTCGCGGCGGTTGCCCTCTTCTCCTACCTCGTCATCCCCGCGCAGGCGGGGATCCAGGCCCGACCCAGGCGGACGGCAATGATGGGTTCGGATCGAGCGGATCAGCCTGGATCCCCGCCTGCGCGGGGATGACGGAAAAGGCGCGGTCGGACGAGCCAGGCTGGTCACCATCGGCGCTAGAGCGCATCGTCGGCGTCGCCATCGGTTTCCCCGCCATGGCCGTGCTGGCCGCGCGCCTCGGCGGCAGCCGCGATCAGACGGCGGCCGGTCTCCTCGGCAGCGTCCGGCGTCATCGTTACGGCGACGCCATCCGGGCCGTCCAGCACGACCTGCCCGGCCTCGGCGGAGACTTCACCCGGCCCTTTCTGCGACTCTCGCGAATCTGCCATCCTCAACGCTCCGAATGCCTCTGCTCGTCGAGCCAATCCGACCGGCTGCCGTAAAGGTACACCGGATCGAACTCGGCGAGGGCCGTCAAACGCGCGAGATCGAGAATCCGCACCTCGCCCGAGCGGAATTGCAGCAACCCACGTTCACGCATGGCCCGGAGCACGCGGTTGACGTGGACGCCGGTAATCCCGCACGCCTCCGCCACATCGGCCTGGGTCGCGGGCAATGCATACCGGCCACCTTCGGCCAGCTCCACCATCTCCAGCCGGGCGTTCAGCTCGCAGAAGAAATGCGCGACGCGGCCCTCGGCCCCGAGCCGTCCCAGCCGGAAGATCCATTCGCGATGGATGGCGCCGTCGAGCAGCGTCGAGAACCATAACCAGCGCGTGAGGTGCGGTCGCTGGGCGACGATCTCCGCCAAGGTCCTATGCTCGAACGTGGCGATCGTGCAGGGCCCCAGCGTGCCGATGTCGTGGTCGAGCCTGCGCATCGGGAAGCCATGCAGGTCGACGAAATCCCCGGGCACGTGCATCGACACGAGCTGCCGATAACCCTCGCGGTCATCCAGATAGCGGCACATGAAACCTTCCAGCAGCATCGTGCTGGCGGTGACCAGCTCGCCGCGGCCCATCACCTGCTGGCGCGCCGGGATCGAGCGGACCTGGGACACGGCGCCTTCGAGCACCATCAGCTCCTCTTCGCTGAGCGCGTCGCGGGATCGGCCCAGCAAGAAGCGGCGCGTCAACATCAGGTAAGCCCTGTCTCCGGTTAGATGGTCGTCCCGGCAGCAAGCGTGGATTGGAAGAACGTTACAATAACTACGATCAATGTCGACCCGGGTCAGCCGATTGCCTGAGGATCAAGGCGGTCCGCAGGCACTCGCAGACGATCTCGTCGCGCTGGTTGAACAGCCGGTGCCGGAAGGTGACGAGCCCGGCGTTCGGGCGCGATCGGCTCTCGCGCAGCTCGGCGACTTCGGTCTGTGCGCGCAACGTGTCGCCGAGGAAGACGGGGCGGGGCATCACCAGCTTGTCGTAACCGAGATTGGCGACGAGCACGCCCAGCGTCGTGTCCCCCACCGACAGCCCGACCATCAGCGCGAAGGTGAAGGTGCCGTTGACGAGCATGCGCCCGAACTCGCTCGCCTTGGCCGCCTCGGCGTCGAGGTGCAGCGGCTGCGGGTTGTGGGTCATGACGGAGAAGAGGAGGTTGTCCGTCTCGGTCACGGTGCGGCGAATATCGTGCGTCAGCGTGTCGCCGACCGTCCAGTCCTCGAAGAAGCGCCCGGCCACTAGCTCCTCCCCGGGACGGGGAGGTGGCGCGCGCGCAGCGCGTGACGGAGGGGGCCCACCGCGAGCGGTGTATCCGGCCCGGGGCCCCCTCCACCACCGGCTACGCCGGCGGTTCCCCTCCCCGTTCCGGGGAGGATTTCGGCTACGGCCATCACGCCGCGCGCTCCACCCGGACGAGCAGCCTGCCCTCGCTCACCTGCTGACCCGCCTCGGCATCGAGCACGGCGATGGTGCCGTCGAACGGCGCGACGAGGCTGTGCTCCATCTTCATCGCCTCCAGCGTCACAAGCTTCTGACCTTTGACGACCTGATCGCCCGTTGTGACCTCCACCGCGATGACCCGGCCCGGCATGGGCGAGAGGATCGCTCCATCGGCGGCGGCGCCGGTGGCGGTGCCTTCACTCCGGGCGACGTTCAACACGAACGTCGCGCCGTGGTCGACAAACAACCAGCCCTCGTCGACCCGCGCGGCCCAAGGATTGGGCCCCACGTACTGCGAATCGTACTCGACCGTCGCTACGGCGGCGCCATCGCTCAACCGGAAGATCGGGCGTGCGGCAGCTGCATTAAGCCGCGTGCCGATCTGAGTCTCCCAAGCACCCTTCGGCTCGTAAGCAGCCGAGTCGTAGATGTCGCCGGGGTGGCCACCTCGTTGGTCGGCGTAGATGAGCCCGGCGACGGCCTGGAGAGCACTCTCGCTAGGTTGACCGTCCCCGACGAGGAGATCACCTTCGCGTGCCAAGAAACCTGTGTCGATGCCCCCAGCTACAAAGGCGGGATCACGAAGGCTAGCGGCGAGGAATTGAGCGTTGGTCTTGACCGGCCAACAGGTCACGTTCCTGCAATTATGGGCGAGAGAGCTGATCGCCGCGTCACGATCCCGACCACTGCACACCAGCTTTGCGAGCATGGGATCATAGAACGGCGTTACGTCATCGCCGCGCTGGTATCCCGTCTCGATACGCAGCGGCCAGCGCCGACTTGTCGACGGCAAGCGGAAGTGCGTAAGCGGCCCTACACTTGGCAGGAAACCCTTCGCCGGGTCTTCCGCATAGAGGCGCGCCTCCATCGCCCAGCCGTCGATCCGCAGCTCCTCCTGCCGCTTCGGCAACGGCTCACCGCTCGCCACGCGGAGCTGCCATTCGACCAGGTCCTGCCCGGTGATCTCCTCCGTCACCGGGTGCTCGACCTGGAGCCGCGTATTCATCTCCATGAACCAGATGCGGTCGGCGCGCAGGCCTTCGCTCGCGTCGGCGATGAACTCGATCGTGCCGGCGCCTTCGTAGTCGACCGCCTGCGCGGCGCGGACGGCGGCGGCGCAGACCGCCTCGCGCGTCGCCTCGTCCATTCCGGGCGCGGGGGCTTCCTCGATCACCTTCTGGTGGCGGCGCTGGAGCGAGCAGTCTCGCTCGAAGAGGTGGACGACGTTGCCATGGCTGTCGCCGAACACCTGCACCTCGATGTGGCGGGGGCTGAGGATGTACTTCTCCAGGAGCACGCGGTCGTCGCCGAAGCTCGACGCCGCCTCGCGCCGGCAGCTGAGCAGCGCGTCGGCGAACTCAGCCGGCGCCGCGACCTGCCGCATGCCCTTGCCGCCGCCGCCCGCCACCGCCTTGATGAGCACGGGATAGCCGATCGCGTCGGCCTCGGCCTGCAGGCGCTCGGGCAACTGATCGTCGCCGAGATAGCCGGGCGTGGTCGGCACACCGGCCTCCATCATCAGTCGCTTGGCCGCATCCTTCAGCCCCATCGCCCGGATCGAGGCAGGCTTGGGCCCGACCCAGATCAGGCCGGCGTCGATGACGGCCTGCGCGAAGTCGGCGTTCTCGGACAGGAAGCCGTAGCCGGGATGGATGGCCTCCGCCCCGGTCTCGCGCGCGGCGGCGATGATCCGCTGGCCGACCAGATAGCTCTCGCGCGCCGGCGACGGGCCGATATGGACTGCCTGATCGGCTTGGCGAACGTGGAGCGCGTGCGCGTCGGCGTCCGAATAGACGGCGACGGTGCGGATGCCGAGCCGCCGCGCGGTGCGGATCACGCGACAGGCGATCTCGCCGCGATTGGCGATGAGGAGCGACGCGATCATGGCGCCTCGCAGCCGGTGGTGCGCTGGGTCCAGGTGACGTTGAGCACCTTCCACTGGCCGGCTTCGCGGACGAGATCGAAGTGATCGGTGCCGCAGTGATGCGCCTTGCCGTCGATCGTGAAGACGTACGGGCTCCAGACCATCGCGATGTCGCCGTCCACCTCGACGGCGGGATCGGTGAGGCGCTCCTGGTAGCGCTCCGGGCCGGGCTTGATCCCGGCGGCGAACGCGGGCCAGCTGAAATGGCGCACCTGACGCGTGCCGTCGGCCCGCTCGTCCGCGACGGTGGCGCCGCCCTCCGGCCGGGTCTGGGCAAGGATCGCCGCGGCGTCGCGCGCGGCGAGCCCGTCGAACATGCGCTGCACCGTCGCGAGCACGGCGGGCGCATCCGCATCGGGCGCGGGCGGCTGGCCGGTGCCCTTGGGCAGCGGCTGCACGGGCGTGATCTGGGCGAGGAGAAACAGGATCATGATATTCCTTGATCCTCCCCGGAACGGGGAGGGGGACCGCCGCGCCCTTGCGCGGCGGTGGAGGGGGCCCGCTCCATGCAGAGCGTGACGATGGCGGTGATCGCGGCGTCGAGATCCCGCAGTATCATGACCGCAGGTATGCGCAGCGTCGCGAATCCACGCCGATCCAGCCGCTCGTCCCGCAACGCATCGCGCGCCGGCTGATCGCCTCGCCCATGCACTTCGCCGTCGACTTCGATCGCGACGCGGCTGCTCAGGCAGCAGAAGTCCAGCTTGTAGCCGAGCTGCGGATGCTGGCGGCGGAACTTAAGGCCGCCAGGTCGTCGACGGAGCTGTTCCCAGAGGAGGACCTCGGGCAGCGACATTTCGGTGCGGAGTTTGCGAGCTTGACGCACGTCCTTGATGGGTGCGCGCAATACTGGCGGGGGGACCCCTCCACCACGCGGCTTTGCCGCGCGGTCCCCCTCCCCGTTCCGGGGAGGAACAAGCACGCCGTCCCCCCTCACATCCGGAACACCCCGAACTGGGGCCGGTCCGGGATCGGCGCCTCCAGCGTCGCCGCGAGGGCGAGGCCGAGGACGTCGCGGGTCTGGGCGGGGTCGATGATGCCGTCGTCCCACAGCCGCGCGGTGGCGTGCCACGGGTTGCCCTCGTCCTCGTAACGCTGGCGGATCGGGGCCTTGAAGGCTTCGGCCTGTTCGGGCGTCCAGCCATCCGCGTCGCGATGGACGGTGGCGAGCACGGACGCGGCCTGCTCGCCGCCCATCACGCTGATGCGGCTGTTCGGCCAGGTGAACAGGAAGCGCGGCGAAAACGCGCGACCGCACATGCCGTAATTGCCCGCGCCGAAGCTGCCGCCGATCAATATGGTGAGCTTGGGGACCGACGCGGTGGCGACGGCGGTGACGAGCTTCGCGCCATGTTTCGCAATCCCTTCCGCCTCATACCTGCCGCCCACCATGAAGCCGGAGATGTTCTGGAGGAACAATAGCGGCACCCGTCGCTGGCAGGCGAGCTCGATGAAATGTGCGCCCTTCACCGCGCTCTCCGAGAAGAGCACGCCGTTGTTGGCGAGGATCGCGACCGGCAGGCCCCAAATGTGCGTGAAGCCGCACACCAGCGATGCGCCATACAGGGCCTTGAACTCGTGGAACTCGGATGCGTCGACCAGCCGCGCGATCACCTCGTGGACGTCATAGGGCGCGCGGACGTCAGAGGGAACGATGCCGTAAAGCTCGTCCGCCGCGAACTTCGGCGGGCGCGGGTCGCGCCGGTTCACCTCGGCGCGCCGGGCGGGGCCGAGCGTGGAGACGATATCACGCACGATCGTCAGCGCGTGCTCGTCATTCTCGGCGACATGATCGACGACGCCGGACCGGCGGCCATGCGTCTCGGCGCCGCCCAGCTCCTCGGCGCTGATGACCTCGCCGGTCGCGGCCTTCACCAATGGCGGGCCGGCAAGGAAGATCGTGCCCTGGCCGCGCACGATCACCGTCTCGTCCGACATCGCGGGGACATAGGCGCCGCCCGCGGTGCAGCTGCCCATCACGCAGGCGATCTGGGCGATGCCCTGAGCGCTCATGGTCGCCTGGTTGAAGAAGATGCGCCCGAAATGGTCGCGGTCGGGGAAGACCTCGGCCTGGTGCGGCAGGTTGGCGCCGCCCGAATCGACGAGGTAGATGCAGGGCAGCCGGTTCGCCTCGGCGATCTCCTGCGCGCGCAGGTGTTTCTTGACGGTGAGCGGATAATAGGTGCCGCCCTTCACCGTCGCGTCGTTGCACACGATCATGCACTGCCGGCCCGAGACGCGGCCGATGCCCGTGATGAGCCCCGCGCCAGGCACCTCGCCGTTGTAGAAGTCGGCGGCGGCGAGCTGGCCGATCTCCAGGAAGGGCGAGCCGGGATCGAGCAGCCGCTCGACGCGGTCGCGCGGCAGCAGCTTGCCACGGCCGGTGTGGCGGGAGCGCGACGCTTCGGGGCCGCCGAGCGCGGCGCGCGCGACGTCGGCGCGGAGCCGGTCGGCCAGCGCGCGGTTGTGCGCGGCGTTGGCGCGGAACTGTTCGCTGTCGGGCGCCAGCCGGGTGTCGAGGACGGGCGCGGTCATGCCGATCCTCCCCGGGACGGAGAGAGGAGCCGCGCCCGCAGGGCGTCGTGGAGGAGGTTCCGACCGGAGGGATGCACCCGGTATTGGGGCCCCTCCACCATGCCGCTGCGCGTCATGGTCCCCCTCCCCGTCCCGGGAAGGATGTTCACCCTCACTGCGCCACCCGCTCGCTCGCGCCGATCAGCTCGCGCCCGATCAGCATCCGCCGGATCTCGTTCGTGCCCGCGCCGATATCGAGCAGCTTGGCGTCCCGCAGGAAGCGCTCGACCGGCCAGTCCTTCGTGTAGCCCGCGCCGCCCAGCGCCTGCACCGCCTCGCCGGCGACCCGGAAGGCGTTCTCGCTCGCCAGCAGGATCGCGCCCGCCGCATCGAACCGCGTGGTCCGCCCGGCGTCGCAGCTCCGCGCGACCGCATAGACATAGGCGCGCGCACTGTTCAGCGCGACATACATGTCGGCGACCTTGGCCTGCATCAGCTGGAAGGAGCCGATCGCCACGCCGAACTGCCTGCGCTCGCGAAGATAGGGCAGCACCGTGTCGAGGCAGGCCTGCATGATCCCGAGCTGGATGCCGGCAAGCACCGTACGCTCGTAATCGAGCCCGCTCATCAGCACGCCGACGCCGCCGTCGACGGGGCCCATCACCGCCGCGTCCGGCACCTCGCAGTCGGTGAAGACCAGCTCGGCGGTCGGCGAGCCGCGCATGCCCATCTTGTCGATCTTCTGCCCGATCGCGAAGCCGGGCATGTCCTTCTCGATCAGGAAGGTGGTGATCCCGCGGCTCGGCGGTCCGTCACTTGGCCCGGTCTTGGCGTAGACGACCAGCGTGTCGGCGTAAGCGGCGTTGGTGATCCAGAACTTGGTGCCGTTCAGCACATAGCCGCCCTGCACGCGCTGCGCCTTCAGCTTCATCGACACGACGTCGGAGCCGGCGCCGGCTTCGGACATGGCGAGGCTGCCGACATGCTCGCCGGAGATCAGCTTGGGCAGGTATTTGGCCTTCTGCTCCGGCGAGGCCCAGCGCGCGATCTGGTTGACGCACAGGTTGGAGTGCGCGCCGTAGGAAAGGCCGATCGAGGCCGATGCGCGGCCGACCTCCTCGCAGGCGACGACATGCTCCAGATAGCCGAGGCCGAGCCCGCCGTCCGTTTCCGCCACGGTGATGCCGTGCAGCCCGAGCTCGCCCATCGCCGGCCACAGCTCGTCGCGCGGGAACCAGTCCTCGGCGTCGATGCGGGTGGCGAGCGGCGCGATCCGGTCGGCGGCGAAGCGGCGGGTGGTGTCGCGGATCATGTCCGCCGTCTCGCCCAGCGCGAAATCGAAGTCGGGGCTCATGACCCACGCCTATAGCGCGGCGACGCAAAGGGAAAAGGGGCGCGCCGCTGCGAACCCGCGTCGCCGTGCGGGCGTCCGGTCACGACGGTAGACCCATGACGCACCCGCGCGGCAACCGACGTCCCGGCCTCCGCTCCCGTCGAGCGGCGATCAATATTCGCCGTAGCGCCCGCGTACCGACGCGATAAGCTTGGCGCTGTCATAGCCGAAACCGTCCTTGAAGGTGGTTTCGACCTGCTCGATGTCGGCGATGCGGCTGGCCGGATCGCCGTTGACCACGATCAGGTCGGCGTCCTTGCCGGGCGACACCGTGCCGATCCGGTCGGCGAGGCCGAGATAGGTGGCGCCGTTCAGCGTCGCGATCCGGATCGCCTCCACCGGCGTGAAGCCCGCCTCCACCAGCAGCTCGACCTCGCGCTGGTCGCCATAGCCCGGCACCACGCCGCCATTGCCGGTGGGATCGGGCCCCGCCAGCAGGAGGCCGCCGGCGGCGACGAACTGCCGCTCCAGCCCGAGATCGTTGCGATAGGCCTGCTCGAACTGGGCGTTCGGGTGGGTGGCGCGGCCGTTGCGCGCATAAAGATAGGCCTCGCGCGCCTCCGCCGTCATCGCCGCCATGACGCGCGGCTGCAGCGGCCCGTGCAACGACAGTTGCTGCTCGAACACCGGCAGGGTCGACGTCAGCGCCACATGGTGACGGATCAGGTCGGCGATCAGGGCGGCCGCCGCCGGGCTGCCCGGCGCCATCCCGGCCAGCGTCGGCGTGCCGGCCATGTCGGGGCAGCGGTCGGGCGTCTTGCCGGGATCGTCCTGCGTGTTGACGAAGAAGCCGTGCTCCAGGTCGTCGATGCCGAGCGCGGCCGCCTCCGGATAGGTGACCGAGCAGAGGTGCCCGGTAAGCTTTAGCCCGCGCCGATGCGCCTCGGCGATCGCGGCGCGCAGCTCGGCCCGGGTGATGTTCATATAGGCCTTGAACGAGGTCACGCCCTGATCCGCCCAGAAGGCGACGGTGCGACGCGCGTCGTCCGCGTCCTTGAGCTGGTGCATCTGGATGAACGGGCTGTCCGGTCCTTCCAGATAGGGGCCCGTCACGTCCATGTGCGGGCCGGGGATGCGGCCGGCGTCGATCTGCCGCTTGAGGTTGAGATCGGTATAGGGCTCGACGCTGCCCGTCGTGCGGAGCGTCGTCACGCCGGCGGCAAGGTAGAGCCGGGGCGAGGTGAAGGTCATCTGCGGCACGACCAGCGGCGGCTCGCTGTGACCCTGCGCATCCAGATCGGGCCGGCCGATATAATACATGTGATCGTGGAGGCCGACGAGCCCCGGCAGCACCGTGCGGCCGGTCAGATCCAGCACCTGCACGCCCGCGGGCACCGGCGCCGCAGCCGGCTGCACCGCGGCGATCCGCGCGCCGTCGAGCACCACCGTCATGTCGTCACGCGGCGGCGCGCCGGTCCCGTCGATCACTCGGACATGGGCCAGCGCGATCCGGCCGGCGGCCCTTGCAACATAGGGCTGCACCGCGCGGCTCGGTTCGACCGGCGGTGGCAGCACCGTCGCCGCGAACGGCGACGCCGCCGCGCCGACGCACCAGCACAGCGCCGAGAGGGAGACCAGAGCCCGCACCATCATCCGATCCCCCATCGCCGCCGGCCACCAGTCTCGCCCATCGCCGCACGAGGCTCAAGTGCGTCCGCCACCTTCAATGCCACGTCTCTTATGCTAGGCATCCCGCCATGAACGACGACATCTATCCCGTCCCGGCTGGCTGGGCCAAGACCGCCCGCGTCGACGAGGCCGAGTATCGCCGGCTGTACGAGGCCTCGGTCAGCAGCCCGGGGAGCTTCTGGCTCGATCAGGCGAAGCGGCTGCGCTGGGTACGCGAGCCGACGATCGCCGGCGACTGGTCATTCGCCGAGCAGGATTTCCACATCCAGTGGTTCGCCGACGGCGAGCTGAACGTCGCGGCGAACTGCCTCGATCGACACCTGGACGCGCGCGGCGACGCGGTCGCGCTGATCTGGGAGCCGGACGATCCCGCCGAGGCGCCGCGGCGCTACACCTACCGCCAGCTTCACGCCGAGACCTGCCGGTTCGCCAACATGCTCAAGGCCGAAGGCGTGGCGAAGGGCGATCGGGTGACGATCTACCTGCCGATGATCCCGGAGGCCGCGATCGCGATGCTGGCCTGCGCGCGGATCGGCGCGATCCACTCGGTGGTGTTCGGCGGCTTCTCGCCGGAGGCGCTGGCGGGGCGGATCGCCGATTGCGGGTCGAGGATCGTCGTCACCGCCGACGAGGGCCGGCGCGGCGGCAGGCGCGTGCCGCTCAAGGCCAATGTCGACGCCGCCGCCGCGCGCGCGCCGACGCTGGAGCGGGTGATCGTCGTCCGCGCGACCGGCACCGAGATGCCGATGGGGCCGCGCGACCGCTGGTATCACGAGGCGATCCGGGGCGTCGGGACCGATTGCCCGGCCGTCGCGATGGCGGCGGAGGACCCGCTGTTCATCCTCTACACCTCCGGCTCGACGGGGAAGCCGAAGGGCGTGCTGCACACGTCGGCGGGTTATCTGCTGTGGGCGAGCTACACGCACGAGCTCTGCTTCGACTATCGCCCCGGCCAGGTCTGGTGGTGTGCCGCCGATGTCGGCTGGGTGACGGGGCACAGCTACGTCGTCTACGGCCCGCTCGCGAACGGCGCGACGACGCTGATGTATGAGGGCCTACCCAACTGGCCCGACGCCAGCCGCATCTGGCAGGTCGTCGACCGGCATCAGGTCGAGGCGATCTTCACCGCCCCCACGGCGCTGCGCGCGTTGATGAAGGAGGGCGACGCGCCGGTGAAGGCGACGCGCCGGACGAGCCTGAAGCTGCTCGGCACGGTCGGCGAGCCGATCAATCCGGAGGCGTGGCGCTGGTATCACGACGTGATCGGCGAGGGCCGCTGCCCGATCATCGACACCTGGTGGCAGACCGAGACCGGCGGCGCGATGATCGCCCCCCTGCCCGGCGCGACCCCGCTCAAGCCGGGCTCGGCGACCAAGCCGGTGCCCGGCGTGCAGCCGCAGATCGTCGACGAGATCGGCACCGTGCTGGTCAAGGCGGCGGCGGGCAATCTCGTCGTCAGCCAGAGCTGGCCCGGCCAGATGCGCACCGTGTGGGGCGACCACGACCGCTTCTTCCAGACCTATTTCACCACCTATCCGGGCAAGTATTTCACCGGCGACGGCTGCCGGCGCGACGCGGACGGCTATTACTGGATCACCGGACGGGTGGACGACGTCATCAACGTCTCGGGCCATCGCCTCGGCACGGCGGAGGTGGAATCGGCACTGGTGCTCCACCCGCACGTGGCGGAGGCCGCGGTGGTCGGTATGCCGCACGACGTGAAGGGCCAGGGCATCTACGCCTATGTGACGCTGAACGCGGGCGTCACGGCCGATGAAGGGCTGCACACAGGCCTGCGCGACTGGGTGCGGCGCGAGATCGGGCCGATCGCGACGCCCGACGCGCTCCAGTTCGCCCCCGCGCTGCCCAAGACGCGCTCGGGCAAGATCATGCGGCGCATCCTGCGCAAGATCGCGGAGGGCGATGTGGCGAACCTGGGCGACACCTCGACGCTGGCGGACCCGGCGGTGGTGGACGATCTGGTGGCGAACCGGATCGCCTGACCGTCATGCCGGCCTAAGTGCCGGCATCCACCGTCGATCAGGCCAATCGCGCGAGCAGCGCCTGGTGCTGGGCAAGACCGACCATGGACCCCGGCACAAGGCCGGGGTGACGATTCCGGTTCACCCCGCCATCCCCAGCCATCGCGCCGTCGCCGGCCGCAGGCGATCGGCGGTCGCCTTGCGCACCGCGATCCCCGATAGCACGCGCTTGGCCGCGTCGCCCGATCCGGCCGGGAGATATCTGGCGGCATAGGCCTGGATCTTGCCGGGCATCGCCGGATCGTTGGAGCCGCCGCCCAGGCCCACGATGAATTGCGCCCTGGTGCTCTCCTCCAGCCAGCCTTCGACGGCCTCGTGGTGCGCCGCGGCCCAGTCGAACGCCAGATCAGGGTGCACGTTGGCGATCGCGCGCAGCAGCGACGCCTTTTGCGGCGGGGTGATCTGCTCGGTGAGCAGCAGGTCGAGCGCGCGGTGTGCCACCCCCTCGTCGCGGGCCGCGCCCAGCAGGCGCACGAACCCGTTGCGCGCGACCGGGCTCTTGTCGGCCTGCATGAGCGCGAGCAGCTGATCCCAATCGGCGGACGTGGCGTTGAAGGCGAAGATGGTCAGGACCGGCTGGCGGATCGCCGGCGGCACCGCCGTCGGATCGGTCCGCAACGCGCCGACATAGCGTCGCGCCAGCGCCACCACCTCGGGATCGCCGCTCGTGCCCGCGCTGCTGAACAGGGCCTCGCGCAGGTTGGTGACGAGCACCGGCTCGCCGGGCTGCGCCTCCAGGCCGATCCGGCGCAGTTCCGGCGCGATCAGCTGAACACGACGCGCGCGCAGCGGCGCCTCCAGGGGCGTTCCCAGGTTCAGCT
Organism: uncultured Sphingomonas sp.; assembly: GCF_964250165.1. Classification (GTDB taxonomy): domain Bacteria; phylum Pseudomonadota; class Alphaproteobacteria; order Sphingomonadales; family Sphingomonadaceae; genus Sphingomonas. The sequence goes on along the minus strand of NZ_CAXUEK010000003.1, from coordinate 12,833 downwards.
GAAGCAACTCGCCCAGGCCCGCATTGAGCGAATCCCATTCGAGGGGGTTGGCGTCGGCATCGATGCGTCCAGCCAGCGCGAACCAGCGCGACAGGTCCTGATCGCCGCCCGCCGCCAGCGCGAAATCGTCGCCCAGCGTGCCGAGCCGGTCGTTCAGCGCCAGCCGCGGATAATCCTTCACGATCGCGGCGTGGCTCGCATCGTCGTAGAGCACGCGCGCATAGCTGCCCTTGCCCTGGTTGACGACCAGCGTCCCGCAGCCGCGGACGTGTATCGGCGTCGCCGCACCGGTGGCGATCACCGCCGCCGATCCGCCGTCGAGCGCGCCGACCGTCAACGGCACATGCCAGGTCTGCGGCGCCTTCGACGCCGCATCGAGCCCGAACCGGCCCTGCGCCAGTGACGCGCTGGTCGTGCCGGCGGCGCAGCGCACGCCGGACACGCTGACCAGCGGCACCCCGCCCTGCAGCGTGAAATCGTGCGCGATCCCCGCGACCGGCTTGCCCGCCGCCGCCGACAGCTCGGCCCAGAGCTGATCGGTGACGGTGTTCCCGTATTTATACTTCGCCATGTAGCGACGGATGCCGTCGCGGAACACGTCGGGGCCGAGCGTCGATTCGATCATGCCGATCACCGCCTGCCCCTTGGCATAGGTGATGCCGTCGAACGCCTGGCCGATCTGGTCCACCGTCTCGACATGGCGGATGATCGGGTGGGTCGCGGCCGTCGCGTCGATGCCGAGCGCCGCTTCGCGCGCGCCCGCGACATCAGCCGCATCGGCCAGCCAGGCGGGGTTGAGGTCGGCCGCGGTCTTGCCCTCCATCCAGGAGGCGAAGCCCTCGTTCAGCCACAGGTCGTCCCACCACGCCATGGTGACGAGATCGCCGAACCACTGGTGCGCCATCTCGTGCGCGACGACGGTGAAGATGCGCTGGCGCCCGCTCTCCGTCGTGCGCTTGGGATCGAACAGCAGCTCGTTCTCGAAATAGAAGATCGCGCCCCAATTCTCCATCGCGCCGAAGAACTGCGACGAGCCGGGGCCCGCGATCATGTCGAGCTTGGGCAGTGGATAGGGCTGGCCGAAATAGCTGTTGTAATAGGCGAGCAACCGTTTCGCCTGCGCCAGCGCATAATCGCCCTGATCGGCGACGCCGCGCCGCGTGATGACGCCGATCTCGGTCTTGCCGGCCATCACCGTCTTGCGTTCCAGGTCGCCCATGCCGAGAAACAGGAGGTAGCTCGACATCACCGGCGTCTCGCCGAAGCGGTACAGCTGGGTGCCGTCGCCGTTCTTCGTGATCGCTGCCGGGGGCATGTTGGAGAAGGCGAGCTGCCCCGCCGGCGCGATCGCGGCGAGGCGGAAGCGGGCCTTGAAGCTCGGCTCGTCCCACATCGGTGCGAAGCGGCGCGCGTCCGGCGCCTCGAACTGGGTGGCGATCATCCGGCTCGGCGACCCGTCGCCGTTGGTATAGTCGATCGCGAACATTCCGGCCGCGGAGCGGTTGATCGTGCCGGCATAGTCGAAATGGAGCAGGTGCCGGCCGGGCGCGGCGGCGGCGGGCAGCGCGACGCTGAGCTGCTGCGTCGCCTTGTCCTGCTTCACCGTCACCGGGCGGCCGTCCCACGTCGCGGCGGCGATGGTCAGGTCCGCGGCATTGAGCGTCAGCGTGCGCGTCGCCTCGCGCACGTCCACCGTCACCGTTTCCTGCCCCTTGAAGGTCAGTGCCCTGGCGTCCGGCGCGACCGCGATGTCGTACAGCACGGGCACGGCGTTGCGGGGCAGCTGCCCTTGCGCCAGCGCCGGACCGGAGGCGGCGGCGAGCAGCAGGACGGCGACGGCGATCTTCATGAACGGCTCCGATGTAGGTCAGTAGCGACGCCATAGCGCCGGGCGCGACCCAAGCAACGGCCGCTGGACAGCCGAGCCGGTTGCATGACAGAACCGGTTCATGTCGCTGCCCGCCCTCTTCGATCGCCTGGCGCTGCCGGTCATCGGCTCGCCCCTGTTCATCATCTCCGGCCCCGAACTGGTCATCGCCCAGTGCAAGGCCGGGATCGTCGGCTCATTCCCGGCGCTCAACGCCCGGCCGGCGACGCTGCTGGACGAATGGCTGCACCGGATCACGGAGGAGCTGGCGCAGCACAATCGCGATCACCCCGACGCGCCCGCCGCGCCGTTCGCGGTCAACCAGATCGTCCACAAGTCCAACGACCGGCTGGAGCAGGACATCTCCACCTGCGAAAAGTGGCAGGTGCCGATCACCATCACCTCGCTCGGCGCGCGCGAGGAGCTGAACCAGGCGGTGCATGGCTGGGGCGGAATCACGCTGCACGACGTCATTGACGATCGCTTCGCGCGCAAGGCGGTGGAGAAGGGCGCGGACGGGCTGATCGCCGTGGCGGCGGGCGCGGGCGGCCATGCCGGGCGGCTCTCTCCCTTCGCGCTGGTGCAGGAGGTCCGGCAATGGTTTGACGGGCCGCTGGCGCTGTCCGGCTCGATCGCGACGGGCGCCGCGGTGCTGGCGGCGCAGGCGATGGGGGCGGACCTCGCCTATATCGGCTCGCCCTTCATCGCGACGGAGGAGGCGAACGCCGATCCGCGCTACAAGCAGGGCATCGTCGACGGGCGTGCGAGCGACATCATTTATTCCAACCTCTTCACCGGCGTGCACGGCAACTACCTGCGCGGCTCGATCGAGGCGGCGGGGCTGGATCCCGACAACCTGCCGGAAGGTGACCTGAGCACGATGAACTTCGGCGGCAACCGCAGCCCCAAGGCGTGGAAGGATATCTGGGGCTCGGGCCAGGGGATCGGCGCGGTGGACCAGGTGGAGCCGGTCGGCATCCGGGTCGAGCGAATGCGGCGCGAATATGACGCCGCGCGCGGCCGGCTGCGCCTCGCCGCCTAGAAGGCGAGCGCGAGCCGCTGCTGGAGCGAGCGGACGGGGCTGTCCGACGCGCCCTCCTCCTGCGCCGAATCCAGACGCGCGACGCGGCGATACAGGTCGATGCTGCCGGCGATCAGCAGCCGCGCGCGGACCGGCAGCAGCGCCACCACTCCCTCGTCCGACCGCGGCGCGTCGCCGAGCCGGCGCGACGGATGCAGCGCGTCGCCCGGCCGAAGCTCGCCGGCGGTCACTGCGCGCTGGGTGAGCAGCCAGGCGATGACGTGCATGAGCCGCGTGGTCACCTTCAGCGATTCGCATGAGAAGCCGACCCGATCGAGCGGGCTTAGCGCCTCGCGCTCGGCCCGGCCGGCCTCGTCGAAATAGCTGCGCGCCTCGTCGGCGAGCAGCATCGCCTCGACGTGCAAGGACGCGACGAGCCGATGACGCAAGCGTGATTCGGTCAGGAAGACCATGCCGAACGATGCCATGCGCGCCCGTCACGAACCAGCGGCCGTGCCGGGGCGTGCGTCCCGCAATGGGAGCGGTTCAGGCGGTGATGTCGGGGATCAGCTGATCCTCCAGCATGGCGATCTCGTCCCTGAGCATCAGCTTGCGCTTCTTCAACCGGGCCAGCCGCAGCTGATCCGGAAGGGTCTGGCCGGCAAGGGCCGCGATCGCCGCGTCCAGATCGCGATGTTCCATCCGCGCGCTCCCCAGCCGGGCCCTGATCTGCGCCTCGTCCATCCGCCTCGCCCCCTGCTTCGGACCGACATAGCCGCGCGCATTGCCGGCGCAAACGGCTCCCGGAGCGGCGCGCCGACCGACCAGCGCCGGAGGCGCAAACGGGTCGTCGCAGGTCACCGCTCGGATCGTCGCTCCGGCGCGGTCCGGGGCGCGACTTTCCGGCGGCTCGATGGTTTATTCGGCTCCCTTGAGCGCATGAGGAGATCGCGACCATGGCGTCCACGCATCAGGCAGCCCTCCAGTCCAAGCACGCCGTGCTCGACCAGCGGATCGCGGCGGAGACCGCACGACCGATGCCGGACGACCTCGTGATCGCCGATCTGAAGAAGCAGAAGCTGAAGCTGAAGGAAGAGCTCTCCAGCCTGTAGTCGCGGTCAGCGGCGGCGCGGCGCCGGCTTGGTCTCCGGCCGCGCCGACACCGTCGCCGCGGCGGCCGCGATCGGCTTGCGCGCACGCGCGGGATCGATCGGGTGATCGAGCGCGATGCCCATGCGCCCGTGGGTTCGCCAGGCGACGACGCCGGTCATCTCGCCCAGCCCGCGCATCTCGAGCGTCACGGCGGCGCCGGGCTCGACCGCGCGATCCAGCTCGACCATCAGCCCGCCTTCCGACAGATTGCGCACGCGCACCTCGTGCTCGCCTTCCTGCCCTGCGACGTGCAGCCGGGCGGACATGAACAGGCTGTCGCGCTTGCGTGCACGCACGCCGCCGCCGGTGGCGGGCTCGCTGTCGCCCGTGTCCCTGTCCACGTGCCCGCCGCCGTCCTTCACCTGCTTACGCGCTCCACGCTGGCCCGAACGACGGCATAGGCGGCGAAGGCTTAGCGAAACGCTAAGGACGCGCGCCTCAGTCCTCGCGCGAGACGCGCTCGTGCCGCTCATGCCGCTCCTGCGCCTCCACGGTCATGGTCGCGATCGGGCGCGCCTCCAGCCGGCCGAGGCTGATCGGCTCACCCGTCGCCTCGCAATAACCATATTCGCCCTCGTCGATCCGGCGCAGCGCCGCGTCGATCTTGCTGATCAGCTTGCGTTGCCGATCGCGGGTGCGCAGCTCGATCGACCAGTCGGTCTCGCTCGACGCGCGGTCGGTGAGGTCCGCCTCGCGGAGCGGCTCGACCTGCAGGTGGCTGAGCGTGTCCAGCGCCTCGCGCAGGATCGCGTCTTTCCAGCGCAGCAGCTTGTCGCGGAAATAGGCCTGCTGCCGAAGGCTCATGAACGGCTCGTCGGGCGACGGGCGGTAGCCCGGCCCGGCGTCGTTCGCCGCGATGAGGTCGGTGTCGGAATGCACACGCTGCAACACAGTCGCCATGGCCGCTCTCCCCACGACCCGCGATGACCCCTGCCGGCACCATCGAGCCGTCCCTATGCCCAAGCGGGCTATAATCTGGAGCAAGACCGGGGACAAGCGACCGACGGCGCGGCCGCGAGGATGCCGACGATCTGTCACACGCCTGCATCATTCGTGATTTGGTCAAGATCAGGCGGGCCGGATTGTGCCACGGCGGCACGTTAACTACGCTGTCAGCGCCGGCGCGATCAGTATCGCGCGCGTCCTCCGACTATTCGTGGTTAACCGCATTGCGCTTAATGCTTTATTTCGCACTCTGCCTCTAGCCGCCGCCAGCGGCAACGGCGTGGATGGGGGCAGCGGTCCGCGCCACGATGAGGACGAGACGGTATGTCGGTGCGAATGGCCTTGGCCAAATTATGCGCCTGCGCCTGCGGGGGCGCGCTGATCGGTGGCGGCGCCGTCCATGTGGCGGAGCACCGGCGCGCCGTGCATCACCGAGTCGTCCGCCGGGTGACCCAGGTCGCGCAGGTCCGCCCCAAGCGGCGAATCATCACCACGACGACCTCGTCCTGCCCGCCCGCGGTGGTGACTATCGCTGGCACGGCGGTGCCGATCCCGCCCGCGCCGACGGCGGTGGTAAGCGGCGGTGGCATCGTGCCGGGGGTGATCGGCGGCGGCGGCTTCTTCGGGGGTGGCGGCGGTGGCTTTTTCGGCGGTGGGTTCGGCGGCGGCGGCGGCGGATCGAGCGGCAGCATCGTCGTGTCCTCGACCTCCAGCAGTTCGGGCGGGAACGTCTCCAGTTCGTCGTCGGGCAACGTCTCCGGCTCCAGCTCGACCGGCGGCGCGGCGGTCGACATCAACAATGCGAACACGAGCAGCAACGACAACAGCGCGAACAACTCGTCGGCCAACAACGCGACCAGCACCAGCACCAACACCAACACCAATTCGAACCAGCAAGCGCAGGCTCAAAACCAGAACCAGAACCAGAACCAGAACCAGAACCAGAACGGCAGCTCCGGCTACGGCTCCTCCAGCCAGGGCTGGTCGTCGACGGGCGGATGGTCATCCAACGGGTCGTCCAGCACCGGCTCCACCGGGGGATCGAGCAGCGGCTCCAGCAGCTCGTCGGGCTCGTCGTCGGGCTCGTCGTCGTCCAGCTCGGGCGGGAGCAGCGGATCGAGCGGCGGCCCGCCGACGCCGGTGCCCGCGCCGCCGATGGTGCTGCTGTTCGGGGCGGCGGCCGCGGCGATCGTCGCACGCAAGCGGTTCAGCAGGCCAGCGCTCGCCTGAACAGGTTCGAGCGCCGGTACGGGTCCGCCGTTCGGGGGAGCGGCGGGCCCGTTTTGGCCTGTCTTTCGACTTTACCGCCCGGCCGTCTTTGCCGAGTAGCGACTCAGGCCGCCTTCAGCGCCGCCTCGATCTGCGCCACCGTGTGCCCGGTCAGGTCCTTGGCGAGCTCGCCAGCCAGCCGATCCTCGACTTCGCGGTGATAATGCTTGCGCAGCTCGCCGAGCGTCTTGGGTGGCGCGACGATGATCAGGTGCTCGTATTCGTGCGCCAGCGCCTTGGCCTTCAGCATCGCGGCCGCTTCGGCGGCGAAGCGGTCCTCCTCCAGCTGGTGGAAGTCGGTCGGCTCGACCGAGCTGCCCGTCCGCTCGTTGCCGCCCCCGGCACTGGTGGATGAGGCGCGGCCGGCGGCGTCGGTCGCCTGATCGCGCGTGGCCGGATTGGGGTGCTCCTCCGCCGTCTCGACGGTCAGGTTCGGATAGGCGGCGTCGCCCTCGTTGCGCAGGAACAGCAGCTTGCGGCCGTCGGCGACGAGCACGACGGCGTTGGGGGCGAGTTCCATGGGCATGCTCCTCGATCGTTATCCCGGTCCAACGCCCCGTCGGCGGCGCGGGTTGCGCGCGGCGGGGGCCGCCGCCATAGCCCGCCCGCCATGCACGACATCCGTCTCGTCCGCGACGATCCCGCCGGTTTCGACGCCGCGCTTGCCCGGCGCGGGGTGGCGCCCCAGGCGGCAGCGCTTCTCCAGCTCGACGAACACCGGCGGGCGACGATCGCCGAGGCGCAGGCCGCGCAAGCGCAGCGCAACGAACTGTCGCGCGCGATCGGCCAGGCCAAGGCGGCGAAGGACGATGCGAGGGCAGACGTGCTGATGCGCGACGTCGCCGCGCTGAAGGAGCGGCTGCCCGCGCTGGAAGGCGAGGAGCAGCGGCTCGGCGCGGCGCTGGACGATGCGCTGGCCGCGATCCCCAACCTGCCCCTCGCCGACGTGCCGGGCGGCGCGGACGAGGACGGCAATGTCCTGGAGCACGAGCGCGGCCGCAAGCCGGCGTTTGCCTTCGCGGTCCGCGAGCACGACGCGATCGGCCCGGCGCTGGGGCTCGATTTCGAGACCGGCGTCGCCATCGCCGGCGCGCGGTTCACGCTGGTGCGAGGGGCTGCCGCCCGGCTGGCGCGTGCGCTCGGCCAGTTCGGGCTGGACGTGCTCACCCGCGAGCACGGCTATGAGGAGGTCGTGCCGCCGCTGCTCGTCCGGCGCGAGGCGGTGTTCGGCGTCGGCCAGCTGCCGAAGTTCGAGGAAGACCTCTTCAAGACCACCGACGGGCGCTACCTGATCTCGACCTCCGAGGTCAGCCTGACCAACATCGTGCGCGAGAAGATCCTGAGCGCCGACGAGCTGCCGCTGCGCTTCACCGCACTGACGCCCTGCTTCCGCTCGGAGGCGGGCGCGGCGGGGCGCGACACGCGCGGGTTCATCCGCCAGCACCAGTTCGACAAGGCGGAGATGGTCTCGATCGTCGCGCCCGACCGGTCCGAGGCCGAGCATGAGCGGATGACCGCCGCGGCGGAGGGCGTGCTGACCCGGCTGGAGCTGCCGTTCCGCCGCATGAAGCTGTGCACCGGCGACATGGGCTTCTCGGCGGCGCGCACCTATGATCTGGAGGTCTGGCTGCCCGGCCAGGACCGCTACCGCGAAATTTCGAGCTGCTCGACCTGCACCGATTTCCAGGCGCGGCGCATGAACGCGCGCTATCGGCCGGCGGGCGAGAAGGGCACGCGCTTCGTCCACACGCTCAACGGCTCGGGGCTGGTGGTCGGCCGTATGCTCGTCGCGATCCTGGAGAACTACCAGCAGGAGGACGGCGGCGTGGCGGTGCCCTCGGTGCTGCAGCCCTATCTGGGCGGGCTCAACCGGCTGGAGCCGAAGGGCTGATCCTCACCCCCGTCAGCCCGGCCGCAGTGCCGGGGTCCACTGTTGGCCAGGTCCGACGGAGCAGATACAGCCCGACGTTCAGGAGCGGGCAAAGGTGGATGCCGGCACAAGGCCGGCATGACGGCCGGGAGGTTCGGGATGCAACGGAGTCTGGCGATCCTGGCGGCGATGGGCCTCGCCGGCTGCATACCGCACGTCGATCGCCCGTATGACGGCGCAGGTCCCGCGCCTCGACCTCAGCACGACCCTGCCGCCGCCGAGCCGTATCCGGACGCACCACCCGCCGAGCGGCCCTATCCCGAGCAGGACGGGCCATCCCGACGAAATGACGCCCAAGTCGCCGCCCTGCCCGCTCCTCGCCCCTCGTGGGAATCGCGACCGGTCGCGGCCGATGCGACAGTCGTGCCGTCGCAGACCTATGTCGTCCGTCCGGGCGATACGCTCGGCCATGTCGCCAACGTCACCGGAGCCGGCGCGGAGACGATCGCGGGCGCCAACGGCCTCGCGCCGCCCTTCGCGCTGCGGCCGGGCCGGCGGCTGACCATCCCCGGCGGCCGCTACCATCTCGTTCAGCCCGGCCAGAGCGGCATCGCCATCGCCCGCGCCTATGGCGTGCCGTGGAGCCGCGTCGTCGAGGCGAACGGCCTGGCCGAGCCGTTCCTGCTGCGCGCCGGCCAGCGCGTGCTGATCCCGGACCTCACGCCCGCGCAACCGGGGCTGAGCACCGCCGCGCAGCGCGCCGCGGCGTTCCGGCTCGACATCGACGACATCCTGACCGGCGGCGAGCCGGCGCTGGCCGTCGACGCCGCGCCCGTGCGCGCGGCGAACGGTGCCGGGCGGGTGCTGCCCGCGACCGCGGTGATCGCCCCGCCCGCCCGGCTAGCCGGCGGCGGCTTCGCGTGGCCGGTGACGGGGCGCCTCCTCGCCCGCTTCGGTCCCGGCGAGAGCGGCGAGCGGCAGAACGGCGTCAACATCGCCGCCCCGCTCGGCACCCCCGTGCGGGCGACCGCGGACGGCGTCGTTGCCTATGTCGGCACCGGCATCCAGTCGCTGGGCGGGCTCGTCATCGTCAAGCATGGCAGCGCCTGGACCAGCGTCTACGGCTATGCCGCCAAGCTGCTTGTCCAGCGCGGCCAGGCGGTGAAGAAGGGCCAGACGCTGGCGCTGTCCGGTGCGACCGGCGATGCCCAGCGCCCGGCGGTCCATTTCGAGCTGCGCCGCGGTCGCACGCCGATCGACCCGCAGGCGCAATTGCCGCCGCTCTAGCCTCCGTCTAGCCCCCGCCCGCTTGCGGGAGGGACGACCCTTGCTCCCCTCCCGCTTGCGGGAGGGGCGACCCTTGCTCCCCTCCCGCTTGCGGGAGGGGCTGGGGGAGGGCATGTCAGGCGACACACACCCCCTCCCCCGACCCCTCCCGCATGCGGGAGGGGAGAGCGAGTAGCATGACATACCACTCCGACCTGCTCCGCCTGCTCGACGAGCGCGGCTATATCCATCAGCTCACTGATGCCGCCGGGCTGGACGCGCTGGCGGCGCGACAGGTGGTGCCGGGCTATGTCGGCTTCGACGCGACCGCGCCGTCGCTCCATGTCGGCAACCTGGTCTCGATCATGCTGCTCCGCCGCCTGCAGCAGGCGGGGCACAAGCCGATCGTGGTGATGGGCGGCGGCACCAGCAAGGTCGGCGATCCGAGCTTCAAGGACGAGGCGCGCCAGCTGCTGTCGGCGGAGACGATCGGCACCAACATCGCCAACATCCGCCGCATCTTCGAGCGCTTCCTGCGCTTCGGCCCGGAAGGAGAAGAGGGAGGCCCGAGCGACGCGATCCTGGTCGACAATGCCGAGTGGCTCGACCGGCTGGACTATCTGCCCTTCCTGCGCGACATCGGCCGGCACTTCTCGATCAACCGGATGCTCGGTTTCGACTCGGTCAAGCTGCGGCTCGACCGCGCGCAGTCGCTGTCGTTCCTCGAGTTCAACTACATGATCCTCCAGGGCTACGACTTCCTGGAGCTGTCGCGCCGCCATGGCTGCCGGCTGCAGATGGGTGGTTCGGATCAATGGGGCAACATCGTCAACGGGATCGACCTCGCGCGGCGCGCCGACGGGACGGAGCTGTTCGCGGTGACGACGCCGCTCATCACCAACGCCGACGGCTCTAAGATGGGCAAGACGGTGGCAGGCGCGGTGTGGCTGCACGAGGATCAGCTGCCGCATTACGACTATTGGCAGTTCTGGCGGAACACGGACGATCGCGATGTCGGCAAGCGGCTGCGCGTGTTCACCGACCTGCCGCTGGACGAGATCGCCCGGCTGGAGGCGCTGCCCGGCGCGGAGATCAACGAGGCCAAGATCGCGCTCGCCGATGCGGCCACCGCCATGTGTCGGGGCGCGGCCGCGGCCGTCAGCGCCGCCGAGACGGCGCGCCGCACGTTCGACGAGGGCGCGGCAGGCGACGCGCTGCCCAGCGTGACCGTCAGCGGCGAGATCGGCGTGGTCGACGCGCTGGTCGCGCTCGGCTTCGCCAAGTCCAGGGGCGAGGCGCGGCGGCTGATCGCGGGCGGCGGCGCGCGGGTCGGCGGCGAGAAGGTCGGCGACGAGGCCGCCACCGTCACCGTCAGCGGCGCGCCGCTGCGCATCTCCGCCGGCAAGAAGCTCCACGGGCTGCTTTTGCCGGCGTAATCTTTCGCTAACCATGTCCGTTCGCGCGCGCTTCAACTCTCGCCGCCATGCCTGGATCGAAGCAGGAGCGACGGTCGGTGGCGAGCAGCGCGTTGCCTTGGATGATGGACGAACGGGTCGAGCCGCGCGACGCCGTGCATCACCGCGCCCGCGCCGTCCACCCGGACGGCCGACTGCTGCCGCTGCTCATCGTCAACACCTCCCAGAGCGGCCTGATGGCCCGCTGCGACGCGGCCTGCGAGCCGGGCGATCGGCTGCGCGTCGACCTGCCGCAGATCGGCAGCGTGGTGGCGGAGGTCCGCTGGTCGCTGGGCGGGCGGCTCGGCTGCAAGCTGGATCGCGCGCTGGGGCTCGCGGAATACTACACCCTGCTGAGCGCGCTCCGGCGTTAGCCCGACCGCAGCATCTGCACGCCCGCATCCCGATCGAACAGATAGAGCGCGATCCGTGCCGCGGCGCCGCGCGGACCCTCCAGCCCGCCGTCGCGGTCGATCAGCAGGCGGGCGTCGTCCTGCGCGCACGCCATCAGCTCGGCAAGCTGGTCGGGCGGGGCGAGGCGAAAGCTCATCTCGCCCGACTGGCGCGTGCCCAGCCATTCGCCGCCACCACGCAAGCGCAGATCCTCCTCGGCGATCCGGAAGCCGTCGGTCGTCTCGCGTATCAATGCCAGGCGCGCGCGCGAGGTCTCGCTGAGCGCCGACCCGCGCAGCAGCAGGCATACCGAGCGGCCCTCGCCGCGTCCCACCCGCCCGCGCAGCTGGTGCAGTTGGGCCAGCCCGAACCGGTCGGCATGCTCGATCACGATCAGCCGCGCGTTGGGCACGTCGACGCCGACCTCGATCACCGTGGTCGCGACCAGCACGCCGAGGCGGCCGCCGGCGAACGCGGCCATGACCGCATCCTTCTCCGGCGGCTTCATGCGGCCGTGGACCAGACCCACCCGGTCCCCGAACCGCCGCCGCAACGCCGCCGCGCGCGCCTCGGCGGCGGCGAGATCGCTCCGCTCGCTCTCCTCGACCAGCGGGCACACCCAATAGGCCTGGCCCCCCTGATCTCCATGGCCGTCGGCAAGGTGCCGGCCGAGCGCGTCGACCACCTCGTCCAGCCGGTCCTCCGACACGACGCGAGTCTCGATCGGCTGGCGGCCGGGCGGCATCTCGTCGAGGCGGCTGACGTCCATCTCGCCATATTGCGCGAGCGTCAGCGTGCGCGGGATCGGCGTCGCGGTCATCGCCAGCAGGTGCGGGCTGCGCCCCTTCGCCTGCAGCAGCAGCCGCTCGGCGACGCCGAACCGGTGCTGCTCGTCCACCACCACCAGCGCCAGATCGCGATAGCCCACCGTCTCCTGAAAGATGGCGTGCGTGCCGACCAGGATGTGGACCGAGCCGTCCGCCAGCCCCATCAGCGTCGCCTCGCGGCCCGCGCCCTTGTCCCGCCCGGTCAGCGCAGCGACCTCGACGCCCAAGCCGGCGAACAGGCGGCGCAGCGATTCGTAATGCTGGCGCGCCAGGATCTCGGTCGGCGCGAGCAGGCTCGCCTGCGCGCCGGCCTCGGCGGCGATCAGCATGGCGTGCAGCGCGACCAGGGTCTTGCCCGATCCAACGTCGCCCTGCAGCAGGCGCAGCATCCTTATCGGCTGGCGCAGATCGTCCGCGATGGCGGCGGCGGCCTGCTGCTGCGATACCGTCAGCGCGTAGGGCAGCGCGTCAATGATCTTCCGGCGCAGATGTCCATCGCCGGCGTTGCGGTCGCCGGCCGGGCGGCGCAGTTGCGCGCGCACCAGAGCCAAAGCGAGCTGGCCGGCGAGCAGCTCGTCGAAGGCGAGGCGAGACCAAAATGGACCATCCGGCAGAATGTCCGTCATCTCGACGGGCATGTGGACGCGGTTCAGCGCCTCGGCCAGCGGCGGAAAGTGGCCGCGGCGCAGAACGTCGGGGCTGATCCACTCCGGCAGCCGCGGCAATTTCTGCAGCGCCTGCGCCATCGCGCGGAGCAACGCGCCCAGCG
>NZ_CAXUEK010000002.1:0-87983 GCF_964250165.1 uncultured Sphingomonas sp. | reverse complement strand
GAGGGCAGCACGAACGCGGCGGTCTTGCCGGTGCCGGTCTGCGCGATGCCGAGCAGATCGCGGCCTTCCAGCACCAGCGGGATCGCGTCGCGCTGGATGGGGGTGGGCTCGACATAGTTCTTGGCGGCGAGCGCCTCGAGCAGCGGCTTGGCGAGGCCAAGCGGGGAAAAGGACATGGGGAGACTTTCAACGGGTGCCGGCGCGCGCTCGGCTGCGAGCGCACGGGCGGCGGGAGATGGAACCCCGCGTGATATGGGAATCCTGGCAGCGACCGAGGCGGAGCCTGCCCCGGGCCTGGCCCAGGGCGATCACGCTGCGCGAACGCCTCGATGGCGGTGCATGTGCACTGCGGTGCGGCAAAAGTCAAGGTTGCGGCCGGCAGCGGCGGATCGCCCGGCATGGTGGCGGCGCCGGGTGACGGGCCGGCCGCACTGTGCCAAGATCGCGGCGCATGACGAACATCGGCATCTACGGTTCGCTCGGCCGCATGGGCCGCGCGCTCGGGCTCGCCATCGAGGCCGCCGGCGCGACGCTGGCCGGCGGCACCGACGCGGGCGACGATCCCGCCCCGCTCGCGCGCGCGGCGGACGTGCTGGTCGATTTCTCCTCGCCGGCGGGCCTGCCGGCGCACCTCGCCGCGGCGCGCACGGCAGGAACACCGATCCTGATCGGCACCACCGGGCTGTCGGCCGCGCATCAGGTGGCGATCGACGCGGCCGCGGGCGAGATCGCGGTGCTCCAGACCGGCAACACCTCGCTCGGCGTCACGCTGCTCGCGCAGCTGGTGCGCGAGGCGGCGGCGAAGCTGAGCCCGGAGTGGGACATCGAGATCGTCGAGATGCACCATCGCCACAAGGTCGACGCGCCGTCCGGCACCGCGCTGCTGCTCGGCGAGGCGGCGGCGGCGGGGCGGGGCGCGACGCTGGGCGAGCTGCGCGTCGACAGCCGCGCCGGGCTGACCGGCGCGCGGACGGACGGCACGATCGGGTTCGCGAGCCTGCGCGGCGGCGCGGTGATCGGCGACCATCGGGTCGTGTTCGCGGGCGAGGGCGAGCGGGTCGAGCTCAGCCACCTGGCGCAGGACCGCACCATTTTCGCGCACGGCGCGGTCAGCGCGGCGCTGTGGCTCCACGGCCGCGCGCCCGGCCGCTATCGCATGGGCGACGTGCTGGGCCTGTGAAGCGCACGCCATGAACCGGACGAATGTATTCGAGTTCTACCGCCGGCTCGCCGAGGCGGACCCGTCGCCCGAGACCGAGCTCGACTGGATCAATCCCTACACGCTGCTGGTCGCCGTGGCGCTGTCGGCGCAGGCGACCGACGTCTCGGTCAACAAGGCCACCCAGCGTCTGTTCGAGGAGGTGCGGGATCCGGCGGCGATGGTGGCGCTCGGCGAGGCGGCGCTCAAGGCGCACATCAAGACGATCGGCCTCTACAACACCAAGGCGAAGAACGTCATCGCGCTCAGCCGCCAGCTGCTCGCCGAGCATCACGGCGAGGTCCCGGCCGATCGCGACGCGCTGGAGCGGCTGCCCGGCGTCGGGCGCAAGACCGCCAACGTGGTGATGAACGTCGCGTTCGGGGCCGACACGATCGCGGTCGACACCCATATCTTCCGCGTCGGCAACCGCACCGGGCTGGCGCCCGGCAAGACGCCGCTGGCGGTCGAGGCGGGGCTGGAGAGGGTCACGCCAGCGCCGTTCCGGCGGCACGCGCACCATTGGCTCATCCTGCACGGCCGCTATGTCTGCAAGGCGCGACGACCCGAGTGCTGGCGGTGCATCGTCGCCGACCTTTGCGCGTTCAAGCCCAAGACGCCGCCGCCCGTGGCGTAAGGACCTGACCCGATGCGCCCTCTGCCGCTTGCCCTGCTGATCGCCCTCGCCGCGAGTGCCACCGCCGCCGACCGTCCCTCCCGCGTGCCCGACGCCGCGCCCGCCGGGCCGCCGGTCAGCTGCGTCGGCCTCCCGCAGATCAGGGAGACGCGGGTGCGTGACGATCGCACGATCGACTTCGTGATGCGCGACGGTCGCGTCTATCGCAACGTGCTGCCGGCAAACTGCCCGGAGCTTGGTTTCGAGCAGCGCTATTCCTACGAAACGAGCCTCAGCGAGCTGTGCTCGACCGACATCATCCATGTGCTGCACGCGACCGGGCCGTTCCAGGGCGCCAGCTGCGGCCTCGGCCAGTTCCAGCCGGTGACGCTGGCGGCGCAAGGCCGCGGCGCCAAGCGGTAGGGGCTGGCGAACCACCGGCCCGCCTGCTACGCGCCCGCTGTCCGCACCCGTAGCTCAGCTGGATAGAGCGCTGCCCTCCGAAGGCAGAGGTCACAGGTTCGAATCCTGTCGGGTGCGCCAGGTCCGCCGCCAGCCACCGTGTTGCGCGCCGGCCACCCCTGCGCGGCAAGGGAAGACGGTGGCCGGCCCTGGCAAACTCATCCGATCAGCAATCGTGCGCCGAGCGCGACAAGCAGCGCCGGGGGCATGGTCGTGGCCCCGACCTTCAGGAACCGCCAGAAGCCTATCTCCTCGCCTTCGCGCCGTATCGCGGAGAGCCACAGGATCGTTGCGAGCGAGCCGGTGACGGAGAGGTTCGGCCCCAGGTCGACGCCGATCAAGAGCCCATCCACGACCAGGCGCGGCGCGTGCGCCTGGTCAATCGCGGTGCTCGCGATCAGGCCAGCGGGCAGATTGTTGATGAGGTTGGAGCCGAACGCGACGATCGTGCCCGCCCCCGCGGCGGCGAACTGTTCGCTACCGCGAGCGGCGTCGCCGAGCGCACGGGCCAGCGCGCCGACCACGCCCGTTCGATCGAGCGCCTCGACCAGCACGAACAGCCCCGCGACCAGCGGCAGCACGCTCCAGGAGATCGCGCCGATCACCGTCGCCGGCGAGCGGCGCGCCATGAGGCTGACCGTCAGCGCGGTCGCGGCTCCCGCCAGGCAGGTCGGCAGGCCGAGCGGGCGATCGAACGCCGACACGGCCATCAGCAGCAGCGCCGTGGCGATGATCCCGAGCAGCGCCGCCCGTCCAGCCCGCGACAGGGCGGGCCGGTCGACGTCGCGCCTGCAGGCGCGGCGCAACGAGCGGCGCTCGATCAGCCTGAGAGCGAGGAACGTGGCCACGATCGAGACGAGCGAAGGCAGCGCGAAGGATCGCAGCCACGCGCCGAGCGGTGGCATGTGCCCGCCATACAGCACCAGGTTCGCCGGGTTGGAGATCGGCAGCACGAAGCTCGCGGCATTCGCGACCAGTGCGCAGGCGAACAGCAGCGGCAGCGGTTCCGCCCCGCTCTTCCGCGCGGCGGCATAGACCGCCGGCGTCAGCACGACGGCTGTGGCGTCATTCGACAGGAACGTGGTGACGATCACGCCCGCACCATAAACCAGCGCGAACAGACGCGCGGACGACGCGTGCGCGTGGTTGACCGCCGCCGCCGCGACCCAGTCGAACAGTCCTTCCGCGCGGGCGGTTTCCGAGAGAAGCATCATGCCGGTCAGGAACAGGTAAACGTCGGTTCCCTCGGCGACCGCGCCGAGCGCCGACCCGACTGGCAAGAGCCCGAACGCCACCAGCAGGACCGCCCCCGTGACCGCCCAGATCGCTTCTGGCCAGCGGAACGGGCGCGCGATGACTCCGGCCGTTGCCGCGACGCAAATGATCCAGGCGGGTAGCGCGGCCGTCACGCGGCAGCCGGTTGCTTGTCGTTCCGACCCCCGGCGCACGCCGGCCGTAGCGTCGCGGCAAACCCCAGCCACAGCGCCAGGCTGCCTAGCGCAAAGCCGCCGAGGATGAAGAAGGCGATGCGATAGCCGAGCAGCTCCGCCAGCCAGGCGCCGATCGCGGGACTGAGGGACGCGCCCAGTCCTTGTACCGTCATCACCGCGCCCTGGCCGACGTTCACCCGGCCCGTGCCGTCGAGCAGGCATGCGACCAGCCCTGGCACCGCGACGCTTTGCAGCCCCGCGCCGATGCCGTCCAGCACCTGAACGGGCCACACGCCCCAATGCTCGATGACGGAACCAGCGATCAGCCCGCGCACCGGCAGCGCCGCGAACGAGATCAGCATGACCAGCCAATAGCCCTTGCCGGCCGCAACGCGCATCGCGATCAGCGACGTGACGATCATCACCGCTTGCGCGACGATCACGGTCGTGGCGGTGAACAGGGCAGGGTTGCCCTTGCCGGCGCCGACGACCGCGAGGCCATAGAGCGGCAGCATCGCCCCGTTGCCGAGATGGAAGAGGGCGAGCGAGGCGGCGAGGATCAGCATCGGCTTGTTCCGCAGCAGCACGCGGAGCCCCTCGGCCCGTCCTCCGCCAGCATCGCCGCTGTCTCCTTGTTCGAGCCCACGCGCGGCTTGATGGTCGATCGCGCGCGCCGGTATCAGCAGCACCGACGTAATGGCGAGCAGCCCGAACACGGCGGCGAGGTAGAAGATGGCCGGCATGCCGAACTTCCATCCGAGCCAGCCGGACAGCGCAGCGCCGACCATATTGCCGGCATGGTTCCACGCCTGATTGCGCCCGTTCTGCGCGTTGAAGCCTTTTTGATGAACGATCCCGAGCGTCATGCCTGCAACGGCGGGGCCGATCGCGGCGCCGGCGACGGCGGTGGCCACTTGGCTGACGGTGACGACCAGGCCAGATTGTGAAAGCAGGATCAGGAACGAGGCCGCGACGGTGCAGATGCCGGTCACCACGACCACCGTCCGCTTCTTCGTGGTGTGGTCGATGAACGCTCCGGCCGGCGCGGTGAACAGCATTCCGGCGACCCCACCCGCCGTCATCACCGTGCCGATCGGCCCCGTCGCCCATCCACGCTGCTGCAGGAAGACGCCCAGGAAGGGGCCGATCCCAGCCTGCATATCGGCCATGAAGAAGTTGAGGGCCTGGAGCGCGCGCTTGCCCCGCGTCGCGTTCGCCCTCCGTCCGTTGTCGTCTTTTTCGCTCGCTGCAATCGTCGCCATCGGCCGGTCCTATGGTTGGGCCAGCTACGAGCCGCACGCCCTGGCCGCCGGCTTGGGGGTGAGCATCAGCCCGCCCCCAAAACCGCCTACGCCGAACGGGTCAATGGCCCGTGTCGGCAGGGCCGGCCGGCGCGGCCGCCGAAGCAGGAGTGCCGCTCGGTGCGACCGGCGCCGCCGGGGAAGCAGGGCCAACGCGATCGGCACCGGGCGGGGGCGCGTCGGGGCCATCGTCGGGCCCGTGCCGCGGTCCGTGCCGCGGGCCGTCATGCGGCCCGCCGAGCGGCCCTAGCGCCGTCACCTTGTTGTCCGGGCCGACCAGGAATGCGGCGTGGACGAACCCGCGATCGAAGCGGCCTTGCACCGTCACCGGCTCGCCGGTGGTGACGAGCCCGCCGCCTTCGCCTTCGCGGCCGGTATCGACCAGCGCCCGGCCGCTCGCATCGGCCAGGATGAACTTGTTGCCGTAGATTTCGGCGACGCGGCCCTTGACGGTGACGATGCCGCTCGACGCGAGCGATCGGATCGCGACGGGTGTGGCGGGCGCCATCGTCACGGACGGCCGTGTGGCCTGCATCGCGACCGCCCCGGCGCCACCGCCCACGGCCAGCAGGACGATGGCCGCGAGCGCGGCCGAGCGAGGGTTCCGGAGCCTTTGGAGAGGCGAACGGGTGTCGGTGTCGGGCATTGAGTGATCTCCTTGGTGTTCGATGATGCCTTCTATACGAGTCGTCCCCACCCACGCTGAACCTCCCGGTTCAGATTCGGTTTGGCTTGGCAGGCTATTCTTCCTCCGAAGGGATCGGCGGTTGCGGGTATTGCTGGTCGAGGACGACAGGGTGCTGGCCGAGGGCATCGCGCGCGCGCTTCGCGCCGAGAACTTCGCGGTCGACGTCGCCGATAATGGCGAGGACGGGGGCCATCTCGGCTCGACCGAGCTTTACGACGCCGCGGTGCTCGATCTCGGCCTGCCCGGGCGGGACGGCATGTCGGTCTTGCGCGAGTGGCGTGCCGAGGGACGCAGCTTGCCCGTGCTGATCCTGACGGCGCGCGATGGCTGGTCCGAAAAGGTGGCGGGGTTCAAGGCCGGCGCCGACGATTACCTCACCAAGCCGTTCCGCATGGAGGAGGTGGTGATGCGCCTTCGCGCGCTGGTCCGGCGCGCCGCCGGGCACGCGAGCGCGACCATCGCGTGCGGCCCGCTCAGCTTCGACGCGCAGCTGGGATCGTTCGAGCTGGACGGCCTGCCCCTGAAACTGACCGCGTTCGAGTGGCGGGTGCTGTCGGCGTTGACGCTGCGCAAGGAGGCGGTGATCGAGCGCGCCGAGTTGATCGAACGCGTCTACGAGGGCGATGCGGACGTCGATTCCAATTCGATCGAAGTCATCGTCGGTCGGCTCCGGCGCAAGATCGGGGCGGCGATGATCGAGACGGTGCGCGGGCGCGGCTACCGGCTGACCGCCGGCCCGGCATGAGAGTCTGGCCGCGCTCGCTGTTCGGCCGCCTGCTCGGCATCGCGACGGTCACGACAATCGCCGCGCTGGCGTTCGCCGCCGTCACGATCGGGCATGTGCTGGAGCGGTTCGTGATCCGCGGTCTCGATCAGCAGCTCGATGCGCAGGTGACCGTCCTCGCCCGGGCCGTTCGACCGGACGGCAGGCTCGACGGTGCGCGCGCGATCAGCTTGCCGGCGTTCGAGGAGGCGGGTTCGGGCTGGGGCTGGCGCGTGGATGGTCCGGCGGGCCATTGGGCCGGCGGGGCGGTGATCGTGCCGACCGCGGCGCCGCTGCCGCCATGGCGACCGCACGGCCGAGACGATGGGCGACGCGACGATCCTGGCCCGCACCCCGGCGAAGGACGGGACGCGACGGGAGAGCGGCTCCACTTCCGTCAGATGGCCGTGTCGACCCGAGCGGGAGCGGTGCTGTTGACGGCGGCCGGGCCGCGCCGCGTGGCGGTCGCGCCGCTGCGGGAGGCGATGGTGCCGTTGCTGCTGTCGCTCGCGCTGCTGGGCGGCGCGCTGGCGCTGGCGACGGGGCTGCAATTGCGGTTCGGGCTGCGGCCGCTCCGCCGGCTCCGCCGCGAACTCGGCGACGTGCGGGCGGGGCGGCTGCGCCATATCCCGACCGATCAGCCGGCCGAGATCGCGCCGCTGGCGGCCGAGCTCAATGCGTTGATCGACCAGAACGAGGAGGGACTGGCGCACGCGCGCCGGCACGTCTCCAATCTGGCGCATGGGCTGAAGACCCCGCTCGCGGCGCTCGGCGTCAGGCTGGCAGAGGCGGGACACGATCCCGACGGCAGCCTGCGCGCCATGGTGTCGCAGATCGACCGGCGTGTCCGCCATCACCTCGGTCGCGCGCGCGCCGCG
This sequence comes from uncultured Sphingomonas sp., assembly GCF_964250165.1. Taxonomy (GTDB): domain Bacteria; phylum Pseudomonadota; class Alphaproteobacteria; order Sphingomonadales; family Sphingomonadaceae; genus Sphingomonas. The sequence goes on along the minus strand of NZ_CAXUEK010000002.1, from coordinate 80,647 downwards.
GCGCCCGGCGGCAATCGACGCGCGCATACGTCTCTCCGGCCGGCCGTCATGGACCTGGTGACGGCCCTGGAGCGCATCCATGCCGAACGGCCCGTGGCCGTCGCGGTGGAGGTCGCGCCGGCCCTCGCCGTCGCGGTCGATCCCCAGGACCTCGACGAGATGGTCGGCAACCTGCTCGACAATGCGTGGCGGCACGCCCGTTCGGCGATCAGAATCGAGGCGCGGATGGAGGCAGCAGCCGTCGCGCTGACGATTGACGACGATGGTCCGGGGCTCGGTGAAGTCGCCATCGATCAAGCCCTGGTGCCCGGCCGCAGGCTCGACGAACGGGGGGACGGGCATGGCTTCGGGCTGTCGATCGCCCAGGAGCTGGCCGAACTGAATGGCGGCAAGCTCGCCCTCTCCCGCGCGCCAGCGACCTCCGGCCTGAGGGCGGCACTGACGCTTCCGGTCGCATCGATCTAGCCGGACGCGAGCCTCCCTCGAGCGGAGACGCCGATCCCCGGCGAGCATGGGGCAGGTTCCGCGCCTCCCTGCCTCGCGCGTCGGCGCGAAAGCATCGCGTTGTCCGCTTCGACGATCTGCGCCATCCTGGTGCGGGACACGGCGGAGCCGGCGATGCAGGACTATTCTTCCTATGACGCGCTGGGATTGGCGGCGCTGGTCCGCGCCCGCGAGGTTTCCGCGGGCGAGCTGGTGGAAGCGGCGCTGCTGCGCATCGAGCGGCTCGACGCGACGGTGAACGCGGTCGTCTTCCGCGATGCCGAGGCGGCGCGGAGGATCGCGGCGGGGCCGTTGCCCGCCGGGCCGTTCACCGGCGTACCCTTTCTGGTCAAGGATTTCGGCATCGGCGTCGCCGGGTGGCCGCGCACCAGCGGCAGCGTCTTCTGCGCGGATGTCGTCGACCGCGCGGACACCGGCCTCGCGCGCCGCTACCGGGCGGCGGGCGTCGTGATGCTCGGGCGCGGCGCGTCGTCCGAATACGGCATCGTCGGCAATGTCGAAACGGCCGCCCACGGCGCCGTCCGCAATCCCTGGAATCCCGCGCATATCGCCGGCGGCTCGTCGGGCGGATCGGCGGCGGCGGTGGCGGCGGGGATGGTGCCGATGGCGCATGCGTCGGACGGGCTCGGCTCGATCCGCATCCCGGCCGCGTGCTGCGGCTTGGTGGGCATGAAGCCGACCCGCGACCGGGTGCCGAACCTGCCCGACGGCTTCGACTATGCGATGGGCTTCTGCGTCGATCATGTGGTGACCCGCAGCGTCCGCGACAGCGCGGCCATGCTCGACGCGACCGGCGTTCCGGAACCCGGATCGCCCTATGCGGTTCCGGCCAAGGCGGGACCCTACCTGGACGAAGTCGGCCGGGCGGTGGACAGGCTTCGGATCGCCTGGTCGGGCGACACGCCATCGGGGCGGCCGATCGATCCCGAGGTCCGCGCCGTGCTGGAACGCACCGCGACGACGCTCGCGGCGCTGGGGCACGAGGTGCGCGAGGAAGGGCTGGGCGTCGATCATCGCGCGATGGCGAAAACGCGGGCGCCCGTGTCGGCCGCCAATTTCGCCGCGGGGATGCGGCGCGTCATCGACGAGGTCGGGCGCGAACCGCGCGAGGACGAGCTGGAGCCGCTGACCTGGGCGGCGCTGCAGGGCTCGCGGCTGGTCACGGGCGAGCAGGCGTTCTGGGGCTATCAGGAACTGCGGATGCTCACGCGCGCCGTGGTGCGACGGTTCGACGCGATCGACGTCTATCTCTGCCCGGTGATGACGGCGCCGCCGCCGCCGATCGGGTTCACCGATCCGGCGGCGGTCGCGCCGGGCGAGATCGCCAGGCGGCAGACCGCGCTGTTCCCGTTCGCGGCGGTGTTCAACTTCACCGGCCAGCCGTCGGTGTCGTTGCCGCTGGGCATGAGCACGGACGGGCTGCCGATCGGCATGATGTTCACCGCCCGTTACGCCGACGAGGCGACGCTGTATCGGCTGGCGGGGCAGATCGAGAAGGAGATGCCCTGGGCTGCGCGGCGGCCACCCGTCTGGCTATAGCCGGGGTGAGGCCGGCGGGCACAGGGATCAGGTTGGCGGATCAGGTTGGCGCCTGTTTCGCCTGCGACCGGTGAGGGATCACGCCGTACGCGGGCGCGGCCGGCCGACGCCGATCAGCAGGCCGATGCCGACCGCCAGCGCCACCGCGCCGAACCGGAGGACGGGCAGGAGGTCGCGCGCGCTGACCAGCTGGGCGGCGATCAGCGGCCCCAGGCTCGATCCGGTGAGCTGCGCGCCACCGATCAGCAGCGCGGCGCGGCGGCTGGGATCGGCCGCGACCACCAGCGGCACCTGGAACGGCATCGCGAACAGCCACAGGAAGCCGAACGCGGCGGTGGCGGCGACGAACATGATCGGCGTGGGGGGCGCGGCCATGAGGGCCAGCACCAGCAGGTCGGCGACCAGCATGCCGGCCATGACGATCCGGGCGCGGAGCCGGTCGGCCAGCACGCTCGCGACGCCGGCGCCGAGCACCTGCATCGCCAGCGAGAGCGGCGCGACCACCCGCAGCAGCCCGGGCGGCACGCCGCGTTGCAAGCCGAGCGGCTCGACATAGACCCAGACCGCGACCGCGCCGGCGAGCATCAGCAACGCGCCGAGCAGCGCGAGATAGCCGCGGGCCGGGATCGCGCCGCCGGCTTCGTCGGCCGCGACGATCGGCGCATAGGCCCGCGGCAGGAGCGGCACGGCGATCAGCCCGGCGATGGTCACGATCGCCAATGTCGTAAAGCCAGCGCCGCTGTCCGCCACCAGCAGCCCGAGCAGGCTCGCCACCGCGAACTGCCCGGCAGTCTGCAGCGCGAGATAGATGCCCGACCAGCGCTCCGGCCGGTGCCGACGCACGATAAAGGCGATGACCAGCCAGATCAGCGTCCCTTCGGCCAGACCCGCGCCGATCCGCGCCGCGAAGAGACCGCCGGTCGCGAGTGACGGGCTCGAAGCGTCGAGCGCGACGCTCGCGAGCAGCGCCAGGGCGGCGATCGGGCGCAACCGATCCGCGGGCAGCACGAAGTTTGCCCCGCCGGCAGCGGCCCCCATCGCCAGCAGCTCGACCGTCGCGAGCGGGCCCAGCGCGTTGACCGAGATGCGCCCTTCTGCCGCGAGCGCGCCGAGCAGCTGCGGCTGCAAGCCCGGGATCAGCACGCCGATCACGCCGATGAACAGGATCGCCGCCACTTCCGGCGGGCGGAACGTCACCGCGCCCGACCCCGCGCGCTCACCGGCCAGATGTCCACGAGGGTGTCGCCGCGGACGACGTGGTAATGGTCGTAGAGGTTCACCGTCGGATCGCAGTGCGGCACCGTCAGCGTGACCGGATCGCCCGCGCGCAGCCGCAGGCCGATGTCGGGCGCGATCAGCGCCGCATGTTCGTCCCCCATGAACGCGAAGGCCGTCTCTGGCGCCGCCCCGGTCGTCACCCGCGCCGCACCGCCGTCCGTGGACAACGACTTGAAGCCGGCGTCGATCGTCACCAGCGCCGCGTGGTTGGCGCTGACGACGCGCGCATCGACCATCAGCGCGGTCTCGAACGGCGCGCCGCCGCTGCCGTCCAGATCGCAATCGAGATACTGGCGGTCCATGAAGACGTAAGAGCCGGCCTGCAGCTCGGTGAAGACCCCCAGCGCGAGATCGATCGCGTGCGTGCCGGTGCCCGAGCCGGTGACGATCGTCGGGGGGAAGCCGGCCGCCGCCAGCGCCGCGATCACCTGGCCCAGATAGCTGGTCCGCTCCTCGATCGCGGCGCGGCGGGTGGCATAATCCTCGATATGCTGCTGCATCCCGCAATAGAATTGCACGCCGCGATAGCGGAGGTGAGGGCAGGCGGCGATCGCCGTCGCCAGCGCGACGGCCGCCGCGGGCGAGGCGACGCCGGTGCGGCGGATGCCGGGATCGATGTCGATCATCACGTCCAGCGTCGCGTCCGCGGCCGCGAGCGCGTGCTCGATCCGCGCGGCGACGGCGGGATCGTCGACCACCGCGGCGAGCCCCGGCGCCCGCTGCGCGAGCAGCGCCAGCCGCTCGATCGCGCCCGGCGCGGCGACGGGCGAGGTGATGAGCAGCCTGGTGACGCCGTCGTCGCTCAGCACCTCGGCCTCGCCGATCTTGGCGCAGCACAGCCCGACCGCGCCGGCGGCCAGCTGGCGCCGCGCGATGTCGCTCGACTTGTGCGTCTTGGCATGCGGGCGCAACGCGACGCCGTGCGCGGTGGCCTTCGCCTGCATCGCCGCGATGTTGCGGTCGAGCCGATCGAGATCGAGCACCAGCGCCGGCGTGTTGAGCGCGGCGCGCGACCCCTGCCGGCCGATCAGATGCGCATGGAGCTGCCGATCGTCCATCAGCTGAACAGCTCCGCGAGATGACCGTTGAGGAACCTGCCCGCCGGATCGGCCTCTCGCCGCACCGCCCGATAGCGTTCGGCCATGGGGTAGAGCGCGTCGACGTCCGCCCGCGACAGGGTGTGGCGCTTCGCCCAGTGCGGGCGGCCGCCATGTGCGCGGAAGATCGCCTCGGCCTCGGCGAACAGCGCGCGCCAGGGCATCTTCGCATATTGATGCATCGAGATCGCCGCGACGGGGCCGGCGTTCATCGGGCTCATCCAGATATCGTCGGGCGCGACGATGCGGAACTCGAAGGGGAAGGAGACCGGCAGCCGCTTGCGGCGGATCCAGCCCACCACCTCCTCCAGCGCACCCAGCCCGGCGGCGACCGGCATCTCATATTCCATTTCCTCGAAGGGGATGGTGCGGTCCGACGGAAAGATCGCGTGCGCCGGGCCGTAGCGCCGGCCCTTCATCGCCGATCGCATCATCACTCGCTGGAGGGTCGGCACCAACAGCGGGATCAGCGCGCCGATATTCAGCAGGCGGCGGAAGGTGGCCTCCTCCATGTCACGGGTGGAGAGCGGCGGATCGCACGGATCGGTCGTCGCCAGCGTCTTCAGGATGACGCTGTCGGCATGCGGGAAGAACCAGAACTCGACGTGGCGCAGCTCGGCTGCCATGGCGTGATAGCGTTCGCGGATCTCCGCCCACGGGCGCTTCTCGATCCGCTCAACGAGGTGGAAGGCGGGCACGACCTCGCACGCGATCTCGGTCGCGATGCCGAACAGGCCGAGCGACAGGCGCTGCGCCTCGAACAGCGCGGGGTTGGTGGTCGCGTCGCACCAGGTCGCCTCGCCGTCCGCGCCGATCAGGCGGAAGCCGCGCGCGAAGGAGGAAAGGTTGCCGAGCTCGCGTCCCGTGCCGTGCGTGCCCGTCGCCATCGCGCCGGCCAGCGACTGCGGATTGACATCGCCCTGGTTGGCCAGCGCCAGCCCTTCCTCCCACAGCGCCGCGGTCAGCCGCTTGATGCTCCAGCCGGCCGGGATCTGCGCGGTGCGGCGGTCGGGCGCGACCGTCATCGCGCCCGCCATGTCTTCCAACGAGACGATCGTGTCGTCGGTCTCGCATAGCGGCATGAACGAATGCCCGGCGCCCGTCGCGCGCACGGTCCGCGCGGTGCGCACGATCGCGGCGAGCTCGCCCTCGTCGCGCGGTCGCCGGACGGTCGCGCCGGCGCGGACGCTGCCCGACCAATTGGCCCAGCTCATCGCGCCGTGGCCCCGAGCGGATCGTCGTCCTCGACCCAGCCGTCGGCGATCGGTCGGTTCGGGCCGGCGGTGGCGCGGACGATCGGCGCCGCGGCGGGACCGGTCGAGACCGCCGGCCAATCCGCCATGACTCTTCGCAACGCCCGCATCGTTCATCCCCCGATAACTTGCCGGGAGAAAGAGCGTATCATGAAACACCGCGGCCGATATCCTCTTACGTGGCGAACGTGCCGGCGTCTTTCCGCTGCCCTGCGACGTATCGGTTCCCAGGGCGGGCAAGCAGGGGCACGCCAGACTCACGGCCGCCGAACTCCAGCGTGGAAATGGTCATCTTGATCCAGAACAGGCGGTCCGGCCCAACGGTGAGCGGCGCCGCGCTCGCCCGACTGCGTGTCCAGCTGACCTATCTGTGCCGCCATGGCCGCATCGCGCGGCTCTCGACACCCCACCTGTTCACCGAGCTGATCCAGCACCGGAAGCTCTACGAGCGCGATCCGCGTTTCCCTCGCCTGGCGGACAAGGTCGCGGTGAAGGACGAGGTGGCGGCGATCCTCGGCCCCGAATGGATCATCCCCACCCTGTGGCATGGCCGCGAACTGCCCGCGCGGCCGCATTGGCCGCTTCCCCTCGTCGTGAAGAGCCGGCACGGCTGCAACCAGCGGGCGTTCGTCCGCTCGCCGCAGCAGGATTGGGAGCAGCTGCGCCGGCGCACGCGCCGGTGGGTGACGCGCCGCTACGGCTACTGGCTCGACGAATGGCTGTACACCGGCATCACGCCGGGCTTGCTCATCGAGCCGTTCGTCGGCGCGTCCGGCGTGTTGCCGATCGACTACAAGCTCTTCGTCTTCGGGGGGCGGGTCGCCTTCATCCAGGTGCATCTCGAGCGGGAGACGGCGCACCGCTGGATCGTGCTGGATCGCGATTGGCGACGACGCACGGTCAGCACCGACGCGCCGCCATGCCCGCGGTCGATGCCGGAGATGATCCGTGCCGCCGAGACGCTGGGTGGCGACTTCGATTTCGTGCGCGTGGATTTCTACGACATCGCCGGGCAGCCGAAGTTCGGCGAGATGACATTCTATCCGGGCTCCGGCCTCTATCCGCTCGATCCTGCGGAGCTGGACGCGGAGATGGGCGGGTTGTGGCAGGCGGCGACCGAGCAACGGCGGCGGAACGCCCGGAGCGCTGCTTCGCTGTAGAGGCCGATCCTTCCGTCGACGGAGTACGGCCATGAGCGATGCCAAGACCGCGATCCTGTACCGCATGGTGCTGCCCGACCATGTCTGTCCCTTCGGCGTGCGGGCCAAGCAGATGCTCGAACAGGCGGGCTTCACGGTCGACGACCGCATCCTGTCGTCGCGCGCGGAGGTCGATGCGTTCGAGGAGGAGCAGGGCGTCGCGACGACGCCGCAGGTGTTCGTCGCGGGCGAGCGCATCGGCGGCAGCGACGACCTCGCGCGTTATCTGGCGGCATGACCCTGCTCGCCGAGCGGCTCCGCGAGTGCATCCCGGGCCCGGGTGCCCCGCGATGAGCGAGCTGATGATGAGCGAGCTGACGGTGTGGCACGACGGCGACTGCCCGCTGTGCCGACGCGAGATCGCCGTGATGCGCCGGCTCGACCGCGGCCGTCGCATCCGCTTCGTCGACGCGGCCGCGGGCGCGAACGACTGTCCCGTCGATCGGGCGGCGCTGCTCGCGCGGTTCCATGCGCGCGAGGACGGCGTCCTGCTGTCGGGTGCGGCCGCCTTCGCGGCGATGTGGCGGGCGATCCCGATCCTGCGGCCGCTGGGCCTGATGGCGCGCAATCCGGCGCTGCTCGGCCTGCTGGAGCGGGGCTACGTGGCGTTCCTGAAGGTCAGGCCCGGCCTGCAGCGGTGGCTCCGTCGCCGGGAGGCGATGCGGTGAGCCCGGTCGCGCCCGATCCCGTGCTGCCCGGGCAGGAGAGCGTGTGGCGCTATCCGCGGCCCGCCATCGCCGAGCGCACGCACCGGCACGTGCGCATCGCGCACCGCGGCGTCACGGTCGCCGACAGCCGCGCGGCCGTCCGCACGCTGGAGACCAGCCATCCGCCGAGCTATTACCTGCCGCCGGCCGACGTGCTGATGGCGGTCCTGCATCCGTCGGCGCGGCGATCCTTCTGCGAGTGGAAGGGCGAGGCGGTCTATTACGATCTCCAGATCGCCGGCGAGACGCTGCGCGATGTCGCCTGGAGCTATCCCGCCCCGACCGCGCCGTTCGCCATGCTGCGCGACCATCTGGCCTTCTACGCCGCGCCCCTGGACGCCTGCTGTGTCGATGGCGAGCGTGTCGTGCCGCAGCCGGGCGGCTTCTATGGCGGCTGGATCACGGCCGACCTGGCGGGGCCGTTCAAGGGCGTGCCGGGTAGCCGGCTGTGGTGAGCGCGGACTCCGGTCCCCGGGTAGGGGCTCCTGCCCATGGCTGACGACCCGGACGACGCGCCGCCCTCCGACACGGCGCGCGCGGTCCCCAGCGGCCGGATCGCGCGGCTCGGCACGTTCGGGCGTCTGGCCGGCGGCGTCGCCGGCGGTATGCTGGCCGAGGGCGCGCGCCGGCTGGCGGCGGGCGAGCGGCCCCGCCTGAGCGAGCTGGTGCTTACCCCGGCCAACGCCGCGCGGCTGGCGGACCGGCTCTCCCACCTGCGCGGGGCCGCGATGAAGCTCGGCCAGATGATCTCGATGGACGCGGGCGACCTGCTCCCGCCCGAGCTGGCGACGATCCTGGCGAGGCTGCGCAACCAGGCGTATCGGATGCCGCCCCAGCAGCTCGACGGGGTGCTCAAGGCGGAATGGGGACCCGACTGGCGGCGGCGCTTCCGCCGGTTCGAGGCGTCGCCGATCGCCGCCGCCTCGATCGGCCAGGTCCACCGGGCGACGCTCCCCGACGGGCAGGTGCTCGCGGTGAAGGTCCAGTATCCAGGGGTGCGCGAGAGCATCGCGTCCGACGTCGACAATGTCGCGACGCTGCTGCGGATCGCGAACGTGCTGCCGTCGACGCTCGATCTCGCGCCGCTGCTCGCGGAAGCCAAGCGGCAGCTCGCCGAGGAGGCTGACTATCGTCGCGAGGGCGCGCAGATGACCCGCTACGCGGACCTGCTCGACGGCGACGGACGCTATGTCGTGCCGCGCCTCGCGCCGGCGCTGACGACCGATCGCGTGCTCGCCATGACCTTCGTCGAGGGCCGGCCGATCGAGACGCTCGCCGACGCGCCGCAGGAGGTCCGCGACGGCGCGATGACCGCGCTCATCGCGCTGGTGCTGCGCGAGCTGTTCGCGTTCGGCCTGATGCAGACCGACCCCAATTTCGCCAATTATCGCTGGCAACCCGAGACCGGCCGGCTCGTGCTGCTCGATTTCGGCGCGACCAGGACGGTCCCGCCCGCGACGGCGGCATCGTACCGGGCGCTGATCGCGGCGGGGCTGGCGCGGGATCGTGACCGGATCCGCGACATCGCGGTGGAGACCGGATTTCTCGGCGAGCAGGCCGTCGCGGCCCATCGGCTCGCGGTCGACCGGATCATCGCCGCGGTCGACGACGCGATGAACCGGCCCGGCCCCTTCGATTTCGGCGACCGGGCGTTCGTGCCGGTCGTCCGCGAGGAGGCGCGCGCGCTGCTCGCCGACCGCGCGGCGTGGCACGTGCCGCACGTCGACACGCTGTTCGTCCAGCGCAAGGTCAGCGGCACGGCGCTGCTGGCGGCGCGTCTCAAGGCCCGCGTCGAGGTCCGCGGCATGGCCGCGCGCGCGGTCGCCGGGCGCGACGACGCCGAGGTCGACGTGCTCGACGATTGACGCGAGGGCGCTTCGTGATGGGCTTCGCGTCCATCTGGCCATTGTCCGCGCATGCTGTCACGCTGGGCGTGGCACGGTCGATGAGGGAATGTCGGATGAGATATGCGGCGATCGTCTTCGGCATGCTGGCGGCGGCGAGTGCCTCGGCGCAGCCGAGCCCGTACGCGGCCCGTGTCGCACGGGTGCTGAAGGCGACGCCGCTGATCGACGGGCATAACGACTGGGCCGAGGTGCAGCGCGAGCGCGAGGGCGAGGGGCGGTGGGCGCTCGACCTGCGCCAGGGCCTGGCGGACCGGCCCGTGCCCTACAACACCGATATCGCGCGGCTGCGGCGGGGGCAGGTCGGCGGGCAGTTCTGGTCGGTGTTCGTCTCGGCCACGCTGCCCGGCCCCGAGCAGGTGAAAGAGACGCTGGAGCAGATCGACCTCGTGAAGAGCTGGGTCGCGCGCTACCCGGACACCTTCGCGCTGGCGCGCACCGCCGCCGACGTGCGCCGCATCCATGCGGGCGGGCGCATCGCGTCGATGATCGGGGTCGAGGGCGGCGGCCAGATCGACGCCAGCCTGGCGGTGCTGCGCCAATATCATGAGCTCGGCGCGGGCTATCTGACGCTGACGCACGTGCTCACCCTGCCCTGGGCGGACTCGGCGACCGACAACCCGCAGCATGACGGCCTCACCCCGTTCGGCAAGGAGGTGGTGCGCGAGCTGAACCGGCTGGGCATGCTCGTCGACCTCAGTCATGTCAGCGAGCCGACGATGCTGGATGCGTTGCGCGTGTCGAAGGCGCCGGTCATCTTCTCGCATTCCGGCGCGCGCGCGATCGACGATCATCCGCGCAACGTGTCGGATGCGGTGCTGCGGCTGGTCGCGGCGAACGGCGGCGTCGTGATGGTCAACTTCTCGCGCGGCTACGTGTCGGACGCCTATCGCCGCTGGTCGGCGGAGGAAGCGGCGGAGAAGGCGCGGCTGAACGCGCCGCCCTATGGCGGCCTCTATATCGGCCAGCCGGACAAGGCCGCCGCCGCGCTCGCCGACTGGGAACGCACACATCCCGCGCCGCGCGTGACGCTGGGTCAGGTCGCCGACCATATCGCGCACATCGCCAAGGTGGCCGGCGTCGACCATGTCGGCATCGGCGGCGACATGGACGGCGTCGACAATTCGCTGCCCGAGGGACTGGGCGGGGTCGACACCTATCCGGCGCTGCTCGCCGAGATGATGCGGCGGGGCTGGAGCGATGCGGACGTGGCCAAGCTGGCCGGCGGCAACGTGCTGCGCGCGATGGCAGGGGCCGAACGGGTCGCGGCGGCGATGGTCAGGGAGCCGGCCAACACGATCGCCGAGCCGATCGCCGACAAGGCGGTCCGGCCGACCTCCTAAGCCCGCTCGGCGATCGCGCCGTGGCTTTCGTGCGGTCGACGATGCTGGACGCGCAAACGCGAGGGTGGGGCAAGTCGCAATCGGTCGCGGTGGGGCAGAATGCCGCTTTTATACTATGTGGTCGTCCGCCGACCACGTATCGTCGGCCGGCTTCATAATCAGGGCTAGTCTGTCGCCGACGCGGCGTGATCGGCAGCTTTACAGGCGGCGGCCGGCCTTCGGTTGAGCGGATCAGGATGGACGGCGGCGTCAATCATATCGCGTCGGCAATAGGGGGTGATCATGCGTCTTACGCACTGGATCATGGGGGCGGCCGCCGCCACGATCGCCGTCTCCGCGATGTCCCGGTCAGCCGGCCCAAGCCAGGCCGCGCCGGGGCCGGTGTATCTCAGCCAGGGGCCGGATTGGGGGCCTGCCGCGCGCGCCAGCTTCTATTCGATGGATCAGGGGTCGGAGATCATGCCGCTGAGCTGGGCGAGGGCGCTCGGCACGCCGGATGGCGCGCCGTTCCTCGGCGACCGGCTCGCCAGGTACGGCTATCTCGACAATGGTCCCGGGGCCGAGCTGCCGGTCGGCTTCACCGCGGGCACGCGCGGCGGCGTCGCCTATCTCGGCATGACCTGCGCCGCCTGCCATACGCGCCAGATCGACGTCGGCGGGACGGCGTACCGGATCGACGGCGGCCCGGCACTCTCCGACTTCCAGAGCTTCCTTCACGACCTCGACGCCGCGGTCGGGCAGGTGCTTGCGACCGACGCTGCCTTCCAGGCCTTCGCGGACCGCGCGCTGGGCGCCGGGGCGACCGCCGCCGATCGGGCGGGGCTGCGCCAGCAGGTTGCGGCCTGGTACCGCCGGCAGCACACGCTGTTCGCGCGCGCGCTGCCCGCCGAGCCCTGGGGCGTGGGGCGGCTGGACGCGGTCAGCATGATCCTGAACCGGGTGACCGGTCTCGATATCGGCCCCGCGCCCGACGGGGTCATCGAGCCCAACATCATGGCCGCCGACGCGCCGGTGCGGTACCCGTTCATCTGGGACGCGCCCAAGCAGGACCGGACGCAGTGGCCGGGGTTCGCCAGCAACGGCGACGCGCTGTTGGCCGTCGCGCGCAACCTCGGCGAGGTCTATGGCGTGTTCGCCGACTTCCATCCGGTCAAGAACGGCAGCCCGTTGGGATGGGATTACCATTCCCGGAACTCCGCCGATTTCGGCGGCCTGGGCCGGCTTGAAGGGCTGGTGCGGCGGATCGGACCGCCGGCCTGGCCATGGCCGATCGACGCCGGCCGCGTGACGCGGGGCCAGCTCGTGTTCCAGCAGCAATGCAGCGGCTGCCACGGCATCAGCCAGGGCGCGTTGCGGCTCGTGCCGGTTTCCACGACCTGGCGGACCCAGCTGGTGGATGTGGGCACCGACACGCGCGAATATGACGTGCTGAAGCGCCGGGGCGACAGCGGCGTCCTGCGGGGCGCCCGCTACGATCCGGGGCATGGGCTCGCCGCGCAGGACGATCAGTTCCGCATCCTGTCGGCGGCGGTGATCGGGTCGATGACCGACTGCTTCGTGCGGTTCTGCCTGCCGATCGGCACCCTTGCCGGGCCGATCCGTCTCGGCGGCGCGCCCAAGCCTTCGACGGTGCATGACGAGCTTGCCGGCGCCTATCACGCCGACGAGTTCAGGCAGGCGGCGGCGAGCGAGCGACACCCGTATGAAGCGCGCGTCCTGCGCGGCATCTGGGCGACCGCGCCCTACCTCCACAACGGCTCGGTCGCCTCGCTCGCCGAGCTGCTGACGAAACCGGAAGACCGCCTCGCCGCATTCCCGGTCGGTCCCGCCTATGATCCGGATGCGATCGGTCTCGCGGCCGCCCAGCCCGGCGCGCCGCATCTGCGGCAGACCACCGGGTGCGACGACCTCCACTCCGGCAACAGCCGTTGTGGGCATCGCTACGGCACCGGCCTGGCGGCTGACCAGAAACGCGACCTGCTCGAATATCTCAAGACGCTTTGATCGGGCGGGCGGTTTGATGACGGACAAGCGGCCCCGGTGCGATGCGGGACCGCTCGCGTCGATCAGGGCATCATCACCGTATCGATGACGTGGACGACGCCATTCGACTGGATGACATCGGCGATGGTGACCCGGCCCTTGTCGCCCTTGCCGTCCATGATGGCCCAGCCGTCGCCCGACTTGCTGAACATCAGCGGCTCGCCCTGCACGGTCGTATACGTCGCGGTGCCCCCGTTCGCCTTCGCCTTGGCGGCGATGTCCTTCGCGGTGACGGTGCCGGGCACGACGTGATAGGTCAGGATCGAGGTGAGCTGCGCCTTGTTCTCCGGCTTCACCAGCGTGTCGACGGTGCCGGCCGGCAGCTTGGCGAAAGCGGCGTTGGTCGGGGCGAAGACGGTGAACGGCCCCGCGCTCGACAGGGTGTCCACCAGCCCGGCGGCCTGCACCGCGGCGACCAGCGTGGTGTGGTCCTTCGACTGCGAGGCGTTCTCGACGATGGTCTTGGTCGGGTACATCGCCGCGCCGCCGACCATTGGCGGGTGCTGAGCGGCCATGCCGGCGGTGCCGACCGCGAGCGCGGCCGCCAGCAGCGATGTGCGAAGGGTCACGATCATCATCAATCTCTCCTTCCGCCTGAAGGAGGCGGCAAAGGAGTTACGTCGGCTGCCGGCGGACGGATGCACCCGACGGTCGTGACGGTGGCGAGCTCAGATGATGGCGAGCGTGCCCGTCGCGACCACCGGCCCGGTCGGCGTCGGCTTGGGCGATCCGCCGACAGGCTCGATGGAGATGGCGAGCGTCATCCCTTGCGTGACCGGGACGGCGGCTGCGAGCATCACGGGCGCTGCGGCGTCCCGGGGCAGCAGCCCGGCGGCGTGGGGCACGCCATCGTCGCCGATCACCCACAGCTCGGCCACCCGCTGCGCGGGCACCGCAACGGCGCCATGCAGGCGAACTTCGCGGGTCTTGGGATCGACCACGACGCCGAACGGCCGACCCTTCTCCGGCTTGAGCACGGCGACCAGCTGCGGCGACGACGGGACGATCGGCGTGCGCACGACCGGAGCGGGGGTCGGGCGCAGCGCCACGATCGCCAGAAGCAGCGCGGCGGCGATGCCCGACACGGCGGTCGCCCAACGCCAGCGCGACACCTGGCGACGTTCCCCCTCGGGGATCGCGGCCGCCCGACGCGCGGCGTCCGCGCTCGGCGCGGCCTCCGGCCATTCGGCGTAGAGGCTCGCCAGTCGCTCGCGCCATTGCTGAACCTCGCGCGCGAACGCCGGCTCGGCGAGCACGCGGCGCAGGGCCGCGGCGCGGTCTTCATCGTCCAGCACGCCCAGGGCCAGCTCGGCCGCGGCGATGTCGGGCTCGTCAGGCGTCATCGTCGAGGCAGTCCCGAAGCCGTAGCAGGCCTCTCCTGATCCAGCTCTTCACCGTGCCTTCAGGCACGCCGCGCCTGGTCGCGAGCTCCACATAGGTGAGGCCATCGAAAAACGCGGTGCGGATCGCGCTGCGCTGGTCGGCCGTCAGCCCGTCCAGACAGGCGTGCAGCCGCCGTTGATCCTCGTCGAGGAGCAAGGCATCCGACGCGAGCGGCGCGAGGTCGGCCACGTCCTGCAATGCCTCCGGCATCACGACCGGGCGCCTGCCCAGCGCGCGACGCGAGTCGATGGCGCGATTGCGGGCGATGGTCGCCAGCCACGCGAGCGCGCTCGCCCGACCCGGTTCATATGCGCCGGCGCGCTTCCAGATGGTGACGTAGACTTCCTGCAGCACATCTTCCGCGCTCTGGCGTTCGCCACAGATACGCAGGCAGATGCCGAAAAGCTTCATCGAGGTCAGGGCATAGAGCCGGGCAAAAGCGATCCGGTCTTCCCGGCCCGTCGCGACCAGCACGCGGACGAGTTCCTCGCGATCGCCGTACTGTTCTCCCGCTGCCACGGCGCAAGCATATTCGCTGGCGCGTTCTGCGGCAATGCGTCGGATGAGCGGTGACGGGTGCGGCAGGTCGGGGCCGGCCGAGCCCCGCCACGCGTCGGGCGGCCGCAGCGAGCGCGCCTGCGCCACCAGCCGTGGCGTGGACCGCCGGTTCCCGCTACGCAGCGTCGGTGCCCGCTCCAGCCCTGAGGTCGCCCGTGAAGACATCTGTATCCTGCGCCTGCCTCGCGACCGCGATGCTGTTCGCGACCGTGCCCGTGCGGGCGGCGGACCGCGTACCCAAGGCGCCACCGGCCGCGTCCGGCGTCCCGTCGGCCGATAGCGGCGCCGCGCCCGATCAAGGCGTGCTGTTCAAGCCGGAGAGCGTGACGTCCTCGGGCAGCGTGACGGTGGCGGGCAGCCGGATCGACTATACCGCCGTCGCCGGCACGATCGTGGTCCATCCCAAGGGATGGGACGACGCCGCCCGGCGCGAGCGCCAAGGCGCGGCCGATCTCGGCGACAGGCCCGATCCCGACCGCGACGCGAAGGACGGCGACAAGGACAATCCGCAGGCCGAGGCGTCGATGTTCTACGTCGCCTATTTCAGGAAGGGCGTGTCGGCCAAGGCGCGGCCGATCACCTTCCTCTACAATGGCGGTCCCGGTTCCTCGTCGGTCTGGCTGCACATGGGGGCGTTCGGCCCGCGCCGCGTCGTCACCGCCGATAATACTCATACGGCCGCCGCGCCGTATCGCCTGATCGACAACGACTACAGCCTGCTCGATGCCTCCGACCTGGTATTCATCGATGCGCCCGCCACGGGCTTCAGCCGCGTCGCGGGGAAGGACAAGGAGAAGGCGTTCTTCGGCATCGACGCGGATGCCTATGCCTTCGAGCAGTTCATCAAGGGCTTCCTGTCGCGTCACGGCCGCTGGAACTCGCCCAAATACCTGTTCGGGGAGAGCTATGGCACGCCGCGGTCCGCCGTGGTGGTGAACGGGCTGACAACCGAGAACGACATCGACTTCAACGGGGTGATGCTGCTTTCGCAGATCCTGTCGTTCGACCTGTCGGCCGACAGCAGCGAGCGCAACCCCGGCATCGATCAGGCCTATATCACCACGCTGCCGACGTTCGCGGCGACGGCCTGGTATCACCACGCCTTGCCGGGCCCGCAGCCCGCCGCCCTGGAGCCGTTCCTGAAGGAGGTCGAGCAGTTCGCCACGACCGACTATGCGCTGGCGCTACAACAGGGATCGGAGCTGGGCGCGAACCGCCGCGCGCAGATCGCGGACCGGATCGCGCGCTATACCGGTCTGCCTGCCGCCTACGTCCTCAAGTCGGACCTGCGCGTGAATGGCGGGCAGTTCGCGCAGATGCTGCTCGGCAGCCAGGGCTCGGTCACCGGCCGGCTCGACAGCCGCTTCGTCGGGCCGGCGATCGACCCGCTGGCGCGCGAGGCGAGTTACGATCCGCAGTCGGCCTCGATCAGCTCGGCCTATGTGTCGCTGTTCAACGACTATGTGCGCACCGACCTGCACTATGGAATGGGCAAGGACTACAAGCCGGAAAGCGACGCCTATAAGACGTGGGATATGCGCCACAAGCCGCCCGGCGTGACCGATCAGCCCGAAGGCGGCCCCAACGTCATTCCCGATCTGGCCAACGCGATGAAGTACGATCCCAAGCTGAAGGTGATGGTCGCGGGCGGCTATTTCGATCTGGCCACGCCGTTCTTCGAGGGCTGGTACGAGATGCATCACCTGCCGATCCCGGCCGCGCTCGCGGGCAACATCGAATATCATTACTACCAGTCGGGCCACATGGTGTACGCGAACGAGGCGGCGCTGAAGTCCCTGCACGACGACGCGGCCGACTTCATCGCGCGGACCGACAATCTGATCCCCGCTCGAACGGCTCCTCGGCATAGCTCAGCGAGGGCGGCGAGCGGACGGGCATCGTCCGAAGCGGGACCGCCTGGCGCACCCGGCTGAAGGAGCGCGGGGGCTTTCCCGCGGGTGCGGCCGGACACGTGGCGGCTCGATACCCGACCCGCTCGCCAGCCGTGCCGCCGGTCCGACGACGATGCGCCTAATGCCGGAAGCGCAGGCCCACCGAGAATGTCTGCTCGGTGAAGCGCAGGAAACGCACATATTCCGCCCGCGGCGCCCCGTCGCGGGCCGAGCTGAAATCATATTCCATCGGCTTGCCCGTCAGGTTCGTCGCGTCAAAGAACAAGGTCGTGTTCTTCGTGAAATTCAGGTTGGTCGACAGATCGAGCGTGCCGGTCGGGCGGCCATATTGATAGAAGATGTCGTTGCCGCGATCCTGCGGGAAGCCGTCGTCGAGAAAACGGCTCCGCTTGTTGTACGTCACGCGGGCGGATACCGGTCCGTTCTCGAACAGCCCAACGATATTGTAGGTGTGCTTCGAAATCAGCGGCACCTGCGGGGTCTGGTCAATGTAGGTGTAGTTGGCCTGGAAGCCGAAGCTGCGCAGGAACATCGGCAGGAAATCGAAATCGAAGAAGGTCGAGATCTGGCCTTCGATACCCCTGATCTTAACCTTGCTGACGTTGATCGGCCGGCTCACCTGAACCAGGCCGAACATCGGATCGGTATACTGGGTCGTCTCCGTTTCGATAAAGTCACGGATGTCCCGCTGAAACGCCGCCACCGCGGCAAAGCCGTTGCGGCTGAAATAATATTCCAGGGAAGCATCGTAATTGTCTGACCGGTATGGCTTGAGTGCGGGATTGCCGCCGCTGCCGATACGCAGGTTGTTGTTCTGGGGGTCGGGCGAGCCGACGTTGATCGCGGGATTGATCTGACTGAAGTCAGGCCGGGTCTGGGTCTGCGTATAGGACAAGCGAAGCTGCAGTGGCGTGACAATGTGCCAGCGCAGCGACGCGTTGGGCAGGTAGACCGTGCGCTTGGGCCCGGTACTTACCGGCGTCACGACACCGGCGATGATGGCATTGCCATCCACCTCCGTCTCGGAGCGCAATGCACGCACCCCGACCGTGCCGTCCACCACATCATTGAAGTTGTAGTTCAGCTGTCCATAGGCGGCATAGGTCTTCTCGTTCGCCGTGTAGGACGAGAAAGCATCGGGCGCCACGTTCGCCAGTGAGTAATTGCTCGCGCCCAGCCCGATCACGAAGCGGCGCAGGTTCAGGATATTGGCGCGGATGCTCTCATAGGTCGGCGCCAGAAACGTCCGGAACGGCTGGATGTCGGTCGTCCCAAAGCCAGGTTGGACCGGGACATAATCGATGGGCGCCTGTGTTACGGGAACATTCTGACCGCCGAAATACCGATTACCGTAATAACGCTGTGCATTGCGATCCGTATAACGCAGCCCGAACTGAAGAGAACTCAGGAAGCTGCCGTCGAACTTGTATTGACCGTCGATACGCGCCTGCCAGTCCTGCCCCTTGGATTGCTGCGCTTCTTCGAACAGGCCGAGGAAGGTGTACTGGCTCGGATCGGCTGCGTTGAAGCCGGAGATCGAGAACTGAGGCGTCTCGTTGTCGAAATTGACCGTGTAGCCGTTGATGCCGAACTCACGGTCGATCGACTCGGTCGAACCCGTGAACGTGCTGGTCGTGCGCGCCACGTCCGCAGTCAGCCGGAGCGGACCGGAATCATAGATGCCGCCGATCGCGTACTGATAGGTATCGGTCTGGTTCGAGGTTCCGCCTCGGAAGGAGAAGAGGCGCGGGCCGCCCGCGGCCTGAACCACGGTGCCCGAGCTAACCAGGTTGGTGCCGGGGCGCAGCACGATATTGCTGTACGACGCGCCGCCGTAGAGCGGGACCTGCGCTTCGGTATCGTCGACCGAGTTGCGAAAGCCCTGATACAGACCCTCCGCGTAGAACTCGAGCTTATCGTTGGGGCGCCACTGGAACGCGGCATTCCCCGACGGGCGCGTCCGGTCGCCCGAACGGTAGTATAGCCGCTGGATGTCGGGCAGGCGCACCGGAACGCCGTTGATCGTCGGGCTCGCAATGAAGTCGGTGTTGGACGGCTCGGAGTCCAGATAGCGCAGCTCGGTATAGGAGGCGTTCACGAGCACGCCGATCTCGCCGATCCCGGTCTGCCACCGATCCGAGATGAGCAGGTTGCCGTTGGGCGTCACCGACCCGGATTCAGCGGTGTGCAGGCCCCAGGCATTGCCCGCGATCTGGAAGCCCTCGATGTCGAACGGGCGACGCGACCGGACGTTGGTGAGGCCGATCACGCCGGGCTCCACCTGGTCGGCGGTGGCGGTCTTGAACACCTCCAGGGCCGCGATCCCGGCCGACGGGAAATCCTGCAGCGCGACCTGGCGCCGCTCGGCGGTGAAGATCTCGCGCCCGTTATAGAGTGTGTTGAAGAAGGTCTCGGGCAGACCGCGGATCAGCACGCGGTTGGCCTCGCCCCCCACGCGGATCACCTGGACGCCAGGGATGCGCGCGGCGGTATCGGACACGGCAAGGTCGGGTAGCTTGCCGATGTCTTCGGCAACCACGGCATCGACCACCTGCGGCGCGTTGCGCTTCAGGCTCGCCGCCGAGCGAAGGCTGGCGCGATAGCCGGTAACGACGACGTCCGAGCCTTCGCCAGCCACTTCGTCGGAGGGCGCGACGGTCGGCGAGGAGCGGTCGGCCGGCGTGCCCGTATCCGTCTGGGGCTGCGACGCCGTCGCCGGATTCGCCGCGGGCGTCTGGTCGGACGACGTGGCACTGCTCGCCGGAGCGCTCGTCTGGGCTCCCGCCGCGGAAGCCGCTGCGGCGATCAGCGCCGTCGAGCAGAGGGCAACAGTCTTCAGGCGCATATCCACTCCCCTGTACCGAATGTCCGGCCCGCATTCGGGTCTTGCACGTTGATAGAGCCGCCGCGCGCGCCCGAAAACCCACTTATCATATTTATCGGCTTTGTGGCACGAAAGCCGCACTGACCGGCCGGGGAGCGCTAGGACGTGGGGGCGCGCCAGGCGCTGACGAAGGACCGCGCGGCCGACCCCACCTCCGCCGCGGTCCGGCCAGGCCCGTAAAGCGCCGAGCCGAGGCCGAAGCCGTTCGCGCCGGCGGCGATCCAAGGCGCCATCGTGTCGGGCGTGACGCCGCCGACCGGCAGCACGCGGGTGTCGCCCGGCAGCACGGCGCGCATCGCCTTGAGCATCGCCGGGCTGCCGCCCTCGGCGGGGAACAGCTTCAGCGCGGCCGCGCCTGCGTCGAGCGCCGCGAACGCCTCGGTCGGGGTGGAGATGCCGGGCAGCGCGGGCAGGCCGAGCGCCGCGGCGCGGCCGATCACCGCCGGGTTCATGTTGGGGGAGACGATCATCGCGCCGCCCGCATCGCGCACCCGTTCGACCGTGTCGGCCGACAGCACGGTGCCTGCGCCGATCACCGCGCCGTCCCCCCATCGGCGCGCCAGCCGGGCGATGCTGTCGAGCGGGTCGGGGGAGTTCATCGGCACCTCGATGAGCGCGAACCCCGCTGCGACCAGCGCCTCGCCGATGCCCTCCACCTCGTCCGGCCGGACGCCCCGCAGGATCGCGACCAGCGGCAGGCGGGCGAAGCCGGCGTCGAACGCCTGCAGGGCAGGGGATGCGCTCATGGGATCAAGCTCCAGATCAGCGCCATGCCCGCCACGAAGGCGGCGCGCGTGTCGACCAGATGGGGGATGCCGCCGAGCGCGGCGACGGCGGCCGCGTACAGCCCGCCGAGCGCCTCGTCGGACAGGATGTAGGCGTCGCGCCCGGCGAGGGCGGCGGTGGCGACGTCCGCGCCGATCAGCAGCCCGCTGACATAGTCCGCGACATCGGCCTCGGCGCGATAGCCCAGCAGCATGCCCGCGCGCGCGCCGAACAGCGACGTGAGCAGCGGCTTGGCGCTCGCGTCGTGCACCCCGTCCAGGAACGCCGCGCCGGGGGTGATCTCGCCGCCGAGCTGGCGCGACAGGATGCTGTAATGTTGGAGCAGCGCGAACAGCTCGCCCGTCATCGCGGTCGAGAACCGTCCGATCGCGCCGTCGGCCATCTCCACCCATTTGTTGTGGGTGCCCGGCTGCGCGAGCAGCCCGTTCGCGGGCGCCAGCCCCGCCGCCACGGCGCCGAGCAGTTGCACCTCTTCGCCGCGCATCACGTTGGGCGCCTGGGGATCGCGCCATGCGACGCCGGGAACGATGGCGGTGCGGCCGGGCTCCACCCAGAGCAGCGCCCGGGCGATCGCATCGGCCCCCGCCGGCGCATCGACATAGGGCGCCTCGCGCCAGCCGCGGTTCGAGCCGGCCATGCCCGCGATCAGCACCGGCCAGTCGCCATGCTCGGCGCGGACCGCGGCGATCGCCTCTTCATAGCCGCGCCCGTCCATCTCCAGGATGCCGCGATCGTCACGCGACCCCCGGAGCACCCGCCCGTCCTCGATCAGGTAATCGCGGCGGTTGCTCGTCCCCCAGTCGATCGCGATGAAGCGGCCCGCCATCTCACCACCAGGTCGCGTAGAGCGCGATGAGGATGAGGATCACGCCGATGCCGCCGATGTTGAAGCCGGCGGGCGTGCCGAACGGCACGTCGTCGGTGCGGATCCGGTTCGCCTCCGCCCCCGCCGGGCGGAGCAGCGACGCGCCGATGGCGAGCGCCAGGCTGATGAAGAACACCAGCAGCATGCGGTTCATGAAGGGGATGTCCGGCGTGATGCTGCGGAACAGGTAGGACAGGACGACGGACGCGATCGCCGCCGCGATCGCCCCGGCCTCGCTCGCGCGCTTCCAGAACAGGCCGAGCAGGAAGATGACGGTGATGCCGGGCGTGAAGAAGCCCGAAAACTCCTGGATGAACTGAAACGCCTGGTCGGACTGGCCGATCAGCGGCTTCGCGGCGATGATCGCGATGACGATCGCCACCGCCGCGGCGATGCGTCCGACGAGCACCAGATGGCGTTCCTGCCCCGGCGCGGCGGTCCCTTCCTCCGCGCGGGTCGGCAGCCGCCGCGCCTTGGCGTAGAGATCGAGCGTGAAGATCGTCGCGATCGAGTTGATCTTGGAAGCCGTCGACGCGATGATCGCCGCCACCAGCGCCGAGAAGACCAGCCCCAGCAGCCCCGAGGGCAGATAGCGCATCATCGTCGGATAGGCCTGGTCGGGCTTGGCGAGGTCGGGCGCCAGCAGTACCGCCGCGATCCCGGGCAGGACGATGATGACCGGCATCAGCAGTTTCAGATAGGCGGCGAACATCACGCCCTTCTGCGCCTCGCCCAGGTTCTTGGCGGCGAGCGCGCGCTGGATGATATACTGGTTGAACCCCCAATAGCTGAGATTGGCGATCCACATGCCGCCGATCAGCACCGACAATCCCGGCAGGTCCTTGTAGAACTTGTTGTCGGGGGAGAGGATCATCTGGAAGTGATCGGGAACCCGTTGCGTCAGCGTCCGGAACCCCGCGACGATGCCGTGCCCGCCGCCGAGCCGGTCGAGCGCCAGCCCCGACACGATCAGCCCGCCGAGCACCAGCAGCGTGACCTGCACGATGTCGGTCAGCGCCACCGCCTTCAGCCCGCCGCGCAGCTGGTAGACCAGCGCGAACAGCCCCAGGCCGATCAGCGCATAGCCCTGCGGCACGCCCGCCACCTGATTAACCGCGATCGAGCCCAGCCAGATGATCGAGGTCAGGTTCACGAAGATGTAGAGCGCGAGCCAGAACAGCGCCATCAGCGTGCGGATGTTGGGGCCGTAGCGCTGTTCCAGGAACTGCGGCATGGTATAGATCTGGTTGCGCAGGAAGATCGGCAGGAAATACTTGCCGACGATCAGCAGCGTCGCCGCCGCCATCCACTCGTAGGACGCGATCGCCAGCCCGATCGCATAGCCCGAACCCGCCATGCCGACGATCTGTTCGGCCGAGATGTTCGCCGCGATCAGCGAGGCGCCGATCGCCCACCACGGGAGCGACTTGGACGCCAGGAAATAGTCGGACGTATCCTTCTGATGCCCGGCCTTCTCCCGCGAGACCCATTGGGCGAGGCCGAAGATCCCGATCGCATAGACGACCACGACGATCAGGTCGATCCGCGACAACCCCATGCCATCCTCCCGTGCCAGGGTCACCGGCCCCTTGCGGCTGAATTATAGGATATATCGGGCCTGTCCAGCGGGAGAGGTGACAAGGCCTGCGGGAGGGGGCAAACTCGCGACGATGAGGGAAGATCGGGCCGCCGCGCCGTCGCTCGGGCGCAATCTGACCTACGGCATGCTGAACAGCCTCGGCCGGGCGATCGTCACCGGCCAGTATCGGGACAGGGCCTTCCCCACCGAGGCGGAGATCGCCAAGATGCACGGGGTCAGCCGTTCCGTCACGCGCGAGGCGGTCAAGATGCTGACCGCCAAGGGCCTGGTCAGCGCGCGCCCGCGCCAGGGCACGATCGTGCAGCCGTCGGCGTCGTGGAACCTGTTCGACACCGACGTGCTGCGCTGGCTCTTGGAGCGGCAGTTCTCGATCGACCTGCTGCGCCAGTTCACCCAGCTCCGCATCGCCATCGAGCCCGAGGCGGCCGCGCTCGCGGCGCGGCACGGCGACGCCGCCGCGCATCGGTCGATCGAGCTGCGGCTCGACGGGATGAAACAAGCCGAGCGGGGGCGCGGCGACGCGCTGGAGGCCGACATCGCCTTTCACGTCGCGGTGCTCCAGGCCTCGCGCAACCCGTTCTACGCGCAGTTTCGCGACGTGGTGGCGACGGCGCTGGCCAAGTCGATCCGCTTCACCAACCGGATCAAGGGCCACTCGGCCAGCATCGCCGAGCATCAGGCGGTGACCGACGCCATCCTGAGCCGCGACGCGGACGAGGCGCGCCGGCGGATGCGGCAATTGATCGGCAACGTGATGACGCTGATCGAGAACGCCGAACCCGACGATACGGGCGAACTCTAGGGTTTGATCCAGCGCCGGTGGTGACCAGCCTGGCTCGTCCGACCGCTCCTTTTCCGTCATCCCCGCAAAAGCGGGGATCCAGGCTGATCCACTCGATCCGACCACATCGTTGCCGTCCGCCCAGATCGGGCCTGGATCCCCGCCTGCGCGGGGATGACGAGGTGGGAGAAGGGGGCGACCGCCACGACCGGCTCCGCCACTGGCATGGCCCCGGCGCCCCGGACCGATCGCAAACCGCTCTAGCCGAGCGGCAGCGGTCTCGCTCATCGCATCCCCGGCGCAGGCCGGGGCCCAGTTGCGGTGATCGTCGAGCGTTGTGCTGTCGGCCGGTGCAGCCCGATGCTCGGCCCCGGCCTTCGCCGGGGAGGCAGTGGAGATATCGCTGCCATCAGCTAGATCAAGCCCTAGGACCGGTCAGCGCGCCTCTATATCGATCGGCTCGATCGTGCCGTCGGCGGCGTAGCGCACCGGCGCCAGCGCGACCTGCCGGGCGTCATGGTAGGGGCCGTCGCCCGTCTCATGCTCCCAGCGATGATAGGCGATCACCCAACCGCCCGTGCGCGGATCGCGGAAGAAGGCGTGGTGGCCCGGCCCCTGGTAGCGGCGGTCGGCCCGCAGGATCACGCCCCGGTAGGTCCAGGGCCCGGTCGGCCCCGGCGCCGTCGCGTAGCGGACCGAATAGTCGGCGCGGTCCCAATGGCCCGAGCTGTAGGACAGGTAATAGACGCCGTCGCGCTCGTGCATCCAGGGCCCTTCGGTGAAGCAGGGCGGCTGCGCCACCGGCACCTCGGCGGCGATCGTCAACATGTCGGGCGCGAGCCGGAAAACGCGCAGCGTCTCGCCGTTGCTGCCGCCGGCATAGAGGTAGCCCGTCCCGTCGCGCGGGTCGACAAACGCCATCGGGTCGATCGCCTCGAAATGGTAGCGCCCGGAACCGGTCGGCGGCATCGCGTCGGCGCAGCCGCGGGCGGGCCGTCCGGCGAAATCGGCAGAGTCGCCGCCGTCGAGCAGGGGCCGCCCGCTGTCGCGGCAGGGCCCGGCGGGTGTGTCGCACGTCGCGACGCCGATCCGGGACGGCCGGGGCTCCTGCGGCCCGACCGCGTAATACAGGTAATAGCGTCCGTTCGCGGCGAGCATGTGCGGCGCCCACAACGCATGCGCAGGGGCGCCGTCGGCGATCCAGCCGATCCTGTTCCGCTCGATCAGCGCCGCGCCGCGCCGCCAGTGGATCAGGTCCGCCGACGACCAGGGATACAGCGCCTTGCCGCCGTCCGTCGGGTAGAGCCATACGGTCGTGTCTTCGACCAGCGCCGCCGGATCGGCGCCCGCGAAGATGGCGTGGCCGTAGGGCGACGGCCCGGAAGCGACCGCCGCCGCCGCGCACAACGGCCCGGCGATCAGCGCGAGCCGGCGGATGCGCCTCATCGCCGGCGGGCGATCACCGCCCGCGGCGCCGCGTCGGCGACCGCCGCCCCGGTCAATCGGCGGATCAGCTCCACCTCGGCCGGGCGATAGGGCGTGCCGTCGGCGCGCAACACCTCGTGGAACCAGATCGGCGGCTCGTCATAGGTATAAGGCTTCTTCCAGCTGTCCCAGGGCAGCCGCGTCTGCGTCTTGCCGTCGACGAACCCCCAGTTGATCATCGCCACCTTGTAGCGTTTGCCGATCGGCAGCGAGCCGTCGAATGTCGAACCCGCGCCGCGTGCCATGTATTCGGTGCAGAGGATCGGCCGGCCATAGACCTGGAGTTGGCGCACGCGCGCCTCGAACGTCTCGGGCCAGTTATAGTCGTGGAAGCTGATCACGTCGGAGCGCGCCACCTGGATGCGCTCGACGGGATCGAGCGTGGTGCGGTCGTCCCAATGATCGCCGATCCACAGGCCGGACGTCAGCGGCTGGACGGGGTCGCGGCTCTCGGCCCAGGTGAACACCTGGTCGAGCAGGCCCGCGACGAGCTGCTTCTTGCGCGGCGTGGCCGCGTAATTGCCGCCGCCCTCGTTGTTGGGCTCGTTCCACACGTCCCACGCCAGGATGCGGCGATCCTGGCCGAAGGTGCCGACCACATCCTTCACATAGGCTTCGAGCTTGCCGTACTGCGTCCGGTCGGCGAGCCGGTCGGCGCCGGGCGCCTGCACCCAGCCCGAATTATGGACGCCGGGAATGGGCGGGTGCTGCGGCCCGGCCTTGGGGTTGGGATCCCAGCAGCTGTCGAACAGCACGAAGACGGGCCGGATGTTGTGCCGCGCCGCGATCGTCAGGAACTGATCGATGCGCCGCTTGAACCCCGGCGCGTCCGTCTCCCACAGCAGGTTGTGGAGGAAGACGCGCATCGTCGTCATCCCCATGCCCTGGGCGAGCGCCAGCTCCCGGTCGATCGTGGCGGGGTCGAAGGTCTCGGGCTGCCACATCTCCAGCTCGTTGATCGCGGTGGCGGGCGTGTAGTTGGCCCCTACCAGCCAGGGCTGGGCGGCATACCAGCGGTTGGCCTGGTCGCGGCTCCACAGGTCCCGCGCGTCGGCGGGCGCGGCGAGCGCGAGCGATCCGGCGGCGGCGAGCGCCAGCTTGAACATCTGCATGACGGCTCCCCTCAGCGGCCAGTGGTGAAGCGATAGGAGATGATGTTGCGATAGGTCTCGCCGGGCGCCAGCCGCGCCGAGCCGAAGGCCGGCTGGTTGGGCGTGTCCGGAAAGACCTGCGGCTCCATGACGATCGCGTCGCCCTCGCGGTAGAGCCGGTCGGCCTTGCCGTGGCTGGTGCCGTCGAGGAAGTTGCCGGAGTAGAATTGCAGGCCGGGCTGGTTCGACCACAGCTCGAAGCCGCGGCCGGATACCGGCTCGCGCACGCGGGCCATCAGGTGCAGATCGGGCGTCACCGCGCGCCCGATCACCCAATTATGGTCATAGCCGCGGCCGTAGACGATCTGCGGATCGCCCGCATCGCGGACGCGCGCGCCGACCGGATGGGGCGTGCGGAAGTCGAAAACCGTGCCCGCCACCGGTTTCAGCTCGCCGGTCGGGATCGCGCCGGGATCGGTCGGCAGGAAGGCTTCCGCCGGGATGGTGACCTCATGTCCCATCGCCCCCGCGGCGGACCCTTCGCCCGTCAGGTTCCAATAGGCGTGGTTGGTGATGTTGGCGATCGTCGGCCGGTCCGTGGTCGCACGGTATTCGATCGTCAGCTCGTCGCGCTCGTCGAGGCTGTAGGTGCAGTCCACGGTCAGCGTGCCCGGATAGCCCTGGTCGCCGTCGCGGCTGACATAACGCATCGTCACCGACGCGGTCGGGCCGGAGGTGACCGCGGTCACCGTCCACAGCACCTTGTCGAACCCGACCGTGCCGCCGTGCAGCGCGTTCTCGCCGTTGTTGACCGGCGTCTGGTAGGGCTTGCCGTCCAGCGTGAAGCGGCCGCGCGCGATGCGGTTGGCGAACCGGCCCACCGTCGCGCCAAAATATTGTGGCTTGGCGAGATACTCCCCGATCGTCGCATAGCCGAGCGCGACATCCGCCGGCTTGCCCGCGCGGTCGGGCAGGATGACCGACTGGATCGACGCGCCATAGGCGATCAGGCGGGCCGAGACGCCATGCCCGTTGGTGAGCGTCACCGCCGGCACCTCGCGACCGTCGGGCAGCCGCCCGAACACCGATCGCTTCGCCGCCGCCGCGTCCGCGCCCGTTGCCGCCACCGTCATCGCCAGCATCGCTCCCGCCACGGCCAGATCACGCATCATATCCATTCTCCCGTCCGAACGCATGCGGTGCCAGCCCCCGCACACCGGCGTCGACCTCGAACAGGTCGCCGCCATGCGGCTCGTCGACGCCGTCGCCGGCGGAGGTGACGAACAGGCGATCGAGGCGCTCGCCCGCGAACGCCATGCTGGTGATCTGCGTCGCCGGCAGCCGCCGGACCCGCTCGACGCGCCCGTCCGGGTCGAACCGGCTGACCCTGGCTCCGCCCCAATGCGCGATCCACAGCCCGCCCTCGGCGTCGAAGGTCATCCCGTCGGGCGTGCCTCCATCGTCCGCGAAGCGCAGCCACAGCGCACGCGAGCCGAGCGTGCCGTCGTCATGGAGCGGAAAGCGGTAGATTTCGCGCAGGAAGGTGTTGGTGTGGAACAGCCAGCGCCCGTCCGGGCTGATCGCCGGGCCGTTGGCGATATGGTAGCCGCCGTCCACCTGCGTCAGCGCGCCGCCGGGATCGAGCCGATACAGCGCGCCGCTCGGCCGGTCGCAGCCGACCGGCATGGTACCCGCCCAGATCCGTCCATGCGCGTCGGCCTTGGCGTCGTTCATGCGGTTGCCGGCCGGCTCCGCGGCGAGATCGGCGAAGGCGGCGACCGTCAGCGGCGCGAACGTCACGGCTTTCACCCCGCTCTGCAGCCCGGCCAGGAAGCCCGGCGCGTCGCGGCGCGCGATGATCCAGCCGATCATCTCCGGCATCACCCAGCTATCGACCCGCCCGTCCCCGAGATGCAGCCGGTTGATCCGCCGGGCGAGGATGTCCACCCAGTAGAGCGCGTTTTCGGCGGGATGCCAGAGCGGCCCTTCGCCCAGCAGGTCGCGCCGGTCGCGCGCGACGATCTGCGCGTCGGCGCTCAATGGCTGTCCCGCGGCAGGCCGCGCTGGGCCACCCGCTGGAACTTCACCGCATTCTCCAGCACCCCGCCGGTGGCGAGCTGGCCGGTGAGCGATCGCTGGATTTCCTGCCAGGGAGTTTGCGCGGCGGGGGTGATCGCCTGCTCGATCCCAGCGAGCGCGGCGCGGCGCCGGTCCAGCTCGGCGGCGTCGACCAGCATGTCCGCCCGGCGCGCGGCGAGATCGATGCGGACGCGGTCCCCGGTGCGCAGCAGCGCCAGGCCGCCCCCGACCGCCGCTTCCGGGCTGGCGTTGAGGATCGACGGACTGGCGCTCGTGCCCGATTGCCGCCCGTCGCCGATGCAGGGCAGGTTGTGGACGCCCGCGCGGATCAGCGCGGCGGGCGGCCGCATGTTGACCACCTCGGCGCCGCCCGGATAGCCGACCGGCCCCGCGCCGCGGATGACCAGGATGGTGTGCTCGTCGACGGCGAGCGCTGGATCGTCGATGCGATGGTGGTAATCTTCCGGTCCCTCGAACACGACCACCGGGCCTTCGAAGCTGTCCGGCCGCGCGGGATCGCTGAGATAGCGCGCGCGGAACTCGTCGGAGATGACCGACAGCTTCATGACGGCGCTGTCGAACAGGTTGCCCGACAGCACGGTCAGCCCGGCGGCCGGCTTGAGCGGCGTCGCGAACGGGCGGATGACGTCGAGGTCGGCGATCCGCGCATCCGCGATGTTCGCCGCGACCGTCCGCCCGTTGGCGGTCAGCGCGCTGCCGTCGAGCAACCCGGCGCGGTAGAGCTCGCCCATCACCGCGGGCACGCCGCCGGCGCGGTAGTAATCCTCGCCCAGATACTCGCCCGCCGGTTGCAGGTTGACCAGCAGCGGCACGTCCGCCCCCGTCGCCTCCCAATCGGCGAGCGTCAGCTCCACCCCGATGTGACGGGCGATGGCGTTGAGGTGGATCGGCGCGTTGGTGGAGCCGCCGATCGCCGAGTTGACGCGGATCGCGTTCAGGAAGGCGGCGCGCGTCAGGATGTCGGAGGGCTTGCGGTCGGCGCGCACCATCTCGACGATCCGGCGTCCGGTCTCCCACGCGCATTGCTGCCGGTCGCGATACGGTGCGGGGATCGCCGCCGAGCCGGGCAGCGACATGCCCAGCGCCTCGGTCAGCGAGTTCATCGTCGTGGCCGTGCCCATCGTGTTGCAGAAGCCGGTGGACGGCGAGGACGATGCGACCAGCTCGATGAAGCCACGCTCGTCGATCTCGCCCGCGGCCAGCAGCTCGCGCGCGCGCCAGACGATCGTGCCAGATCCCGTGCGCTTGCCATCATGCCAGCCGTTGAGCATCGGCCCGACCGACAGCGCGATGGCGGGGATGTTGACGGTCGCCGCCGCCATCAGCGCCGCCGGCGTGGTCTTGTCGCAGCCGATGGTCAGCACCACGCCGTCCAGCGGGTAGCCGAACAGCACCTCGACCAGCGACAGATAGGCGAGGTTGCGGTCCAGCGCCGCGGTCGGCCGCTTGCCCGTTTCCTGCAGCGGGTGGGTCGGAAATTCCAGCGGCACGCCGCCCGCCTCGATGATCCCCGCCTTGACCCGCTCGGCGAGCTGGAGATGGTGCCGGTTGCACGGCACGAGATCGGAGCCCGACTGCGCGATGCCGATCACCGGGCGGCCCGACTGGAACTCTTCCAGGCTGATGCCGTAGTTGAGGTAGCGCTCCACGTAGAGCGCCGTCATGTCGGGGTGGCCGGGATTGTCGAACCATGCGGAGGAGCGCAGGCGGGGCGTCAGGTCGTCCTTGCTCATGCTCAGCCCATCCACCTTACGCGAAACCCGCCGCGCCGCGCTGATTGCCAGCCGCGACCGTTCCGATCAATATATCATACAAAAGAAAAGGCCTTCATCATGACGGATCCGATCAGGCTGGCATTGGTGGGCGTGGGGAAGATCGCGCGCGATCAGCATATCCCCGCGATCCGGGGCGAGAGCCGCTTCACGCTGGCGGCGACGGTGGACCCCAAGGGAGGGCTGCCGGATGTCTCCGCCTATACCAGCCTCGATGCGCTGCTGGCGAGCGGCGACCACATTGATGCGGTATCGTTGGCGACTCCGGCCGCGGGGCGACGGGACCTGGTCGCCAAGGCGCTGGCCGCCGGCCTGCACGTGATGATCGAGAAGCCGCCCGCCGCGACGCTGTCCGAGGTGGACGACATGGCCCGCCTGGCGGAACAGGCGGGCAAGGTGCTGTTCACCAGCTGGCATTCCCGCGGCGCGCCGTTCGTGGGCGCGGCGCGCGATTGGCTGCGCGGTCGCACCGTGCAGGGGCTGCGGATCACCTGGAAGGAGGACGTGCGGCACTGGCATCCGGGGCAGGAATGGCTGTTCGGCCCCGGCGGCTTCGGGTGCTTCGATCCCGGCATCAACGCGCTGTCGATCGCGACGTTGATCCTGCCGGACCCGCTGTTCGTGGAGGCGGCGACGCTGCTGGTGCCGCAGGGGCGCGACCAGCCGATCGCGGCCTCGCTCAAGGCGCGCACCGGCGCGGCCGCCGGCGCGATCGAGTTCGACATTCGCCAGACCGGGCCGCAGACCTGGGACGTCGAGGTCGACACCGATGCCGGCATGCTGGCGCTGCGCGAGGGCGGGGCGGTGATCGAGCGGCCCGGCGCGGCGCCGGAGCGGGCGGACCCGCGCGAATATCCCTCGCTCTACGCGCACTTCGCCGAGCTGGTCGGCGCCGGCCGCTCGGACGTCGACGCGCGACCGCTGCGGCTGGTCGCGGACGCCTTTCTGGTCGCCGGACGGACGCCGGTGGAGCCGTTCGCCTTCTGACCGGCGCGCCTCACGCGTCCTGAACGGCGGCGCTGGACGCCGGGGCTCTCAGCATGCTCCGCGCCCGCACGCGCTGCTTGGCGGCGTGCCTGTCGTCGGCCTCGTCGGGCATGACCACGGGCACCGTCAGGCACATGCTCTGGGTGGGCAGGACGTCCCGCCATTGCGCGATCAGCTGCCGGTAAGCCTCTCCGACCGGGCGGATATTGCGGTCGAGATCGTAGAGGCCGAGCGCGTTGACGTTGCCCCGCACCTCGCGGAGCGCGCTGTCCCAGTCGGTCTGGTCGGTCAGCGAATACCAGGTGAACCCGACCACCGGCACGCCGTCGTTGCGGACGCGCAGGACGTTGGCCCATTCCTTCCACAACCAGTCGACCGCCTCCATCCCGGTGGCACCCTGCACCAGGTTCGTCTCGGTGTGCATCACCGGCAGGCGGTAACGCGCGTGATATTGCCGGGTGATCTCGCTGTAACCGAAGATCTCGCCCGACGGCCGGGTGCTGCCGTCCGCGGCGACCCGATGCTCGTTGGTGACGTAATAGTCGTTGCCCATGATGCAGTGCTGCTTCAGGCGGTTGTCGAGGAAGAAGTGATATTCCTCCCGCGTCATGCCGTTATCCAGCACATATTCGTACATCTCGGAATCCAGCCGGCATCCGTAATTCAGGTCGAGCGACAGGAACCGTTCGGAGTTCATCAGCTCGGACGGCCGGATCGCGGCGGGCGATTCCGCGTGGAAATATTCGGACGACTCGCTCTGGATGAAGATCGCGTCCGGGCGCGCCTCCAGGATCGTGCGCATGGCCAGGACGTTCGCCCGAACGATGTGCTTGAGCGCGGTGACGAACGCCCGATCGCTGCTCAGCTGTTCGTTCCACCAGCCATAGCGCGCCGAAAAGGTCGCGCAGATATACATCTCGTTGACCGGGGTGTAGAGCTGGATCCACGGGAACCGATCGGCGAACGCGCGCGCGTAGACGGCGAACTGGTCGGCGAAGTCAGGGTTCTGGAAGTCGCCGATCCAGTCCGGCACGCCGAAATGGCAAAGATCGACAATCGGCACGATGTTGCGTCGCTTGAGCTCGGCGAAAGCCTGGTCGGCGAACTCCCAGTCATATCGGCCCACGCCCAGCCAGGTCTTGTGGATCGGCGGGCCATAGCGAAGAAAGCCGATCCCCAGCTCCTGCACGAGCGCGAAATCGTCCCGCCAGCGCGCATAGTGGCCACAGCTCTCCATCTCGTCGACCCGGGTCCGGCCGCCGTTGATCGTCGGGACGCTGTTCTCCACGCCGGTTGCGAACATGAACGTGGCGATGATCGTTCTCCGGAATAGCGGTGGGACGAAACTCCATCCCGATCGCCGGAACGCTCATGACCGCGGTTCGTGCCGCCGAAGCCGGTGGTGCTGTCGCAAGGAACTCCCGATCCGCCAGCTCCGTTATGTTCCGGCAACGCCTGGAGAGACTGTCATGGGAAAGGGTATTCTGTTATGGCTGATCGGCATTCCGCTGCCGGTGATCCTGATCCTGTTCTTGATCTTCCGCTAGGACACCGGGAGAGGCCGGAAGAGCGGTCTCCCATGCGCGACGGAGCGGTCCGCCGATCCGGCGCGCGCGCCGGCATTGATGTCGCCGCCGCTCACACGGCTTGACGTTCGGGCAGAAGTCTTGGATCGGTTCGATCGAAGAGGAGACGAACATGGCCCTGAAAGACTTCATCGCGCTCGCCGACGACAAGTTGCACGAGGTGTTCTCGAAAAAGGCGTATGACCCCCGGCGCGAGCGCGCCGCGATGGTGAAGCGGCTGGACACGGCGCACGCGCAGTTCTCCGCCACCGCGCCGACGCGCGGGCGCAAGATGTGGAAGCTGAACAACGGCGTGGTCGAACTGACGCTGCCGTTCGCGATCGGCGGCAAGAGCGTGTTCCACATGCCGAGCGAACGGTTCGCCGACGCCATCCAGCACCTCAAGGACGCGATCGGCAAGGGCGAGGCGGACACGGAACTCGAAGCTCAGGCCGGCCCGGCCGGCGATGCGGCTCCCGCCCCACGCGCGTCGCGCGACGCGAGCGCGCCGCGCTACGCGAAAGGATCGCGGAGCTGGTCGCCCGAGCGGCGGGCCAGGTTCCAGGAGACGATCGCGGCCCGGAACGCCAAGGGCGAATAGCGGGTCGTTCTCAGCCTTCGGCGTCCGCCAGCGCCTGCGCCGCCGAGAATGCGGCCATCGTCTTCTGGAAGACGCCGCTGCGGATCTGTTCGCGGCGTTCCTCCAGGCCGCGGTGCAGCTCGGCCAGCGTCCGCGCGGCATGCTCGTTCTGCTGGATCGCGGCCCAGTAGCCGGCGACATGGGGGTTGGCCCGGATCGGATCGTCGAGGTCGAGCGACGGGAGCACGTTCTCGACCAGAAACAGCGCGGGCACGAGGGCGCAATCGGCCAGGGTGAGGCGGCCGGAGCAGGCGAAGCCGTCCGTCGCGATCATCCGGTCGAGCGCCTTGATGTTGCGCACGACCTGGCCGCCGAGCAGATCGACGATGCCCTGGTTGCGGGACTTGGACCGGCTCTGCGGCGAGAGCATGAACATGTTGTTCATGATGTAGATGTCGCCGATCCGGGCGATCGTGCGGATGTGCGCCGTCTCGCGCGGCGTGGCGCCCAACAGGGAGGGCTCGGGATAGACCTCCTCCAGATACTCCGCGATCACGTCCGATTCGGGCATCATGTCGCCCGCGATGTCCAGCACCGGAATGCGGCCGATCGGGAAATCCCGACGGAATTGCGGCGTTCCGAACGTCTCCGGCCGGACCAGCGCGATATCGGCGATCCCCTTGGCGTAGATCTGCATCCGCACCCGCGCCGAATATGGGCTGAGATCGCCGGAATAGAGCTTCATCATGCCGGCGCGCTCCTGATGCATCCCACGTGTGTCGCGCTGAGCTTAGCAGACACGAATGCCGGCAGTCTAATGCAGGCACGTCGGTGTGAAGGGTAAGGTCCAGGTCGCGACGGGCTAGTCGGAAGACCGGCGGAGACGTAAGCTAACTTCTGGAGCGGCTTCAGAGCTGCCCGAAGCTGACCATGGCGCGCGCGGATAATCGTCAAGGCAGGTGCGAGGTCTCGACCGAGTGTTGGTCAGCCGTGTGCCTGACGCGGCAACGGCGTGCGGGTTGCCCGCACGCCGTCTCCATTCCTCAGCGCCGATATGCCGGGTCGGCGTCGGAACCCCTGCTCCGGTCGATCTCGACGTCGGTGCGGAGCACCGTGTCGTCGATCTCCTCGACCCGCTCGCCGGCGGTCTTGGACACGACCACCTCCTCGACGACGCGCGCGGTCTTGCCGACCACCGCCTCCTCGCCGGTCGCGGTGACGTCGATCGAGCGCTCGCGGAACGCGTCGTCGGCATCGGTCACCGGCCGGTCGACCGCCCGGCGCTGGACGTCGATCTGCTCGTCGCGCAGGCGGACCTGCTCATGCACCGGCGTCTCCGTGACGTAGGAGCGGACCCGCGCGCCGCCACGATCGACCTCACGCTTGCCGACGACCAGGCTCTCTTCCACGATCGGGATGCTCTGCTCGCCATCCGTGCCGATCGCGCCGCCGCCCAACCGGTCGCGCTCCCCATGGGCCGCCGTCCCCGCGCCCGCGCCGACCGCCGACTCCGATGCATGGCTCCATCCCGACGAGCGCCACTCCTGCGAGCGGTCATCGACATCGATGCTGTCCGATTCCTCCAGCACCCGCACCGCGGCGTCGACGTTCGTATCGTCGACGTCGGCGGTCAGGAGGAAACCGCCGCGGCGAATGCCCTCTTCATAGGTATGGCGGTCCTCGTCGGGCACGAACGCGTGCTTGATCGAGCCCCAGATGCCGGGGTCCTGCGCGCTGGAGGCGCCGGTGGCGTGGAAACCGGCGCTGCTCTGGTCGTGGATGCTGATGTGGCCGGCGTCGACGCTGGCGGCCTTGAGTCGGGTCTCGGCGGCCTCCGCATCGGCGCGGCGATCGAACAGTGCGGTGATGGTACGGGTCATTGCTACTCTCCTCAGGGAAGGGGTCGTTACTTCGCGGTGACGGTCAGCTCGGTGCGCCGGTTCTGGAATTGGCCGCCCGCGGTCTGATTGCTGGCGACCGGATCGGCGTCGCCGCCGCTCGCCGTGGTGATCCGGCTTGGCGCGACGCCGGCGTCGGTCAGCGCCTTGCCGACCGCAGCCGCGCGTTCGGCGCCGAGCTTGACGTTGGCGGGCTCCGTGCCGCGGGCGTCGGCGTAGCCGGTCAGCTTGACCGCTGCCTTGGGGTAGGCCGCGAGGATCTGCGACAGGGCCGCCAGCGTCGGCCGGTCGTCGGCCCGGATCGCGGACGAGGCGGTGTCGAAGTTCAGGCGATCGAAGGTGAAGGTACGCGGGGCGGCGGCACTGCTCGCCAGGAACGCCTGGAGATCGTAGGTCAGCGTCTGCGGCTGCAGGTCGACGACCTTGCCGCCGGGGAGCGTGACGTGCTTGACCGCGATCGGGGGCGTCGCCGGACCGCCCTGGGCGGTCGGGCTCGGCGCAGGCGTCACGGTCTCGTCGTGCCGGTTGCAGCGGCTGAGCGCGAACAGGAGCGCGAGGATGCCCGCGAGCAGGGCAAGCCAGGCAAGCCAGTTGGTCTGCTTCTTCTCGATGTGGATTTCGCGCGGCGGGGCGCCGCGCCCGTCATTCGGGTCAGCCATGGGGGTTCCTCCTTGTTGTTGGTTCGAACGGATGCTCGATGGTGGCCCGCGTCGCCCGCAGCGTGACGGGAACGGCGACATGCTCGCGCCTCCGATCCAGCGTGACGCGCACCTCCTCGATGACGAACAGGCGCTTTTCGACCACCAGCCGCTCCTCGACGAGCGAGATGACGGTGGTGTCGCCCTCCTCGCGCGGCGGCGGCGGAGTATCGACCTGGCGCTCGACCGCGACGCGCTCCACCCGGAGCGCGCCAGTTTCGAGCATATCCTCGGCCACCACGTCGCGGGCCTCGGTGCTGGTACTGACGCGAACGCGATCGGACACGACCTCGACCTTGTCGATCGACGCCTCCTCGGCGATCAGCGGAACCCGGATTTCGGGTTCATCGGCACCTGACATGCAATGTGGCTCGTGTTTCGCGGGACCACCGGGCGTGGTCTCCTCGCTGTCCGGCTCAGGGCCTTACGCCGCCCGTGCGACACCCGACCGCTGACGATCGGACATGTGCTAAACCCGGACGCCCGGATCGACGTTCCGCATCGCGGCGGAAATAAGGCATTGACCCGGATCAATGACCGGTAGTCCGGCACCAACATCATTGATCGTTTCGTCAGCAGCTTGGCCTCGCCGGTGTCGTCCTCCACGCAAGGTGTCGACCGGGTCGGGGTGGGCCGTCGCCGTCGGCCGGGTGCTCGACCGGCATTACCAGCATGATGCCGTGGCCGGTTCGACATGACCGCGTCGGCCCTCATTGGGACACGCGCGAGCCGCCGGCGTCACCGATCCCTTTTCTAACGAATGCCTTCGCCTCATAACGCGATGCCCGGACGGGCTGTCTGACCTGATCGTTGGAGCTCATGAAGTGATGATCGACGACGCGCCGCGGCTGGATCAGCTCGACTGGCTGACGCATCGGGCGGTGCCGCTAGACCTCAACGGCCCGGTCGACGTCGCCTTCGACCCGGTGGGCGAGGAGTGGTTTACGCGCTCGCCGATCGAGCGGTTCGACTACATCGTCGCCAAGCATGGTGATCGGCTCGCGGTGGATGACGGCCAAAGCCGGCTGACCTATGCCGAGCTGCAACGGGTCGCGCGCGCGCTGGCCCATCAGATCGACGCCACGGCGCCGCCAGGTCAGCCGATCGCGGCGGTGTTCCGCTATACCGTGCTGCTTCCCGCGGTGATCCTCGCCTGCTTTGCGGCCGGCCGTCCGTTCATTCCGGTCGACATCGGCCATCCGATCGAGCGACAGCGGATGGTCCTGGACAATTCCGGCGTGGTGAGCGTCGTCGTCCAGCGCGGCATTGCGCGCGAGGTGGAGCTGCCCCCGGTCCCGGTCATCGAGGCCGATCTCGATCACCTTCGTATCGCGCCGGATCAGGACTG
This sequence comes from uncultured Sphingomonas sp., assembly GCF_964250165.1. Lineage (GTDB taxonomy): Bacteria > Pseudomonadota > Alphaproteobacteria > Sphingomonadales > Sphingomonadaceae > Sphingomonas. The sequence continues at coordinate 43,486 of NZ_CAXUEK010000002.1, read as the reverse complement.
GCCGGATATCGCCCTGGACCCGAGGGCAGTAGCCGGCGCGACCTACACTTCGGGCAGCACCGGCCGGCCGAAGGCGATCGCGTGGAGCATGCTGGGCGTCATGCCGACGCTCGCGGTGACCGCGAACACGCGACACCTCAACCCGGACGATAAGATCATCACCCTCGCCTCGCTCGCTGCGACGGGCCTGAGCGATACGCTGACCGCGCTGATGAACGGTGCGGCGCTGCGCATCGTGGAGATGATGAGTGTCGGGCTCGGCGAGGCATTGCGCGTGCTCGGCGAGGAGCGCGTGACGATCTTGAGCTTCGTGCCGGCCGTGCTGCGCAACGTCATGCAGTTGGAAGGGGCCGCACACGCCTTCCGCCACCTTCGGCTGCTCGAGCTTCACGGCGATGTCACGCTCGCCAGCGATGTCGCGTTCTTCCGCACGAAATTGCCGCCGACCTGCCATATCCGCATCCTGTTGGGCTCGATGGAGGCCGGGTCGCTGTTCCATTGGTACGTCCCGCGCGATTTCGTCGCGGACGGGCTGGCATTGCCGTGCGGGTACCTCGGCGAGATGAAGGCGATCGCCCTGCTGGATGAGGCGGGACGGCCGGTGGCGCCCGGCGAGCCCGGCGAGATCCTGGTGCGCGGACGGAGCATGGCGCTCGGGTTTTGGCAGGGCGGCAAGTTGGTGCCCGGCCCGTTCCGCCAGGATCCGGACGATCCGGACGGCCGCCTGTTTCCGATGGGCGATCTGGTGCGCATGCGCCCGGACGGACTGGTCGAGTTCGTCGGTCGGCGAGACCGCCAAGTCAAGGTGCGCGGGCAGCGTGCGGACTTGGGCGACATCGAAGCGGCGCTGCATCAGCACCCGGGGATCGCCGACGTGGCGGTGATCGCCAGCCCCAGCACCACCGCGGGCGACGCGGTCATCACCGCCTATTGCGTCGCGATCGATCCTGCTGCGCCGCCCGATCCGGCTGCGCTGCGTAGCCTGGTCGCGGCCGAGACCGCGCCGCACATGGCGCCGGCCCGGTTCCGCTTCCTCGACATCATTCCGCGGCTGCCCAACTACAAGGCGGATCTGGTGAAGCTGGCAGCGCTCGCACCGGAAGAGCCGGACATGCCGGCGGCGGCGGCGTCCGCCCCGCCCGAGCGCCCCGCCGATCCGACGATCCTGGCCGCGGTCGAACGCGCGTGGCGGGAGATGCTGGGCACCGGCGCCGATCCGCGGCGCGGGTGGGCCGAGGGCGGAGGCGACTCGCTGAAGGCGCTGCACATGCTCTTTCGCGTCGAGGACCTGCTGGACCGCGGGCACATCGCGTTCGACGTGATGGACGAGCACAGCACTGCGCACGATCTGGCGATCGCCATCGCTGCGCTCGGCGAGGAAGGGATCGCCGCCGACGAGCGGCCGACCATCCTGTTCTTTCCCGGCATCGGCGGCGACGAACCGGCCGCGGCCAGCTTCCGTCGCGAGATCGCCTCGTTGGGCCGGATCGTCACCATCCGCTACCCCGGTGTCGAGGCCGATGTCGCGGCGATCGGTGACCTCGACGCGGTGAGCGAGGCCGCCATCGCCCAGCTGGGGAAGCATGCCGGCCCGGTGCATGTCATCGGCCATTCCTTCGGCGGCGCCATGGCCGTCGAGGTGGCGAGGCGGCTGACCGAGCGCGGCACGCAGGTTCCGTTCTGCGGCATGCTGGACACGCTGCCGGCGGCGCTCTTCAGCCCGGAAGGCGCGGAGGCAAGGGGGGCGGCGTCCAAGAGCAAGTTGCGTCAGATCGCGATCGGCTTGGGCGAGGCGCATGGGAAGGGGCGGCTCTACGACCATGTCGTGCAGGTCGGATCGCGGTGGCTGTTGCGGGCGCGCGGGGCAGGCATGCTCCGCCGGCTCTCGCTCGCGGCGCGACCCATCGCCCCCCGCGCGGCGTTGAACATGCAGCACATGCTGGTGACGGCCCAGCGCGGCCGCCTGCTGACGGGCTGGTCGCCGCCATTCTATCCCGGCACGGTGTGGCTGTTCCGCAGCGAAGATGCGGCCGGGATGACCGATCCCTTGTGGTCGGCCGTCGTCGGCGAATTACGGGTGGTCGATGTCAAGGGATCGCACCTCTCCATCCTGCTGGGCGAGCACGGCCGGGCGCTCGCCGCCACGCTCGGTCGGGCGATGGCGGAGGCGACCGCGGCACCGACGACCGAGGGGTGAACGACCCGAATCCGGACATCGGCCGGGGAGCGTTCTGGAACGGCGTCACGGCGGCCGCCAACCAGGTCGTCCGGTTCGGCTTGTTCATGGCGCTCGCGCGCTTCGTCGCGCCCGCGGAGCTGGGGCTGGTCGCGCTCGGGCTGGTCATCATCGATCTCCTGCAGGCGCTCGCGACCTTCGGCATCGGCGAAGCCGTCACCCAGCAGCCGCAACTCGACGACGAGCAGGCCAGCACCGCCTTCTGGCTGTCGGTCGGGATCGGCGCCTGCGTCACGCTCGCCGTCGCCATCGCCTCGCCCGTCATCGCCGTGATGGCCGGCAAGCCTGCGCTCGGGCCCGTGATCGCGTCCCTGTCGCCGATGTTCCTGCTCGTCTCCCTGCAGACCGTCCACCTGGCGCGCATGGCGCGGGAGTTCCGGTTCCGCGAGATCGCGCTGCGTATGCTCGTGGCCAATCTGGTGGGCGGCGGCGTCGGCCTGGCGCTGGCGTTCAAGGGCCTGGGGGTCTGGGCGCTGGTGGCACGCAGCCTCACGGCGCCGATCGTCGCCACCACCTTCTTGTGGATCGTGCATCCCTGGCGGCCGCGCTGGCGCTTTCGCTCCGATGTCGCGCGCCGGCAGCTCGCCTTCGGCGGCCGGATCATCGGCGGCGAGATCGTCCTCGTGCTCAGGTCGCGCTGGATCGACCTCGTCGCGGGACTGATGCTGGCGCCGGCGGCCCTCGGCCTGTTGCGCGTCGGCGGACAGTGCGCGCTGCTGCTGCTCGAGCTGACGATGATGCCGTTCATCCATCTGGCGATGCCGATCCTGTCGCGGGCCGGCGCCCAGGACAGCGCGCGTTCGGTCGGGACGGAGTATCTGACCCTGGCGCACCTGTCGGCGGCGACCATCTTCCCGGCCTTTTTCGGCATGGCTGCCGTGGCGGACCTGCTGTTGCCGTTGATGCTCGGGGCCCGATGGGCGCCGGCGGCCGAGCTGATGCCGGCGCTCTGCGCGATCGCTGTCCCGCTGCAGTTGACCTTGCTGGTCGGCCCCGCCCTGGCCGCCGCCGGGCGACCGGGCGAGGCGTTCCGCTGGTCCGTCGTGCAACTTGCCGTGACGGTGCCATGGACGTTGGCGGGCGCCTGGCTGGGCCTGCCCTATCTCGTCTGGTCGGCCGTCATCGCGTCGGCGCTGATCGTGCCCGCCGGCCTGATCCGCCTGCGCCGGGTGATCCACGTCTCGCCTGGCGCCGTCGTCGCCGCGGCGACGCGGCCTCTGCTCGCGGCGGCGCTGATGGCCGCCGCCGTCTGGTGCGCAAAGACCTGGCTGGCCGCTATTCTCCCGTCCGCGATGACGCTGGGGGTCTGCGTCGTCCTCGGCGCGATCGTCTATGCGGCGTTGTCGATCACCATGGATCCTGGCCTGATCGCCGTCTTTCGCGCGAGCTTCGCGAAGAGGACCCCCCAAGAAAGCTAGCGAGCCCGCAAGCCGTTCCGCCGACCGGCGTCGACGTTCGAGACCGAATGGCGATGGTGGGCTTGGCCTCGCTTGACATCCTCTCCTCGCTCGGTGGACGGGATGGGACCGACCGTGCGCATGGCGTGGTCGCCATACGACGCCTTCGCCTCCCGGCCATGTCCTCTTCCAAGGAGACCGCCATGACTGTCCTTTCCAGCTTGGCGCGTGCGGCCGAAGGCCCGGTCGCGCCGTGCCCGGCGCTGAAGGGCGCGATCAGCCATGTCGCCGAAGCCTGATGGACTTCGACGAGGTCCTCCGGGGCCGCCGCAGCATCCGCGGCTACAGGCCCGACCCGGTGCCCAGAGCGCTGATCGAGGAGATCATCGCGCTGGCGATGCGCGCGCCGTCGTCGATGAACACGCAGCCCTGGCATTTCTACGTCGTCACCGGGGAGCCGCTCGACCGCATCCGCGAGGGCAATACGCAACGCATGCTGGCCGGCGTCCCGCAGTCGCGTGAGTTCCGGACCGGGCAGGCCTTTGCGGGGCCGCACCGCGAGCGGCAGGTGGGCGTCGCCAAGCAGCTGTTCGCCGCGATGGGCATCGCGCGCGAGGACAAGGCCCGGCGCGACGATTGGGTGCTTCGCGGCTTCCGCCAGTTCGACGCGCCGGTGTGCATCATCATCGCCTATGACCGCGCCGTGGATGGCAGCGACGACACCCCGTTCGATTGCGGCGCGGTCGCGACCGGCCTGGTGAACGCCGCCTGGTCGCGCCGGCTGGGCTGCGTCATCAACAGCCAGGGCATCATGCAGTCGCCGGTGGTCCGCGAGCACGCGGGCATCGCCGACGACCATGCCATCATGAAGAGCATCGCGCTGGGCTGGCCGGATGAGACCTTCCCCGCCAACGCCGTCGTCTCGGAGCGCCGGTCCGTGGACGAAGCTGCCGTGTTCGTCGGGTTCGGTTCCTGACTTGACGGTCATGACCATTTCGGGGTCGCCGCCATGCTGCTATCGGAAACGGCGCTCGGGATCGTCTCGGTCGCGTTCTTTCGGGACCGCGGCATGGCTTCAGGCGTAGCATGATCGGGACGGGCCTGGCGCCGATGGAGGCCAAGCTCGTGACGGAGCTGCCGGGCGACGCCGGGTGGCAGTTCGAGCCCAAGTGGGACGGCTTCCGCGCATTGGTGTTCCGCAACGGCGGTGAGGTCGAGATCCTGTCGAAGTCGGGCAAGTCGCTGGCCCGCTATTTTCCGGAGATCGTGGCGCTCGTCGCCGGGCTCGACCGGCCCCGGTTCGTGCTCGATGGCGAACTCATCCTGCCGGTCGGCGACGTGCTCTCGTTCGATGCGCTGCAGGCTCGCCTTCATCCGGCGGAGAGCAGGATCACCAGGCTGGCGCGCGAGACCCCGGCGCAGCTGATGCTGTTCGATTTGCTGCGCGATGGCGACGACGATCTGCTCGGCCGGCCGCTCGCCGAGCGCCGCCCGGCGCTGGAGGCCTTTTACGCCCGCCATGGCGGCGCGGCGCTGCTGCTGTCGCCTTGCGGCGATCTCGCGACCGCACGGGCGTGGCTGGCGCAGAGCGGCGGCGCGCTCGACGGCGTCGTCGCCAAGCGACGTGACGAGCCTTATCGCCCCGGCGAGCGCGCGATGCTCAAGGTCAAGCAGCACCGGACCGCCGACTGCGTGGTCGGCGGCTTCCGCCGCGCCAAGGACGGCAGCGGCGTCGCCTCCCTGCTGCTCGGGCTCCACGACGACGCCGGCCGGCTGAACCATGTCGGCTTCACCTCCGGCATCGCGGCGGCGGAACGGGGCGCGCTGGCCGACAAGCTCCAGCCGCTGATCGGCGCGCCCGGGTTCACCGGCAAGGCGCCGGGTGGCCCGAGCCGCTGGAACGACGGGGAGGAGAGCGCATGGGAGCCGCTCCGCAGCGAGCTGGTGGTCGAGGTGCTCTACGATCAGGTCACCGGCGCGCGCTTCCGCCACGGCACCCGCCTGCTGCGCTGGCGACCGGACAAGGCCCCGCGGCAGTGCACGATGGATCAGCTCGCCCACGAACTGCGCCCCGCCGAGCTGGCGACGCTCGATCGCTGAACCGTCCCGTCCGACATTCCCTACGCGAAGGTCCTGCGGTCCCGGAACGACGACCGGTCCGCAGGCCGCTGGCCTGCCACGGTCCACCTCACCTGCTCAGCACGGGTTCTCCACGTTCTGATCGGGCAGACGGCGCACGGGCGACGCCTATGAAGATGCTATGGTCGCCCCGCGCCCTCGCTCTCGAATTGATATGGGCCGGCGAATAATTGGATCGCCGCGGACGAGGTCGTCCGGCGGCGCACCCGTCACTGGGGGCAGCCGCCCGGAACCGGTTTTCGCAGGTACGCAGTGAGGTGCGAACGTGGTGACGTCGGTTACCAGTCTGGAGCCTGACCCAAGCAGGCCGATTCTCTATGTAGGCCAGGATAGCGCCGGGCACTGGCTCGTTCAGGAAAGCGGCGGGCGCCTGGAAGGGCGCTTCATCTCCTTCGCAACGGCGATGAGCTTCGCGCGCGCCGAGCGGCACGGTTTCTCCGGCGCGACCATCGCCGTCGCGACCGCCCCGCTCGTGCCGCACATTTCCTTCGCCCCGCCGCGCGTAGACGAAATCGCGCTGCCCCGGGCCGCCTGACATTTCGGAATCGGACATATGAACGCGTTGATCAGCCTCGCACCGGATCGTGGGCGAGGGTCGCCTATCGTGCCGCGGGCACCGCATGTCCGCATCGCGCCGGACCGGGACGAACGCTGGCCGGCGATCGTGGCGGAACTCGAACGCCTGTTCGAGGCGCACCGCCGCAGCGTCCGTATCGTGGACGCGGATTGCGGTGACGGAGCCTTGCTGCTGCACGCGTTGCGCCACGCCCGTGCGCTCGGATTCGTGGCGATCGAAGGTCACGGCATCGACGGCGTTCCGGCCCTGGTGGCCCGCGCCAGACATGCCGCAGCCAAGCTGCACGATCCGGCGATCGGCGTCGATTTCGAGGTGGCCGATCTGGCCGACGCCCTTGCCCAAGAGGCGGAGGTGCCGGCGGACATCGTCCTCTGGCACGGGAGCGAGGACCACCTCCAGGCAGATGCCTCGGTGGTGCGTGCCCTGGCGGCGGCGGGGCAGGTGGTGATCGACCATGCCCTCTTCGCGCGGGTGCCGGCGCAGGCATGAGCGGACGCGATCTCGCCTGGCGTGGTGCCGGGCTCGCGGTCTGCGCCTTCGCCGCCGGCCTCGGCGCGGTGGGCCGCCTGGTGCCCGGGCTGGCGGACTGGTCCGCAACGCTCGGCTGCATCGCCCTGATCGTCGCGCTGATCGGCCTCGGCGTGCTCGTGCAGGGCGAGCGCCTGGCGGTCGCGTGGCGCATCGAACAGGAACGGCAGGATCGGGTCCGCTCGATGCGGGAGCGACACCGGGCGACGGGCCGGTCGCGCCGATAGAACGACGCTGGGCCGCATCGCAGGAACGGGATCGCCATGAGCTACTTCGAATGTCGGGACGGCGTCACGCACGCAGAGCAGGTTGCGCTACCGGCCATTGCCGACGCGGTGGGCACGCCCGTCTACGTCTACTCGGCCGCGGCGTTTCGGGATGCCGCGCGGGCGTATCGCCAGGCGCTGGCGGCCGTCCCGCGCAAGCACCTCGCCTTCGCGGTCAAGGCCAATCCCAATCTGGCCGTGCTCGATGTGTTGGCGGCCGAGGGCTATGGCGCCGACATCGTGTCCGGCGGTGAGCTTGCCCAGGCGCTCGTGGCAGGGATGCCGGCGGCGGACATCCTGTTCTCCGGGGTCGGGAAGACCGACGCCGAGCTCGTCGCCGCGCTCGATCGCGGGGTGGGCCAGTTCAACCTCGAGCTGGAGGAAGAAGGCCGCGTGCTGGGCGCGCTCGGCGTCGCGCGACGGCAGGTCGCGCCCGCCGTGCTCCGGATCAACCCCGCCGTCGACGCCGACACCCATGCCAAGATCACGACCGGCACCAGCGCCAGCAAGTTCGGCGTCCCGATCGCGGACGCGCCGGCGATCTATGCGCGCCTGGCAAAGGTCGACGGCCTGCGCCTGCGCGGCGTGGCTGTGCACATCGGTAGCCAGATCACCGACCTGTCGCGTCTGGAAGCCGCCTATCGTCGGATCGGCAGGCTGGTGGCCGAGCTGCGGCACGATGGGCATCCGATCACGCATGTCGACCTCGGCGGCGGCCTCGGCATCGCCTATCGGCCCGAGGATACGCCCGCGTCGCCTGCGGAGTATGGCGCGATGGTCGCCCGCGTTACCCAGGGCTGGGACGTGACGCTGCAGTTCGAACCCGGCCGTGCGCTCGCGGGTGCCGCCGGCGTGCTCCTGACGCGCGTGCTGTGGGTCAAGCCGGGGGACGGGCACCCGCACGTCGTCGTCGACGCGGCCATGAACGACCTCGCCCGGCCCGCGCTGTACGACGCCTGGCATCTGTTCACGGCGGTCGTCCCGACCGGTGGGCGCATGATCGCCAATGTCGTGGGTCCGGTCTGCGAAAGCGGCGACACCTTCGCCACGATGCGATCGATCGATTGCGTACGGCGCGGCGATCTCGCCGTGTTCCACACGGCGGGCGCGTATGGCGCCTCGATGGCGTCGACCTACAACGGTCGGCCGCTGGTGCCGGAGGTTCTGGTCGACGGCGCCCGTTTCGCCGTCGTCGCCGATCGCGGCAGCGCCGAGGCCATGCTGGCGCGTCAGCATCGCCCCGCTCGGTTCGGGCCGGTCGACGGGCTGAGCCGCGCCGCCTGAGAAAGCCGGCTCTCGGTCATGTCGCTGGTCGCCTCCTATCTGTATCGCGACGGACGCCGGGTCCGGCCAGTCCCGCTCGACGAGCATGTGGACTGTCCGGCCGACCGGTCCGAATTCGTCTGGATCGGCCTCAGCCACCCCTGCGACCGCGAGGTCGCGACCTTGCAGCGGCTTTACGATCTCCACCCGCTGGCGGTGGAGGACGCGCTCAAGGACGGGCAGCTGCCCAAGGTGGACGTGTATGGCGACCAGCTGTTCGTCATCGCCCGGACGGCGCATCTCGCCGACGGCACGATCGAATATGGCCAGACGGCCGTCTTCGCCGGCACCAGCCACATCATTACGGTGCGCCAAGGCTCGATGCGATCGCACCAGCCGCTGCGCGAGCAGCTGGAGGCCGCCCCGGACCTGCTCGGCCGAGGCGTCGACTACGTGCTCCATGCGGTGCTCGACTTCGTCGTCGACGGTTACCTACCCGTCGTCACGGCGATCGAGGACGAGGTGCTGGCGATGGAGGAAAAGCTGCTCGACGCGTTTCTCGACCGTCCGGACATCGCCCGCATCTTCACGCGCCGGCGCGACCTGATCCGCTTCCAGCGGATCCTGCTGCCGATGGAGGAGGTGGCGCGCAAGCTCGCCCGGTCGGAACTGCCGACGATCGACGGCGAGGCGCGCGCCTATTTTGCCGACGTGCTCGATCATGTCCGCCGCGTCGAAGCCATGGTCGCAGGACTGCGCGAGGTGCTGGCCTCCGTCTTCGAGTTCGGCAACCTGCTCGAGCAGCAGCGCACGGGGACGATCGCGCGCCGGCTCGCCGCCTGGGCCGCGATCCTCGCCGTGCCGACCGCCGTGGCGGGCGTCTACGGCATGAACTTCACGTACATGCCCGAACTGCACTGGCGCTACGGATACTTCACCATTCTCGGCGTGATCGGGGCGGTATGCCTGTTGCTCCATCACCGCTTCCGGAAGGTCGGCTGGCTATGACGTTGGCGGTGGGGAGGTCTCGCTCCTGCGTTGAAGGGCATCCAGCTGAGCCTCGCTCGTCCTGACCGCCTCAAGCAAGGATGCGACCTGCTGCTCACCGTTCCTGAGCGACCGCGCCTTCATCGAGAGGCATAGTAGCAGGATCGACAGCAATATCAGCCCGGCAATCAGGGGCAAGACATCCTCCATTCGGCAGCTCGCCGGTTTGCGATCGCTCCCATGTGAAAAGGTCGCGTCGCGTGAGAGCGAGTTATGATGTCACGCCCATACCTATGTAAGACGGATTATCGTCGATCTTCGTAGTATTACCATATGCGAAGTGAACAGGGGATGCTGCCGTTGACCAACAAGACCCGCTTTATTCTGTAGCGAAGGGCAGATTACGGAAAAGCTATGCGTCAAATGTATTTCAAATATCGCAAAGTCATGCCTGGGCCGGTAGGCGTCACATCGCTGAACGAAACAAGCGATGAGTCGAGGTTGAATCATGCTGCGGACCGGGCGCGACCTTTACCATCGCCATGATCTTGGCGGGGCCGATCAGGTCAACGCCGTATCCGAGCCCGCAACGCGGCACGCGTCGCCGCACGAGCGGACGCTTCGTCGATCATCGAACTGCGTGAGGGTCGCCGGGCCGCTGGACCCTGCCTGCCGAGACGAAGCGGGTGGCCCCGCCGGCGCGCGCGGGGCGGCGCTCGACCGGCAGCGCGCGGCCCTCGATCCGACGGTGCACTGGGCGCTGGGACAAGAAGGCAACCGTGCGGCACTGACGGCGCTCATGATCCTCCTCGCGGAACGACACGCCGCGCCGGGGGACACTAGCGTCTGATGTCGGGCGCCATCCTGTTGCTGGTCTTCGTGGCCGTGCTGGTACTCGCGGCGGGGCTGTTCCTGCGGGGCGAACGGCCACCACCGGCTTGAACCGCCCCAGCTCCGTGGCAGCAGCCTGCCGAGGCGCGAGGACCTCCGTCTTCAGAAACGGTGGGACAACTGAGTCCCCGCAATCCGGCGTGGTCGCGTGCCCGTTACATCGCATCGATGATGACGGCCGCGACCACATAACAGGTGACGCCGGCCGGCCGCGCGATATGAATGCCTCACGACGTCGCTCTCGCGCGGCGGGCGACAGGAACTCTCGATGACCACCATCGCCGCGCCACAAGGCCGTCATCGCTGGATCGCACGTACCAGCGCGGTGCCGTCGCTGGCGGCGCTCGGCGTCGTCTACGGCGATATCGGCACGAGCCCGCTCTACGCGTTCAAGGTGGCGGTGGCCGCTGCGGCGATGCCGCCGGCGGCGGCGGCGATCGGGGTCGCCTCCCTCATCATCTGGTCGCTCGTGCTGGTGGTGTCGGTCAAATACGCCCTGCTGATCCTGCGCGCGGACAATCACGGCGAAGGCGGGGTGGTCGCGATGCTGGCGCTGCTGGGCGCGCGCGACGCCGCACCGCGGACACGCCAGGCGGCGCTGCTGGTGCTGGGACTGGTCGGGGCGGCCCTGCTCTATGGCGACGGCGCGATCACGCCGGCGATCTCGGTGCTGAGCGCGGTCGAGGGCCTGAAGGCGGACGCGCCCGCGCTGGCACCGGCGGTGCTGCCCCTCTCCGGCGTCATCCTGATCGGGCTGTTCGCCGTGCAGAGCCGCGGGACGGGCACGATCGGCCGCGTGTTCGGGCCGGTCATGCTGCTGTGGTTCGTGGCGTTGGCCGTGCTGGGCCTGACCCACATCGTCGCGCGCCCGCAGGTGCTGGAGGCGCTCGATCCGCTGCGCGCCGTGGGCTTCGTGCTGCGGGCGTCGCTGCCCGTCAGCTTCGCCGTGTTCGGCGCCGTCTTCCTGGCGGTGACCGGCGGCGAGGCGATGTACGCCGACATGGGACATTTCGGCCGGATGCCGATCCGGCTCGCCTGGTTCGTGGTGGCGCTGCCCGCGCTGGTGCTCAACTATCTGGGGCAGGCGGCCCTGGTCAGCGCCGATCCGACCGCGCTCGCCAACCCGTTCTTCGGCCTGGCGCCGGGCTGGGCGCACTTCCCGCTCGTGGCGTTCGCGACCGCCGCGACGGTGATCGCCAGCCAGGCCATCATTTCCGGCGTGTTCTCGCTGACGCAACAGTCGATCCAGCTCGGCTTCCTGCCGCGGCTGGGTCTCAAGCACACCGCGGAGCATGAGCGCGGCCAAGTCTACCTTCCGCTCGCCAACTGGCTGCTCGCGGCGGGGACGCTGGTCGCGGTGCTGATGTTCCGCTCGTCGGATGCGCTGGCCGGTGCCTACGGGATCGCGGTCTCCGGCCTGATGGCGATCTCGACCTTCCTGGCGGCGCTGGTGGCGATCCGTTGGGGATACAATCCGGTGCTGGTGATCGCCGTGAACGGCGGCTTCTTCCTGCTTGATCTGGTGTTCTTCGCGGCCAATTCGCTGAAGCTGCTGGAGGGCGGCTGGTTCCCGCTACTGATCGCGGGCATGATCGCGGTGGTGATGCTGACCTGGCGGCAGGGGTCCATGCTGGTCGAGCGCCGTCGCGCCGGCGAGCGGCAGGACGAAGCGGTGTTCCTAGAGCGGCTCGCGGCCAAGCACGTCGCGCGGACCCCGGGCGTGGGCGCCTTCCTCACCGCGGCGACGCAGGGCATCCCGCTGTCGCTCTCCGCCCATGTCCGTCACAATCGAGCCTTGCAGGAGCGCGTGCTGCTCGTCTCGGTCGTGACGTGCGAAACGCCGTTCGTGGCCGATGGTGAGCGCGCGACGGTGACGCATGTGGCGGCGAATGTGGAGCGCGTCGTGCTGCACTTCGGCTTCATGGAGGATATCGACATCCCGTCAGGCCTGCGGGACGCGCCCGTCTCCCTCAGCGAGGCGGAGCTGGCGCAGCTCAGCTACTATATCGGCCACGAGACGGTCATCGCCGACCGCGGTATCCCCGGAATGGCGCGGTGGCGCGAAGCGCTGTTCGTCTCCATGCAGCGCAATACCGCATCTACCGGCAATTCCTTCGGCATACCCTCCGACCAGCTCGTCGAGATCGGAACCGAGGTGCGGATTTAGCCATCGCGCGACGGCCTTCCTCGCCCGACGCATATTCGTTTGACACGCGCGCCGCCTGGGTCGCTGATGACACGGTCATCGATCCAGCGGTGTCGGACCACGAAGATCATCGTCCATGCCTAGCCAGTCCGTATCACGCGTGCGCGTCGGTGAAGAGCGCGAGCCGCTAGCCATCATCGAGAACTTCGCCGGCGATCCCGAAGCCCTCCGGGCAGCCGCCGCGATCACGCCTTTCGCCCCGGCCGGTCAGCATTATCCCGGCATCAGAGCATCGCTTCCGTCCGGTTATCTGGCGGCCCAGCTGCCGCTGATCGCCAACATCGTCATGCGGGAGTTCGGACGCTGCCGACGGGTTCACGTCGTCGATGCGAGCTTTTCCATCGTCACTCGACCTGCCGATGAGATCGAGGTTCGACAACGGCTGCCGCACGTCGACGCGTACGGCCGCGAACGCATCGCGCTGGTTCATTACCTGTCGCTCGACGATGGGGACGGCACCGCCTTCTTCCGCCATCGGTCGACCGGGTTCGAGACGGTCGATCACGCCCGTGCGCCGTCCTATTTCTCCTGCTTGGAGCAGGAATTGCGCGATGCGGTCGAGCCGCCCAGCGGCTACATCGCCGGCGACACGACCCTGTTCGAACGCACCGCGCTGGTCGCTGCCCGTTTCAACCGGGCGCTGCTCTACCGCAGCTATGTGCTGCACAGCGGAGCGATCTCCCCCAACGCCGCATTGGCCGCTGATCCCCTGAGCGGCCGATTGACCGTGACCGGCTTCTTCGCAATCGACTGAGGGGCAGAATCCGGTTGAGGGTTCGCGGGTCGCAGCCTAGCTTCCTGCCATGCAATCGGCTCCCCCACCAACGCGTCGGATGGTGTTGACCGGACTTGCCGCCGTGACGCTGGCGGAAGCCTCTGCGCCGGGTGCCGACCGACCCGACCCGGATCTCGGGCCCAATGTGGTGATCGTCGATCCGGCGATGTCGGCGGCGGTGATCCAGGCGCGCCTCGACGCGATCTTCCGCGAACAGGAACGCGCGCATTTCACCGACCGGCGCTACGCGATCCTGTTCAAACCGGGCCGCTACGCCGTCGACGTCAATGTCGGCTTCTTCACCCAGATCTTAGGCCTGGGGCCATTGCCGGGCGATGTCTCAATCGACGGCCACGTCCATTGCGAGGCCGACTGGGCGAACGGCATGGCGCTGGTGAACTTCTGGCGCGGCGTCGAGAACCTGACGGTGCGACCTCCCGACGGGGCGGATCGCTGGGCGGTGTCGCAGGCCGCACCGTATCGCCGCGTCCATCTCGCCGGCGACCTGGCGCTGGACGACGGCGGCTGGTCGAGCGGCGGCTTCATCGCCGATTGCCGGATCGACGGGCTCGTCCGGTCGGGAACGCAGCAGCAATGGTTCACCCGCAACAGCGAGCTGGGCGGATGGCGCGGCGCCAACTGGAACATGATGTTCGCGGGCGTCGCGGGCGCGCCGGCGACCAGCTTCCCCGAGCCGCCCTACACCACCCTGCCGCGCCTTCCGGTCATGCGCGAGAAGCCGTTTCTGCAGCTGGCGCCGGACGGCGACTGGCGCGTGTTCGCGCCCGCCGTCCGCCGCGACGGACGGGGAACGAGCTGGGCCGGCGGACAGCCGGCGGGCCGCGCGCTGCCGCTCTCCGAGTTCCTGATCGCGCAACCGGAAACGCCGGTGAGCGTCATCAACGCCGCACTGGCGCGGGGACGTCATCTGCTGCTGACGCCCGGCATATACCGGCTTGCCGAGCCGATCCGCGTGACGCGTCCCGGCACGGTCGTGCTCGGGCTGGGCTTGCCGTCGCTGCTGGCGGTCGGCGGCGCGACGGTGCTCACCGTCGCAGACGTGCCCGGCGTGACGCTGGCCGGGTTGTTCGTCGATGCCGGGCCGGTCACCTCGCCGGTGCTGGTCGAGGTCGGCCCGCGCGGCGCGGCCCGCGACCATGACGCCGATCCGACGCTGCTCGCCGACATCTTCTTCCGGGTCGGAGGTGCGGCGGTCGGCAATGCCGAGACCTGTCTGGAGATCAACAGCCGCCACGTGATCGGCGACCATCTCTGGATCTGGCGCGCCGATCACGGCGATCCGAGCGCGGGCCGCGTGCATGTCGGGTGGAGCGAGAGCCGAGGCGCACAGGGGCTGGTCGTCAACGGCGATGACGTGGCGATGCACGGGCTCTTCGTCGAGCATTTCGAGCGCTATCAGACGCTGTGGAACGGTGAACGCGGGCGGACCTATTTCTACCAGTGCGAGCTGCCCTACGATCCGCCGAACCAGCGGGCCTATATGGCCGGCACGACGCGCGGGTGGGCGGCGTACAAGGTTGCCGATCACGTCAGGGTGCATGAAGGTGTCGGCCTGGGCATCTATGCCAATTTCACCGTGGACCCGACCATCGTGCTGGAGAGCGCGATCGCCTGCCCCCGCACGCCCGGGGTCCGCTTCATGAGCGTGACCACCATTTCGCTCGGCGGGGGCAAGGGCACCATCGCCCACCTGGTCAACGAGGCGGGCGCCGCCGCCGGCCCGGGCGCGATCCGGCAGACGCTGGTCCGTTATCCGGAGCCCGCGCGATGATCGTCCTGCTGCTCGCCCAGGCGGCGACGCTCGGCGCGACCAACTACGCGGTGGATGCACCGATGGCGGTGCCGCGCGGCAGGCCGAGCTTCGCGGACGAGTTCGCCGGCCGCGCGGTGAGCCGTGCTCGCTGGCGTTTCGACACCGCGCGCAACGCGGCCGGCTGGTCCAATCACGAGCGGCAATATTACGGCCCCGCCAACGCGCGCGTACGCGACGGCGTGCTGACGATCGAGGCGCGGGTGGAGACGCCCCGTCGCGCCCCTGATTGGGGTGGGCAGACCTATACCTCGGCCAAGCTGGTCAGCCGCGCGTCGCTGGGCTTCGGCTTCTACGAGGTGCGCGCGAAGCTGCCCTGCGGGCGTGGCGCATGGCCGGCGGTCTGGCTGCTGCCGGCGACCGGAACGTGGCCCGACGAAGGCGAGATCGACCTGATGGAGATGGTCGGCTGGGACCCGAACGTCGTTCACGCGACGCTGCACACCGGCGCTTTCAACCACGCCAAGGGCACGCAACGCGGGGCGCAGACGCGTGTCGAGACGAGCTGCGCTGCCTATCACCGCTACCAGCTCGATTGGCGGCCGCATTCGATCACCATCGGCGTCGACGACCGCGCCTACATGCGGGTGGCCGACGATCAGCCCGGTGGTGCGGCGGCCTGGCCGTTCACGCGCCCGTACCAGCTCATCCTCAATCTGGCGGTGGGCGGCGATTGGGGCGGACGGCAGGGCATCGACGACGCCGCGTTCCCGCAGGCGATGACCGTCGACTATGTCCGTCACTGGGCGATGCGGTAGGGCGGGGCGCCCGCACCGGCCTCACGGCTTCATCGTGCTTGCGTCGAGCGTCGCCGTGCTGACCAGCGTGCGGTCCGCAGCGTCGCGGGCCAGCGCCACGCGGTAACGACCGGCGGCGATTCGCCAGCCCGGCAGCCGCATGTCGTAATCGGCCACGATCCGCGGCTCGGCGGTGAGCGTCACCCGCCGCGACTCGCCCGCCGCGAGCGTCACCCGCTGGAACGCCGCCAACCGCATCGGATGGTCCGAGCCTTCGCGCGCAACATACATTTGCGGCACGTCCGCGCCCGCCCGCCGGCCGGTGTTCACCACCTCGAACGAGACGGACAAGGTCCGCCCGCCGGTCACGACGGCGTTCCGGTAGGCGAAGCTGGTGTAGCTCAAGCCATGCCCGAACGCGAACAAGGGCGTCCGCCGATTCTTCTCGTACCAGCGATAGCCGACGTCCGCGCCTTCGACATAGTCGACCGGAAAGCTCTCCAGCTGGCGATCGGCCGCCGTTGCCGGATCGGCCGCTGCCGCCAGCTCCAAGCCGTTCAGCCGGTCGAGGCCCACCGGGAATGGCCGCGGCGCCTGCGACGGATCCGCCGGGAAGGTGATGGGAAGCCGGCCCGACGGATTGACGCGCCCCGTCAGCACGCCGGCGATCGCCTCGCCGCCGCGCTGGCCCGGATACCAGGCCTGCACGACGGCGGGCACCGCGCCCAGCCACGGCATCAGCACCGGGCCGCCGGTCTCCAGCACCACCGCGGTGTTCGGCTGTGCCGCTGCGACCGCCGCGATCAGCGCGTCCTGCTGATCGGGCAGGCGCAGGTCGGGCACGTCGTCCGCCTCGGTCCGCCATTGCGTCGCGAACACGATCGCCAGGTCCGCGGTCCTGGCCGCCGCCAGGGTCGCCGTGAGGTTGCGCCCGTCGACGAAGTCGATGCGCGCGGCGGGCAGCTCCTTGCGCAACGCCGCCAGCGGCGAGGACGCATGATAGGTGATGCGCGCGAAGGAAGCGGAGCCGCCGCGGGACAGCGGGATCTCGATCGGCGCGCCGCCAACCGACCGGACCTGGCTCGATCCGCCGCCCGAGAGCACCCCCAGGTCGGCGCCGCCGCCGATCACCACGATGCGCCTCGCCGTCCGCGCGACCGGCAGCAGGCCGTTGTCGTTCTTGAGCAGGACAATGCCGGCTTCGGCCGCGCGCTGCGCGACGGCGGCATGTTCCGCATAGGGCGGCGTCACCGCGCGCGCCGGTATCGGCGCGTCGTAGGCGCCGCTTTCGATCAGGCCCGTCAGGTAGCGCGCGACCATCTCGTCGAGCCGGGCCTTGGGCACCTGGCCCTTGCTGACCGCCTCGCGCAGCGGGTCGGCGAAGAAGATGGCGCGATCCAGCTCCTGCCCCGATTCCTGATCGAGCCCGGCGTTGGCCGCCTTGACGGTGCTGTGCACCGCGCCCCAGTCGGACATCACCCAGCCGGCATAGCCCCAGTCACGCTTGAGGACTTTCGTCAGCAGAAACTCGTTCTCGCACGCCCAATCGCCATCCACCTTGTTATAGGCGCACATCACCGACGCCGGCCGCCCCCGCTCGATCGCGATCTGGAAGGCGAGCAGGTCGCTCATCCTGAGGTCCGCCTCGCCGATTCGCCCGTCATAGACCATGCGCCCGGTTTCCTGGGCGTTGAGCGCGTAATGCTTGATGGTCGAGGCGATGTGATTGGACTGTACGCCCGCGATATGTTCGCCGGCCAAGGTTCCGGCGAGCAGCGGATCCTCGCCGAGATACTCGAAGTCGCGCCCGCCCCACGGGTCGCGCGTCAGGTTCACCCCGCCGGCGAGCAGCACGTTGAACCGCTTGGCGCGTGCTTCGGCGCCGATCATCGCGCCGCCGGCGCGGGCGATGGCGGGATCGAACGTGGCGGCGGTGGCGAGGCTCGACGGCAGCGCGGTGGCGACATCGCCCTGGCGCTGTTCGATCTGGTTGGCGACGCCCAGCGAGGCATCGCTTTCGCGCACGACCGGCACGCCCAGCCGCGGCACGCCGTCGACATGGCCGGCGGACGGGATCAGTTCGCTAGCCGTCTTGCCCTTGGCCATCGGCGGGAACAGGCCGTGGAGCAGCGCGATCTTCTCGTCGAGCGTCATCCGTGCGACGACCGCGTCCGCCCGCGCGCGGGCGCCGCCCGTCGCCGCCGCTGACCCCGTCTGGGCCGACGTCGGCGTCGTGCCCGCCAGCACCGACGCCCCGAGCAGCGCCGCCAGCCAAGTCTTGCT
Source organism: uncultured Sphingomonas sp. (assembly GCF_964250165.1). Lineage (GTDB taxonomy): Bacteria > Pseudomonadota > Alphaproteobacteria > Sphingomonadales > Sphingomonadaceae > Sphingomonas. The sequence continues at coordinate 25,370 of NZ_CAXUEK010000002.1, read as the reverse complement.
CATCGCCGTCCCCTCCATCCGGATCACGCCCGCTCGGACCCGATGCACGAGAAGCACAGGTTGGGAATGTTCACAACCGATCCTTGACATGAGCGGAGAGCTGGGGAAGTGAACGCTCACAACGGCCGCCGCTTAATCGCGGGACACGAGGGGAGGGTTAGAACGATGCGCAGCTTCAATGCTCGCATGCTGGAACGCATGGCACTGGGGGTCTCGGTGCTGGCGATCGGGGGCATGCCGGCCGCGGCCTTGGCGCAGGACGCCAGCTCCACTGTCGGCAATCCGGGCCCGTCGCAGACGCCGACGACGCCCGATACGGGCACGACGCAGACGGACACCGGTACGAACACCGCAGCCACCAACGACGTGGTTGTCACCGGCATTCGCGCCTCGCTGCGCGCCTCGATCGATCTCAAGCGCGACGCGCAGGGTGTCGTCGACGCGATCTCGGCGGAGGACATCGGCAAGTTTCCTGACACGAATCTTGCGGAATCGCTCCAGCGGATCACGGGCGTGTCGATCGATCGCGCGAACGGGGAGGGCCAGTTCGTCACGGTCCGCGGCTTTGGTCCCGAATATAACCTCGTGCTGCTCAACGGCCGGCAGATGCCGACCTCCATCATCGGCGACGGCAACAGCGCGCCGGGATCGCGCTCCTTCGACTTCGCCAACCTTGCCTCGGAAGGCGTCGCGGCGCTGGAGGTCTACAAGTCGGGCCGCGCCACGGTGCCGACGGGCGGCATCGGCTCGACCATCAACATCCGCACGCCGCGGCCGTTCGACAAGATGGGCCTGCGCGGCTCGCTGAGCGCGCGTGGCGACATCGATACGACGCAGAACGGCCACAAGGACGTGACGCCGGAGGTGTCGGGCATCTTCTCCGACACCTTCGCCGACGATCGCATCGGCATCCTGATCGATGGCACCTACCAGCTGCGCCGGTTCAGCCAGAACCAGGCCAATGTCGGTTTCCGCGAGGGTTATCTAGGATCCGAGAACAACTGGGGCTCGCTGGCGATGCCGGGCGACCCGCGTTACGCCAACATCACCAACCGGCCCAAGGCGACGGACGTCTATCAGGTGCCGCAGAACGCCGGCTACGACGTCGTCGATGGCCGACGCGAACGCATCAACGGTCAGGCCGTGCTGCAATTCCGCCCGATCGACAGCCTGACGGCCACGGTCGATTTCACCTATTCGCGCAACACCGTGCATATCCGCGACGACAGCGTCGGCATCTGGTACAATCACGGCGACACGTCGAGCTCGTGGACCAACGGGCCCGTCGCCGGCGCGAACTTCTACACCGAACGGTTTGGGCTGCCCGCCAACGATCCGACGCAAACGCCGGCGCAGAACGCGGAAAACGTCAACGGCGCGTACAAGGACCTCGCCTATTCGGCGTCGGAAACGGCCTACCGCAGCGAAAACAAGTCGCTGGGCGGCAACCTCACCTGGGTGGCACCTGGCGGCGTCACGATGACGCTCGACGCCCACCATTCGACCGCGGAGTCGAAGCCTGACAGTCCATACGGCAACAGTAACTCGTTCGGCACCGCGATCTTCGGCGTGCAGAACCAGACGATCAATTTCCAGAATCAGCTGCCGGTCATCTCGTTCAACATGTATCCGGGCATCGATCCGCTCAACGCGTCGCTGATCGTGCCGACCGGGAACGCGTTCCGTAATTCCTATTTCAAGGACCGGATCGACCAGGTCATGTTGAGAGGGCATTACGACCACGGTCACGGCTTCATGGACAGCCTCGACTGGGGCTTCGAATATACCGACAACCAGATCCGTTCGGCCTACAGCGTGTTGCAGAACGACACCTGGGGCGGGGCCGGGGGCGGATCGATCGCGCAGCGGGCGGCCGCGGCCGCGTTGCTGCCCGACAACATCTTCACGCTGGTGAGCATCCCCGACAAGTTCTCCGGGATCAGCGGCGCGAATGATCCGAACATCGTCAAGCAGTTCTACACGTTTGATCTGGCGACGGCGCTCGCGCTGACCGACAAGGCGTACAAGACCTGTGGCGGCACGCTGACCTGCCTGCTGCCGTACACGACGGATTCGCGGGTAAACGAACGGACGATCGCGCCTTATTTCCAATTCAACGGCAAGTTCGAACTGTTCTCGCGCCCCGGCCATTTCATCGCCGGCGTCCGTTACGAGAATACCAACGTGAACGCGACCGCGTTGGTGCCGACGCCCGTTGGCGGCCAGCAGAATTCGGCGAACGAGTTCAACGTCCTGTTCTCGGGTTCGGGCTTCACGACGTTCCGGGGCAGCTATCAGAACTGGCTGCCGTCGGTAGACTTCGACATCTCGCCGCTCGAGAACGTGAAGCTGCGCGCCTCGTATAGCCATACGATCACGCGGGCCGACTATGGCAGCCTGCAGGGCGGGCGCAACCTCGGTACGCTGTTCCGTGTCGGCGGGGGAGGCGGGTCCGTCGGCAATCCGGGCCTTCAACCCTACAAGTCGAAGAACATCGACCTGTCCGCTGAATGGTATTACGGGAACGAGAGTTTTCTCTCGATCGCCTATTTTCATAAGAACGTGTCGAACTATATCGGTCAGACCCAATTCAATACTACCATCCCCGGTGTCGCCGCACCTACTACCACCGTCAATGGCGTGACGACCAATGGCCCCCGCTATCAGGCGGCGCTCAACGCGCTCGGCCCCAACGCGCCGATCAATCTGATCCAAGATTATTATCGGGCGAATTTCCCGCAATATGTCGGGTCGCTCGGTCAGCTGCTGGCTGGGCCGGGGGATCCGCTGGTCAATTTTGTCATTACGACGCCGTATAACAGCGATCAGACCGCTACGATCGACGGCTTCGAGTTCGGGATCCAGCACAATTTCTGGCACACCGGCTTTGGGACGATCTTGAACTACACGATCGTCAATTCCAACCGTCAGTTTGACAACACCGTTAATCACTTGATTCCGCAGTTCGCGGTGGCTGGCATATCTGACAGCGCGAACGCGGTGTTGTTCTACGATAAATACGGTATTCAGGCACGTGCCGCATATAACTGGCGAGCGGCATATTTTGCGGGTGGCTCGACAGACCCGCAATATGTCAACGCTTACGGTCAGCTCGACGTGAGCGCCAGCTATGCGATCACCAAGAACATTTCGGTGTTCTTCGAAGGGATCAACGTCAACGGCGAGGATCGCAGCGGGCATCTCCGCTCCGATCAGGCGATCAACTTCGTGACCAAGCAAGGACCGCGCTACTCGCTGGGCGCCCGTCTCGCCTTCTGATCCGCCGGCTCCCGCCACCCTCCAAGGAGGGTGGCGTTTTCTCCCGACGGGCGTCAGAAGCGATCGAGTGTCGGTTGCATGCGCGGTAGGATAGCTGACGTGGATACGGCGGTTTCGAGGATCGTTGTCGTCGGCGGTGGTACCGCCGGCTGGCTCGCCGCGTGCCGCATCGCCGCCGCCGTTGACCCTGCCGCGCCGCGCCCGATCGACATAACCCTGGTGGAGTCGCCGGAGGTCGCCACCATCGGGGTGGGTGAGGGCACCTGGCCGACCATGCGCGGGACGTTGGCGGCGATCGGGATCGGCGAGGCCGAGTTCCTCAAGGCCTGCGATGCCTCGTTCAAGCAGGGTTCGCGCTTCATCGGCTGGGCGACAGGCCGCGCGGACGAGGCCTACCTCCACCCCTTTACGCCCCCGGTCGAGGCGACCGCGCCCAGGCTGATCGCTGCCTGGTCGGGGCAACACCCGGCCCGGCCCTTCGCCGACGCGGTCACGCCGCAAGCGCGGGTCGCCCGCCTTCACCTGGCGCCGCGACAGCATTCCATGCCGGATTATGCAGGCGCGCTGAACTACGCCTATCATCTGGACGCAGGCCAGTTCGCGGCGCTGCTGGCGCGTCACGGGGTCGATCGGCTGGGCGTGCGTCACGTGCGCGATCATGTGATCGGCGTCGATCGTGGGGCGTCCGGCGACATCGCCGCCGTGCGGACGCGGGGAACGGGCGTGATCGCGGGCGACCTGTTCATCGATTGCACCGGCAGCGGGGCGTTGCTGATCGGGCGCGAGCTCGGCGTGCCGTTCGTCGACCGCGGCGACGTGCTGTTCAACGATCGCGCCCTCGCCGTGCAGGTGCCGGTCACCCCCGACAGTCCGATCGCGTCGCAGACCGACGCGACCGCGCATAAGGCCGGATGGATCTGGGACATCGGGTTGCCGACGCGGCGCGGCGTCGGCTGCGTCTACTCGTCGCGCCACACGGATGACGACGCGGCGGCGGCGACGCTGATGGCCTATATCGACCGGACCGCGCCCGGGATCGACCACCGGGCGCTGACGCCCCGCCGCCTCGCTTTCCGCTCCGGTTTCCGCGAGCGGTTCTGGGATCGCAATTGCCTCGCGATCGGCCAGTCCGCCGGCTTTCTGGAACCGCTCGAGGCGTCGGCGATCGTGATGGTCGAGCTGTCGCTCGACGCCCTGCTCGACGGCTTCCCCGCGACCCGGGAGGCGATGGACGTCCACGCCGCCCGCTTCAACACCCTGTTCCGCTATCGGTGGGACAAGGTCGTCGAGTTCCTCAAGCTCCATTATGTGCTGAGCATGCGTGAGGAGCCCTATTGGCGCGATCATCGCGCGCCGGCTTCCGTCCCGCCGCCGCTGGCGATGCTGCTGGCGCTGTGGCGCGACCAGCCGCCGTCGCGCCGCGACCTGCCGCAGGTGGACGAGGTGTTCCCGGCCGCCAGTTATCAATATGTGCTGTACGGCATGGGCTTCCCGGCGCCGGCGCCCGGGCCGTTGCGCTCGGTCGGCGCGCCGCCCGCCTTCCACCAGGTCGAGCAGCGCGGCCGGGCCTTGGCTGCCAGTCTGCCGACCAACCGCGCCTATCTCGCCGCGCTCGCCGCCGACGCGCCGGCCGCGCTGGAACGCGCGTCTTGAGCGCCCATGCGATCCTGACCGCCGAGGCGCACCGCGACCTGCGCGTCCGAACCGAGCATGGCGAGGCGCTCGGCGACGCCGTGATGTGCTGCATCGTCGTGCCGGACGAGTTCCGGAAGGTGCAGGAGGAGTATCCGATCCTGTTTCGGCTCAATGCCGAGCGCGACAGCTTCACGGCGCTGGCGATGTTCGGGTTCCAGGACGGCGAGAACCTGTTCCTCGCCGGCGACCGCTGGGACGCGCGGATGCGGCCGCTGGCCATGGAGATCCAGCCGTTCCTGATCGGCGCGACGCCGAACGGTGCGACCAAGCAGATCCATGTCGACCTGGCGAGCCCGCGGTTGGGCGATGGCGTCCGCCTGTTCGACGAGGACGGGCAGCCCACGCCCTATCTGGAGCACGTTGCCGAACAGCTGGGCGCACTCGACGCCGGCTATCAGGGCGCGCACGACTTCTTCGCCGCGCTGCGCCGTCATGAGCTGCTCGAACCGCTGATGGTGGACGTGACGACGGAAGACGGGTCCAGCAACCGCCTGGTCGGCTTCCACGCCATCGACGAGGACCGGCTCGCGGGGCTCGATGCAGGTGCCCTGGCCGAGCTGAACGACGAGGGTCACCTCCTGCCGATCTTCATGGCGGTGGCGTCGCTGGGCAAGATCGGCGCGCTAGTCGAGCGCAAGAACCGGCGGCTGCGCAATGGCTGAGGCGGATCCGCGCTTTCTCTCGGCGGTAGCCGCGATACGCGAGGTGGACGTCGCCGACGCGGCCGGTCTCGACACGCAACTGCGTGAGGCGCGCGAGCCGTTCGTGGTGCGCGGACTGATCGCGGACTGGCCGCTGGTGCGGGCCGGACGCCGCTCGGGCCGCGAGGCGCGCGATTACATCCTCCGCCACGCGCGCGACATCCCGTTCACCGTGTCGGTGGGCACGCCCGAAAGCGGCGGCCGCTTGTTCTACGATGACGCGATGGCGATGAACTTCCGCACCGCCCGGGCCAAACTGCCCGATATCTTCAACCGCATCACCGAGACGGAGGGACGGCCGGACGCACCGCCGATCTATCTCGCCTCGATCGACCTGCACGGCTTCTTCCGCGGGCTGCACGAGGCCAATCACGTCGATCTTGGCGATCGCGCGCCGCTCGCCAGCATCTGGATGGGCACGCCCACCCGGATCGCGGCGCACAATGACATGCCCGCCAATCTCGCCTGCGTGGCGGTCGGCCGGCGCCGTTTCACGCTGTTCCCCCGCGAGCAGTTCCGTAATCTGTATCTGGGGCCGGTAGACAACACGCCGGCCGGACGCGCGGTGAGCATGGTCGATTTCCACGCGCCCGACTTCGAGCGCCATCCGCGCTTTCGCGAGGCGCTCGCCCATGCCCAAGTGGCGGAACTCGGCCCCGGTGACGCGCTCCACATCCCGGCAATGTGGTGGCATCACGTCGAAGGCCTCGATTCCTTCAACGTGCTGGTCAACTATTGGTGGCGCGAGACGGCGTCCTGGCTCGGAACGCCGCAAGACGCGCTCAGCCACGCGATGCTCGCGATCCGGGATCTGCCGGCCGACCAGAAGCGCCACTGGCGTGATCTGTTCGACTATTATGTCTTCGACTATGACGACGATACCGTCGCGCATATTCCCGCGGACGCTCGCAGCGTGCTCGCGCCGCTGACGCCCGATGCCGCTGCGCGATTGCGGGCCTACCTTCTGCGGCAGCTGAGCCGGTGAGCGACGGGGAGCAGGGACATATGCGACGTGTCGTGATCGCGGGCGGCGGCACCGCCGGGTGGATGGCCGCGGCCGCGATCGCGCGCACGATGGGGCGCGTCGCGGACGTGACGCTGATCGAATCGGACTCGATCGGGACGGTCGGCGTCGGTGAATCGACCATCCCGCCGCTGATCACCTTCAATCGCCTGCTCAACATCGACGAAGCCCAGTTCATGCGGGCGACCCAGGCGACCTTCAAGCTCGGCATCCTGTTCGACGGCTGGAAGAATGGTGGCGATCGGTATTTTCACTCGTTCGGCTTGACCGGCAAGGATCACTGGTCGGCGGGGTTCCAGCATTTCTGGCTCTACGCCCGCCAGAAGGGGTATGAGCAACCCTACGATGACTATTGTCTGGAGCTGACAGCGGCGCTGCGGGGCCGCTTCGCGCATCTGCCGGGAGAAGCGACCAGTTACGCCTACCAGCTCGATTCCGGCCTCTACGCCAAGTTCCTGCGGTCGATGGCGGAGGGTGACGGAACGCGGCGGGTCGAGGGCAAGATCGCGCAGGTCGAACTCGATGGAACGCGCGGCGACATCGCCGCGCTGCTACTCGAATCCGGGGAGCGGATCGAGGGCGACCTGTTCATCGATTGCACCGGCTTTCGCGCCCTGCTCATTGAAGGCGCGCTGCACGCCGGTTTCGATGACTGGACGCACTATCTGCCCTGTGATGCCGCGATCGCGATCCAGACGGAAAATATCGGGGCCCCCCGACCGTATACGCGGGCGATGGCGCACGACGCCGGCTGGCAGTGGCGGATTCCGCTCCAGCATCGGACCGGCAACGGCCTGGTCTATTGCAGCCGCTATCTCGATCGGGACGCGGCGTTGGCACGCCTGCTCGGCAATTTGGAGGGGCGCACGCTGGTGCAGCCCAACTTCATTCGCTTCACGACCGGGGCGAGGCGCAAGCAATGGCATCGCAATTGCGTCGCTATCGGGTTGTCCGGCGGCTTCATGGAGCCGCTCGAGTCGACCAGCATCCACCTCATCCAGCGCGCGGTGTTGCGGCTGATCCGCATGTTCCCGTTGCAGGGCGTTTCCCTGCGCGATGTCGCCGAGTTCAACGAGCAGCAATTCACCGACATGCTGCAGATCCGCGATTTCCTCATCCTGCACTACAAGGCCACCGAGCGCGGCGACAGCCCCTTCTGGCGGCAGTGCCGGGACATGGCGATACCCGAATCCCTGGCGCAGAAAATCGAGCTGTTCCGCGAGACCGGGCGGGTCTTCCGCAAGAACGAGGAGCTGTTTGCGGAGAACAGCTGGGTCCAGGTGATGATGGGGCAGGGGATCATGCCGCGTGCGCATCACCCCATCGCCGAGAAGCTGCGCGACGACGAATTGAACAAGCTCCTGCGCACCCTGCGCGACAACGTGGCGAGGACGGTGGCCGGAATGCCCGAGCACGGCGCCTATGTCGCACAATATTGCGGCGCGCCGCGCCTCCAGACCGCCTGAACCGGTGATGGCGCGGGGGCGACCGGCGGCCACCATCAAGCATGTCGCGGCGGACGCAGGCGTATCGTTGCAGACCGTCAGCCGCGTCATCAACAAGGAGCCGAACGTACGGCCCGAGATGATGGCGCGGGTCCAGGCGTCGATCGCCAAGCTCGGATATGTGCCCTCGATCGCGGCCCAGCGGATGGGGGGTTCGCGATCCTACCTGATCGTGGCGTTCAACGATCGCGACCGCACCATCGCCGACTGGCGCGAGCGCCAGGGCCGGGACTGGGTAGATCAGATGCTCCTCGGCGGCATGCTGACCTGTGCCAAGCATGGCTATCGGATGGTCATCGAGCTGGTCGACACCCATGGCGATCATATCGAGCGCGAGATGCTCGCCGCCATCGGCGCGCTGCGACCCGATGGCGTCATCCTCACGCCCCCGCATTCGCAGAATCCGGTCATCAGCGCGTTGCTCGACGAACATGGCATCAGCTTCGCGCGGGTCGGCACGCTGCAGGCCGGCCCCGGCTTCGCGCTGAGCATGGACGACGAGCGTGCCGCGCGGTTGGCGACCGAGCATCTGCTCAGCCTGGGCCATCGGCGGATCGGCTTCATCGCCGGTCCGGCGGAGTTCGAGCTGAGCGGCGCTCGCACCGAGGGCTGGCAGAGCTCGATGACGGCTGCCGGGCTCTCCACGGAGGGCCTGCTCGGGCAGGGTGATTTCGGCTATGACTCAGGCCTGCGCGAGGCCGCAAGGATGATCGATGGCGGCCGCCGGCCGACCGCGATCATCGCCAGCAACGACCAGATGGCCATCGCGACGCTGGCCGTGGCCCGCGAACGGGGATTGCGGGTGCCGGACGACGTCTCCGTCATCAGCTTCGACGATACGCCTGTCGTCAGGTTCGCCGATCCGCCCCTCGCCGCCATCGTCCAGCCGATCGCGGAGACGATCGCGCGCGCGGTCGAGCTGATCATCGCGGAAAAGGCCGGTCGCGCAGCACCCGAGGGAAGCGTCGTCGTCCCGTCGCGCCTGGTGCTGCGACGTTCGACCACGCCGCCCGGCGGCGACTGACCGGACGATCCGACCGGCTCGCCCGCATCCGGCGGCGGAATCGGCAGGTCCGGCGGTGTCGCGAGGCTGACGGATGAGCTATGCTGCACCCGCATGACGCGCGGGCGGCACATCTTGATCGTCGGTGGGGGCACCGCTGGATGGTTGACCGCCGCCTATCTTGCGAAGGCGCTCGGCACGAGCGTGCGCATAACCCTGCTCGAATCGCCCGAGATCGGCATTATCGGCGTCGGCGAGGGCACTTTTCCGACCATCCGCGATACGCTGCGCTTCCTCGGCATCGAGGAAAAGAGCTTCGTGCGCGAGGCGGCGGCGACCTTCAAGCAGGGCGTACGCTTCGTGGGATGGCAGGCCACCTCAGCCGAAGGCCCGCACGGCTATTTTCATCCGTTCGAGCCGCCCTTCTACACCGACAAGACCAGCCTCGTGCCCTACTGGCTGCTGCAGGACGAGGCAGGCCGGCCGCCCTTTGCCGAGGCGGTCACCATCCAGAACCGCGTCGCCGAGGCCAAGCGCGCGCCCAAACAGCCGGGCGAAGGGGATTTCGCGGGCCCGCTCAATTACGCCTATCACTTCGACGCGGTCCGTCTGGCGCGTGTTCTCGCCGATCGCGCCCGCCAGCTCGGGGTGGAGCGTATCGAGGGCCGGCTCCAGGACGTGGTGGTCGACGAGCGTGGTCGGATCGAGCGTGTCCAGACCGATGGCGGCGTGCTCACCGCCGACCTGTTCATCGACTGCACCGGTTTTCGCGCCGAGCTGATCGGCCGCGCGCTTCGGTCGCCCTTCCGTTCGGTCAAGCACCAGCTGTTCACCGACCGTGCGCTGACCTGCAAGCTGCCTTACGATCGCGCCGATGCCCCGATCGAGAGCTACACGGTCGCGACCGCGCACGAGGCGGGCTGGATCTGGGATATCGGCCTGGCCGGCGCGCGCGGGATCGGCTGTGTCTATTCGAGCCGCTACATCGACGATGACCGCGCCGCCGCCATCCTTGCCGGCCATCTCGGCCCCGGTGCGCGCGACGTCACCCCCCGCTCGCTCGCGTTCGAGTCAGGCTGGCGGACCACGCCATGGATCGGCAATTGCGTCGCGGTCGGGCTGGCGGGCGGTTTCCTCGAGCCGCTCGAATCGACCGGCGTGGTGCTGATCGAGGCCGCGGTGGGGATGATCGCCGAGCTGTTCCCGCGCCAGGGCCCCGTCGACCTCCCCGCCTGCCGCTTCAACGAATTGATGGTGGCGCGTTACGCCAACATCGTCAATTTCCTGAAGCTGCACTACTGCCTCAGCCGCCGGCCGGAGCCCTTCTGGCGCGACAATGCCGACCCGGCAACGATCCCCGAGCGGCTCGGCGAGCTGCTGGAGCAGTGGCGCTACCGCCCGCCCAGCCGGTTCGACTTCATGCTCGAAGTCGAGTCCTTCGCCTTCTTCAACTACCAGTACATCCTCTACGGCATGGGATTTCGGACCGATCTGGCGGAGGGCCGCGACGGCTTTCCCGACACCGCGGAGGCGCAGCGGCTGTTCGCGCGCATCAAGACGTTCGGCGAGCGCGCCACCCGCGACCTTCCTTCCCATCGTGCGCTGGTCGAGCAGCTGACGGGAACGCGCGCCGCATAGCCCCCGTTCGCCGATATCGCATCGACGGTCGCCTATCCCCGGACGAACAGGTTCTTCAGCCACAGCGGCCCGCCGCGCGATGCCTGCCGCCAATCGATGTCCTCGTCCGCCGCGTCAGGCGTATAGCCCCATGGGTTGAAGGTTCTGACCTTGCCGACCCGGAACGCGGCGGGGTTGCGCGTCGCCAGCGTCAGGCCGTGCTCCAGCGCGGTCGCCGCGATCAACCCGTTGCGCAGCTCGGGATAGCCCAGCGCCAGCGCCCGTCGAGCGATCGCCGTCTCGACCGGCAGCACCCGCCCGTCGAACGCCGCCGTCACCTGCCCCTCCGCCCAGCGCCGGATCGCGGCCGCCCCGACCTTGTCGGTGCGCTCGATCTGGGTCGCCGCCACGCCCAGCTCGGCGAGCGTCAGGGCGGACACGAACAGCCCCGTGCGCGCCTGGCCTGCCGCCCAGCTCGCCACGCCCGGGTCGCCGCGCCCGGAGCGTGCGCCGCGCAATTCCCACACCAGTTCCGTGTCGAGCAGATGCATCAGCGCATCCAGCGCGCGGCGGTGCGCCAGTCGGGCTCGGCCGTTACCGGCTGCTCCATCGCGAGCAGGTCGGCCAGCGTCTCGGTCTGACCCGCCAGCTGGCGAAACGCGTCAATGCCGAGCAGCACGTGGGTCGGCTTACCCCGATCGGTGACGAACACCGGCTCGATTCGCGCAAGCCGCTTGGCCTGGCTCACATCCTGATTGAACGCACGGCTGGAGACTACCTTCATCCACCTGCCCACCCTTGCCCGCCCATCATTTGTGTAGGCACGTTACTACGTTGTGACCGGCTCGCAACGGTTTTGATCCCGCCCGCGGAAATCGTCGCGCCCGCCGCCAATTGAGCCTTGCCGGATCGAATCGCGGTCGGTTTGTTCCCCCCAGAGGCGCCGCGACGAGCGGGTCCGTAGGGGAGACGGGGATCATGGAACGCTGGCTGGAGAGCCTGGGGAAGGTCGCGGGCGGGGTGCTCGACCCCCACGGCCCCGCGACGCAGGCCGCCGCGCACAGCTATGTGCCCGGCGACTTCAGCATCCACTTCTTCCTCCAGCTCGCCGTCATCCTGCTCGCCTGCCGCGTCGTCGGCTGGCTGGGCCGGAAGCTGCTCGGCCAGCCGCAGGTGGTCGGGGAAATGATCGCGGGCGTGGTGCTCGGGCCGTCGCTGCTCGGCCTGCTCTTCCCCGGCCTGCAGGGCGCGATCTTTCCCAAGGAGACCAAGAACGTCCTCTATGCCGGCGCGCAGCTCGGTGTCGGACTCTACATGTTCCTGGTCGGCACCACGCTGCGGCTCGATCATTTCCGAACCAAGGCGAAGAGCGCCTCGGTCGTCTCGATGGCCGGCATCGCCGCGCCGTTCGCGATCGCGGTGCTGATCACGCCGCTGCTCGTCGGCATCCCCGGCCTGTTCGCCCCCGGGATCAGCCAGGCGAACGCCACCCTGTTTCTCGGCGCGTGCATCGCGCTCACCGCCTTTCCGATGCTCGCGCGGATCATCAACGAGCGCGGCCTGGCCAACAGCTCGCTGGGCACGCTCTCGCTGACGGCGGGGGCATTCGACGACGCATGCTCCTGGTGCGTGCTCGCCATCGTGCTCGCCGCCTTCGGGGGCGGGGCGGGGGTCGCCATCCTGGCAATCGGCGGCGGGTTGCTCTGGGCCGCCTTCGTCATCCTCGCCGGCCCGCGCCTCCTGGCGCCGCTGGCCCGCCGGGTGGAGCGTGAGGGCGAACTGAGCCTGCACGCCTTCGCGCTCGTGCTGATCGCCTTCTGCGTCTCGGCATGCTTCATGGACCTCGTCGGCATCCACGCGATCTTCGGCGGCTTCATCCTCGGCGCGGTGATGCCCCGCGGACTGTTGGCCGACGAGATCAAGCGCAAGCTGGAGCCGCTGACCGTCGTCCTGCTGCTGCCGATGTTCTTCACCTATTCGGGCCTCAACACCCGCATGGACATGGTGAACTCGCCCACGCTGCTGCTGATCGCCCTCGGCATCCTCGCCGCCTCCGTCCTCGCAAAGGGCGGCGCCTGCTATCTCGCGGCGCGGCTGTCGGGCGAGGACAATCGCACCGCGCTCGGCATCGGCGCGCTGATGAACTCGCGCGGATTGATGGAGCTGATCATCATCAACATCGGCCTGCAAAAGGGGATCATCGGCCCCACCCTGTTCTCGATGCTGGTGCTCATGGCGATCGTCACCACGATGATGGCAAGCCCGCTGTTCGAGATCTTCTACGGTCGCCAGGGCCGCAAGTCGGGCGAGCTGGTCGCGCTCGACGGCAGTGTGCCGACGCCGGCCTGACCTAACCCGTCCCGGGGGGCCGCTCGCGCGGCGGGCCGCCCCCTTCTCTGCGAGGATCACTTCATGAAGACGTGGCCGCTCGGCCTCGTAGCGCTGATCGGCAGCGCCGCATCCGCCCAGGACCTCCGCTTGTCGCCGCTGGTCGATGCGCGGCTGCGCTGGGAGCAGGTGGACCAGGCCGATATCCCCCGCGACGCCGAGGCGGTGACCGCGCGCATCCGCTCGGGCGTGAAGGCCGATGCCGGCCCGTTCCAGGCCCTGGTGGAGGCCGAGGCGACGCTGGCCGTCGTGGAGCGATACAACAGCGGCACCAACGGCCTGACCCGTTACCCGCTCGTCGTCGACCCGCAGAATATCGAGCTGAACCGCGCCCAGCTACGCTACGGCGGGCACCAGGTCGTGCTTACGGCGGGCCGCCAGCTGGTCGAGCTTGCCGACCAGCGCTTCGTCGGCTCGGCCAACTGGCGGCAGAACCAGCAGACCTTCGATGCCGCGCGATTCCAGTGGGGCAACGTCCGGCGCGCGTTCGTCGACGTGACCTATGCCTGGTCGGACCGCACCGTGAACGGCATCGACGGCGCCGGCGCCAGGCCGCAGGCGATCGGCGGGAATAACGTCTTCGCGCTGGCGGGCGTGCACACGCCGGTCGGCACGCTGACCGGGTTCGGCTATCTCGTCGACCAGGACGCGCGCGCCGTGCAGAACTTCGCCCTGTCCAACCAGACCTATGGCGTCCGGCTCGCTGGCACGCAGACGCTCGGGCCTCGCGCGGCAATCGCCTATGCCGGCAGCTGGGCACGACAACGGGACTGGCATCGCAACCCCAACAGCTATGCCGCGAGCTACTGGCTGGCGGAGGCGACCGCGACGGCCGGGCTGTGGTCGCTTACCGCCGGCCACGAGGTGCTCGGCGCGGATGACGGCCGGGCGCTGACCAGCGTGCAGACGCCGCTCGCCAGCTTCTTCAAGTTCAACGGCTGGGCGGGCAAGTTCGGCACCACGCCGCCCAACGGCCTGCGCGACCTGTACGGGACCGCGGCGCTGGCGTGGAAGCGGCTGGGGCCCTTCGCCGGCGCCGGGCTCTCGGCGACGTGGCACCGGTTCCGCAGCGATCGCCTCGACCAGCATTACGGTCAGGAATGGGACCTGCTCGCCAGCGTCAAACACCGCCGTACCACCCTGTCGGCCCGCTACGCCCGCTACCGCGCCGACCGGTTCGCGACGGACACCGACAAGCTGTGGCTGGAGGGCGATTGGGCGATCTGATCCTTTGCTGGTCGGTCGTCGAGCCGACCCCTGCCCGGCGCTCGGCAGCCCATCGACCTGCACCTCACCTGACGGCCAGACCGAGCGTTGCGGCCCCCCCGTCTGAAGAACAGGCGCTTGGCGCTGAGCAGCTCATTGCCGCACGCATCAGGCGGCAAGCGCGTATCGACGGCAATGCTCAAGATAGCCTGCCTCGTGGCTACCGGCCAGCGCGACGACGCTTGCCCACAGCCAGTTCGGCGCATCGATCGAGCCACGGCGATCGTGCTCTAGGACCGACCGCCATTCCTCGCGCATGGCATGGTCCATCTGCCGGGCATGGGCCTTGCCGACCACGAAGGCGAGATAGTGCGCGGCCTTGGCGGCCTGGCCCTCGCTGAACTGGTCGACTTCGAGCTTCAGGTCCTGCGGCGCCAGCTCACGGATGAACAGCGAACGATCCTGCATGCGGACCGGGATCATGCGCGTGCCGAGATGCGGCGACAGCGCCCGCGCTGCCGCCACCACCCGCTCGGCATTGTCCGCCGGCATGGCGGCGCCGGCGGCCGACGGCGCGATCGGCGCGACCGCCTCCTTGAGATCGACGAGGGCATAGCTCGACCGCCCCCTGGCGTTCTTCAGCCCGAGCAGTACCGCGTAGCGATGCAGCCCCAGCGAGCTGCACCCCTTCATCCAGTAGGCGGCATCGATCATGCGGATCTCGCGGCCGGCATCCTTGCCGTCGAGGGCGAGGATCAGCTTGGCCACGGTCGGATCGGCAAACACGGCTCTGAGGCAGGCACGCTCGTCCTCGGCCAGGGTCCAGAACTTCCTGCCGAGCGGAATCTTCGGCTCGATCGCCTCCAGGCGTTCTTTGGCCAGGTGCTGCCAGCGACGGCTCAGCGCCTTGCGGCGGACGCTGCGGACCACGTCGGGTTCGGGACCGACGTCGCCGCCGGTCGGGTCCTGCATCGCGGCCGCGTAGCCGTCGACCATCTTCTCGATCATGTGGGCGGTGGCGACGCCCGGCAGATCGGAGCCACGGGCCGCAGTGGCGAGCGACAGGCCGAGGCGGATCAGGTCGTGCGCGGGATTGCCGATGACGGCCTGGTCCAAGTCGCGGATCTGGATTTCCACCCGCCCGTCGCCGTTCGCGATCGGGCCGAGATTGCCGAGGTGGCAATCGCCGCAAATCCATATCGATGGGCCTTGGGGGACGCGGGCCGCGACCGGCGACGCATCGAGCCATTCGTAGAACTTCGCGGTATTGCCCCGGACATAGGCATGCGCCGAGCGGGCCATCTTCAGGGTCCGGTTGGCATCAAGGATCGCGTGACGTTCGGCTGCCGACGGGATCTTCAAATCTTGATCCTCCTTCGCCGCTCCAACGCACATCAAGAACTTTGGTGTCGACTCCAGCCGCCGCTGGCGCTGGCGTCTTGGCTTGGGCGCAGGAACGGGGTCGGCTAGGAATGGCCATGGACTTCGACCAACTGCTCGTCCGTTTCTTCGGCACGGACGACATCGCCGACCTCGCCCCGGCGCAGCTTGCCGACGGCCTCGATCTCCTGCGGGTCCAGTTCGGGCTGGAGCGGGACGGCGCCCGCCGGTTTGCGCTATGGTGTCTCGCCTACATGCTCGGGGCCGCACCCGACCTCGACGTCGCGTTCAAGGACGAAGCGGATCGGGAGGCGGCGCGCAATTTCATGGACGCCGTCGATCGCGAGATCGTGGCGGCGGGTGACCGATGACCGTGCCTGAGGATTACGCCCACGGCCGGCGCGATGGCTTGCGCCTCGCGCTGGCGATCCTGGCGGCGGAGGAAGCCAAATGGGCCGCGCTCCTGGGCGAAAGCCCGTCCTGGCGGACCAATGCGATCCGTGAGGTGCGACACAAGACGCTCCAGGTCGCGCAAAAGCGTGTCCAGACCGCCCTGAACCGGCTCGCGCCCAGGGCCGGCATGGCGATCGATCCCGAGCTCGCCGCCGCTCTCGAGAAGGCCGGTCTCTGAGGGCACCTGACTGCTGCGGGCCCGCGACGTTCTCGATTGCCGAGCTGGTCACGGCGTGGTTTTGATGGCGAGGCGCGTTGGCGGCCGGCTCGACCCAAACACGAATCCCAACGCGGTGGTCCAGCGGCGTCGCGGGTTCGGGATCAACCCCGCAGGCCGTTGGTTCAGCGAGGACTTGGTACCCAGGGTGGCTTGATGACGACCGTAGCAGCGAGGCAGAACCCGGCCGCCAGCGATCGCGGTGCACAAGCAGACACCCCCGCCCAGATCCCGGCGCGAGGGTGGAAGGACGTGTTGCTCCGCGCCTGGAAGGAAGGGGCTGCCGACAACATCAGCCTCATCGCGTCCGGCGTCGCCTTTTGCGGCGTCCTGGCGCTGGTCCCGATGCTCGGCGCGGTCGTGCTCTCCTACGGCCTGGTCGCGAGCCCGCAGTCGGTGATCCACAACGTTCAGGGGCTGACCTCGGTCATGCCGCAGGAGGCGGCGAAGCTGATCGGGGAGCAGCTGATGAACGTCGTCACGACGTCGGGCGGCAAGAAGGGCGTCGGCCTCGTCGTGGCGCTGCTGGTGGCGCTTTACGGGGCGACCAAGGGTGCCGGCGCGATCATTACCGCCCTCAATATCGCCTATGACGAGGAGGAGCGGCGCGGCTTCGTGCGGTTGCAGCTGGTCACGCTGGCGATCACCACCGGCGCAGTGCTGCTGGCGATCATCGCGACGGTAGCCATCGCCGCGCTCGGGCATCTGGACGCGCTGCTCCCATGGGCGCCGAAGGGGGTGCTCGTTCTCGCCAAGCTCGCGACTTACGTCGTCATGGCGGCGACCGCTGCCGCTGCGGCAGCCACGCTTTACCGCTACGGCCCAGACCGCGACGAAGCCGAATGGAAGTGGCTGAGCCCCGGTTCGATCGGGGCGACCCTGGCGTGGCTGGCGGCGACGGCCGGATTCGGTCTCTACGTCGCGAATTTCGGGAGTTACGACGCGACCTACGGCTCGCTCGGCGCGGTGGTGGTGCTGCTGACGTGGTTGTACCTGTCCGCCTACATCCTGCTGCTCGGTGCAGAAGTGAACTGCGAGCTGGAACGGCAGACGGCGAAGGACACGACCGTCGGCGCCGCCGCGCCGCTCGGCACGCGTGGCGCCCACGCGGCCGATACCGTGGCGGGCGAACACGAAATGCCCATGCCCAGGGCTGGGCTGGGGGACGGTAACGGCCAGACGAAGTCGCCTGCCGACGAGCACGGTGCCGGGCTGAAAGGCTACGTCGCGGCACGGGCGAGCAGTCGGTTGGGTAGGTTGGCCGGGTTGGAGGGGGTGGGGATGCTCTCGTCCGTGCTCGCGACGGGCGGGCTCGCGATGCTACGTCGCAGGGGCAGGGCGCCGATCGGTCTGCTTCTGCTGGGCGCGGGCGGTGCGCTGAGTTGGGCCCGACGGCGGGACTGACGCCTGCTGTGGCACAGCCCCGCTTCAGCTTCGGACCACGTAGCGCGAAAGTGATGCTGGCCTGGACGACACGGTTCGCCGCACGGAACACTCGATCGCTCGCTCGGCCGATGGGCTCGCCGGCAGCATTCATGTGTCGGACAGGTTGATCCGAACACGCAGAGTCTGCAGGCTAGTATCAAGGGGGTGCACAATGTCCGCCAATGCCAAGATGAAGATGGGAAGCCGCTTGCTGCTCGCGATGATGGCCTTGCCTGTGTCCGGCAGCTTGTCCGCGCAGCAGCAGCATCCGGCGAACCCCACGGTCATCGTCACTGGCAGGCTCGCAGCCGAAACCGCGAAGGTCCCAGGGCCTGAGATCAAGGGCGTCATCTCCGCGCGCAACGCCAGCAGGATCAAGGTCACCAGCGCCGACGGCACCATCACGACGATCGCGATCGACGACGCTACCAGGATCAAGGCCGGAGGGGGCCTGTTCAGCGGCAGTCGCGGCGATCTGACCGCAGACTCGTTGCTCAACGGACTGCCGGTCACCGTGAAGACGTGGCAACCGGCTGACGGACAACCGGGCAGTGATCTGGTAGCGAGCCAGATCAGCTTTCGGAACAATGATCTCAAGACCGCGACGATGATCCGCAACGGGACTGCCCAGCGCTTCGATGAGCAGGCCGCGGCGACCGAGGCGCTACGCGGCCGCGTGGGCGACATCGATAAATACAACATCAAGAGCACGACGAACGTGCATTTTGCCAGCGGCAAGTCGGACCTATCCACTCAAGACAAGACGAATCTCTGCGCTACGGCCGCATCAGCCCAGGCAACGGAAAACGCCTTGATGCTCGTCGTCGGCTACACGGACTCCACCGGCGGTGACGACTTCAATCAGCAGCTGAGTGAAAAGCGGGCCAGTCGCGTCATCAATTATCTTCAGCAGGCGTGCGGATGGAAGCCTTATCGGATGCTCACCCCCACCGGCATGGCCAAAGCGGATCCGTTGGCGAGCAATGACACCGCCGAAGGCAAGGCGCAGAACCGCCGCGTTTCGGTGAACATCCTGGTCAGCAAGAGCGTGGACGGCATGTAAGGTGCGCGGGCTCGGCCCGAGCCGATCACCCTATTTGTGGTGGCGCACCACCGACGCGAGTTCCGGCAGACCGCGCACCTCGTCGGCCGCGCGCAACAGCTTCGGCGAATGGTCGCGGAACCAGTCGCTCTTGGACGCCAACATAGGCGAAAGAGACAGAGCAATCCGACGAGGAACAATGCAGTGGCAACAGCAGGACGCGCTCCTGCCGATTGGCGCAGCTACTCGGGAAGGTCTATTTCGGTCAGCTCCAACGGCCGCTGGCGCGTTCCCGTGCTGATGAAGAGGCGGTGCACGCCGACGCTCTCCGCCCATGCCAGACCGGCCGCTTCCGCCTCATCGGGCGTGGCGTAGGTCAGCCCGTTCATCAGCGATACGGACGCGCCCTCATCCTCTGCTACGCAGAGGGCACTCCCCGTCAGCTGAAACGAGCCAGCCTCCAGCTGCTCGATGCGAATGCAATCGGCGTCCACATCCGCCTGAACACCAAGGGGCAACCTGATCAGCTCCACAACTGCTCCGCGATCAAGAGAACCGGCGCTTTGCCGTCAGACATCATCTCAGCTCGAACGCCCTTCGCGCCAGGCTTCACCGTCGCCAGCGCCCGTGGACAGACTGTCCATCTCACCGGCAGCGCGAACGGCCGCCGCGCCGTCGCCCGCTGCAACCTTCATCTGCTCGTAGGCGATCTCCAGATCGGCGACGCCGGAGCCGGTCGGCTGCAGCGGCAGATCGCTGAAGCTGTCCGGCGCTTCGTCCGCCCCATTGGGATTCGTCATCGATCTCTCCTGCTCCAGCCGGCGGCTGATGGTTGAAACGCTCGGCAGGGCCGCTGGTCGCATTCGAAAGATCCGACCCCGTCCCTCGCCCATCGGGAGGCAGAGGATCAGCTCAGACCAGGCTGCCGCCGCCGTCGACCCGCACGATCTGGCCGGTGAGATAGGTGGCGCGCATGAGGGAGAGGTAGGCCTCCGCTGCTTCCTCAACCGTGCCGGCACGCGGCAGCGGTAAATTGGCCGCGAGGCCCTTGATCACAGCGTCGCCCATTGTCGCTCCCTGCTCGCTCATGATCAGGCCGAGGCAGACGGCGTTGACCCGAATAGGCGCCAGGTCGCGAGCTAGCCCGTCCGTATGGGCCGAGGCGGTGACCAGGAACGCCCGGCCTGGGGCGGTGCGCCCGCATGCCGCCGGTCAACGTGATCGAGCCCTCGTTGTCGATGCGCTGCGCGGCATGCTTGACGGCGCGCGCCGCACCCCAGCACCGCACCTCCATGCGCGCCTTGCCTGCCGCGATGTCGAGATCTCGGATCGGTCCGAACATGTGCCCCCAGTCACCGGCGGTGAAGACGAGATGGTGGAATTCGCCCGCCGCGTCGAATAAGGTCGCAAGCGACGCCTCGTCCTTCACGTCGACCGTCCGGCCGGTCGCTCCGGAACCAGATGCTCAGCCGCTCAGCCGCAGCCTCGATGCGGGGGCTCGATGCTGTCAGTCTACGCGAACCCGTTTTCCACACGATGCGGTTCGGGCTTTGAAGCACAGGCTCAGCTCGCGAGAACCTGCCCCTATGCGAGGGCGGCGGTCGAGGTGCCACCGCCAGTGCCGGAACCCCGCAGCCGGCTCACCCGCTGGCGACAGATGTCGACGGCGAACAGCGGCCCGAACCGGTTCCAGCACTGCCGCACCGTCTCATGGCACACGTCGATCCCGCGCTCCGCCAGCAGATCCTCCACGTTGCGCAACGACAGCGGGAACCGCACATAGATCATGACCACGAGACGGATCACGTCGGGCGACGAGTTGTACCGGCGGACGCGCTCGGTGGCAGCGCTCGGAATTTGCGGCTCATCCCGCGCCGTTAGCAGCGGACGTCGGCGCCAGCCACATTGGTCTGACAGACTCCGCAAGAGCAAGTTCGACTTGGCTTTCCTGGCCATTGGCGGAGTCGTGCGCCGCACACGTCGTCGCCGAGCATCCAGCGCTGGACGCCGCGGCGTCGCGGCGTTTAGCTGGCTGAGGCGCAGCAACCGCCGCCTCGGGCGTGGCCCGAGGCGGGTGTCGGCTTACGGAGAGGAACTGGTTAGTCCTTCTTGCCGTCCGTGACTCCGAGGACGGGGACGGATACCTCCTCCTTCTTCGTCTCGACCTTGGGCACGTCTACCGTGGTATGCTTGGTGCCGACAACCACCTTCTTGGAGTCGAGGTCCACCTTCGGCATAGAGCCACCCTTGGCGCTGACGGCGACCGTGGGTAGCGAGCCACTCTTCGTCACGTGTGCGCTGAAGAAGCCGGTGGCAAAAAGGGCGGCGACGATGATCAGGGCGACGACCAGCACACCGAGGATCACGCGACCGGCGCCTCCCCGCCGCTCGACGTAAACAGTCTGCCCAGTGCTGTCCGTGGTACGATACTCGGCCATGAAATCCTCCTGTTGACCGCCGCGGGAAGCGCGTCGGCCCGCAAGTTGTTCCCGATCCGCAATGATCCGCCCGCAATCCGAGCTGCTTCAATGTGGGAATGCGCACGGGCGTTCCACTCGTGTCCGAACGCTACTTAGCCTCTACGACTGCTCCTGGATCCCCGCGGTGGCCGCGTCGGTTGTCGTGGCGTCGTGAGGCCAAGGCAGTGCCTCGATCGCGATGATGATCGGCAAGGATGAGCCGTCGTTCCAAACCAGACCGGAACGGCTGCCGCGGTAAGATCAAGTTCAGGTGGCAAGTGCGAAGAGGTTTTCATGATCGATGCGGATCGCGACAGCGTGATAGGACGTGACATGGAACGCGTGTTCCAGGATGTTGCGCCGAGTAAGGCGCGCGCACGTCAGGACCTCGTCGTTACGGCCGGGCGTCATCCCTCACGGAATGCTCGCCGTGAACATTGGTTTCTGATTTCTGTGCCGCTCATCGTTGCGCTGCTCGTAATTGGGTTGGCGGTTCGGGGTGGACTGCAAATAGGGCAGCGCTTAGAACTCACGGCGCGCCACGTTAATCCGCCAAGACATCAGCCCGGGGAATCCCCCGGCGTGGCGCAAGTCACCGTACCAACGCCGGCCTTGGTCACAACGAAATTCGCCGGCCCACAGCGGATCGCCTCCGCGGAAGTTGCCCCGGCTCTGCCGGTTCAAGGAATTCGGCATGCCGAGCCGATCGGCCCCAAGCGGTCAACCGAGCGCAACGCCGACATCCAGCGAACCGGCAGCAACCCCGTGCTTGACGAGCCATGTTCGCGCGACGCCTCGACCAATGAGTGCATCTACCAAGATGTGCTTGCCGCGGATCGACGTTTGCGGATGGCATATGACGATGCGGTGAGGGCCGGCACTCCCACGAGCCGGCTTGCCTGGGTCAACCGCGAATGGCGTCAAGCGCGGTCCGATTCGCTGGATCATCCGGACGAGACGATCCGCCGCTACAACGCGCTTGTCGGCGAGCTGGACGACCTCAGTTCGGCCGTTGCGCCGTGACGAGCGGGGGATCGTCGATCGTCGAATGGCGAACGGACATCGATGGCGGACAGGTGTCGACGTGCCCCGGCGAGCGCGCCGTCTACGCCATCGGTGACGTCCATGGCCGGTATGATCTGGCGAAGGCACTGCTTTCCGCCATCGTCGCCGACATCAGGACCCTGCCGGACGAAGCGGATCCGCTGATCGTGTTCCTCGGCGACTATGTCGATCGTGGACCGCAAAGCGCAGACGTCCTGTCGATGCTGGTGTGGATGATGCGGCACGCGCCATGCGAAACGACCTTTCTCAAGGGCAATCACGAAGCCATGCTGCTGGCGTTCCTTGATGCGCCTCGGGAGGCCGGCGCATGGCTGCGCTTCGGCGGCGAAGCGACCCTGCGATCCTATGGCGTCGAGATCGGCGACGACGAGGTGGCGGAGGACCGGTACGAGGCACTGCGCGACACCTTCATGGACCGGCTTCCATCGTCCCATCTGGAGGCGTTGAGGCAATTGCCCACGTCGCTGATCTGCGGCGACTACGTCTTCGTTCACGCGGGGCTGCGGCCCGGCATCTCGTTGGCGCGGCAAAGCGATGATGATCGTCTTTGGATCCGCAGGGACTTTCTTGCCGCCGAGCATGCATTTGAGAAGACGGTCGTCCACGGCCACACCTGGGACTCTCAGGATCCGGTCGTCACGCAAACGCGGATCGGGATTGATACAGGCGCGTACCGCACCGGCGTCCTGACCGCCCTGCGTCTCGTCGGCTCGACGCAGGCCTTTCTGCAAGCGCGCGCAACGGATGAGATCACAGTGGTTTCTTTGCAAGACTCATCCGACAGGTAGCGCCTGGCATCGATCGCCGGTCAGTCGTGACGGAGGTGGATTTCGCGCTCGAACAGGAGATCCTCAACTTTCCGTGCAGGCAAATGGGCGCACGTCACCACGAGCCGGGTCGCCTCGCGTGACCAACCGACGCAGCGGAACGGGCTCTGAAGCTTACGGGAGCAGGTCATTTTCCCGCTTGATTCCGACCTATTTGCCAGCGGTAGATTCGGTCTGATCGCGCTCTAAATTAACGTCGCGCCTCGGTCGCAAGCGTGAGCAGCTCTTAAATCTTCAAGGTATGGCGGTCAAAGCCGTCATTCGGCAAGATCGAAATACAATGCCAGACGATCGGCCGGATCGCTTGCGTCTGCCCACTGCGTTCGACGGGGCAGCCTACAGCCGTTTCCGATCAGCCTGCATCGTACTCGCAGGCGGCGAAGTAGTTGGTGCACTCCTGTGGCGAGTAGAGGTCGAGGATGCGACCTATTGCGTTCCAGAGGCCAGGGATGGTGCGCTCGGCGGCTCTGCGCAGGTGCGCCTTGAGCTTGGAGAAGGCTTGCTCGATCCGGTTGAAGTCTGGGCTGTAGGGCGGGAGGAACAGGAGCTTTGCCCCGATGCTCTCGATGGCGGCGCACACGGCAGGCGTCTTGTGGCTCGACAGGTTGTCCATGTGACCACGTCGCCGCGGCGAGTTCGGGCACCAGAACGCGGGTCACGTAGGCGAGGAACGCGTCGGCGTTGATCGGTCCGTCGAGCACCCAGGGCGCGACCATGCCGGTGCGGCGCAGGCCGGCGACGAAGGTCGTGGTCTTCCAAAGCCCGAAGGGGATGCCGGCACGCAGGCGCCGGCCTCGCCTCGTCCTATTTCGGAGCCGTTCCGCTGACGATCACCGCGGTCGCGTTCCGCTTTGACAGCAACTACACGCCCACCGCTTCCGGCCACGAGTACCTTATCCTCGACAACAGTTCTACCTGAGGTGACAGCGGCCGCCCACAGTTCCGGCAACGTTCGACGAACATCGAAAGCAATCTAGGGAAAGACGCCTCCAACGTCTTTGCGGGGCCGCAGGTGGTCGACACGCAGATCATCGGCCAGGAAGGCGCGAGCCGCTGGAGACGCAGGAGCTGCTCAAGGAGTCGCAAATCGAACAGGAGCGATGGTCGGAACTTCTGGAGAAACTATTGCAAAGTCGAACGGAACGTTCGTCGGCACGCAGTCGCAAGTAGTGAGCCCACAATCCCTTAGCGCTCAAGCCGCGACTGCACTTGGGCGGTCTGCCGGAAATGCTGAGGGTAATGCTCCGAACGATCCCTGTTCATATAAATCCTGTTCTAGGTGATCCAATAGAAGAGGGAATAAAGCACGATTCATGGCCACTCTGAAACACACTATGAAGGCCTTTGGCCTGAGCGCCTTGTTTACGGGAATGTTCTGTGTTGGATGGCTCGTGATCTATGGGCCTGTTGATACGAGGGTAGTAGTAGTAGGTTGGAGTATACTGTTCATGGTTATACTGTCAGCATATCTCGCTACGCTGATGGATTTTAAAGCGCAGTCTATAGGCGCGAGGGTGCTTTACAGCGTTAGTCGAAGTGCACTGATAACGGTGGGCGCTGTCTTTTTATATGTGGTGCTAGCTTCAGTCATTCCTTCAGGGTATTGGGTTAGGCACTATATGCCTAGTGCTGTTCTTCGTGTCCCTTACTATCGTATCGCTTAGCCGGTCGGGCAATCGGCCAAGATTAGCCGAGTAAGAGTGCTTGTAGGCCGGGACTGTCGAGGGCGGCTTCCGGCCCGTATCGCGTGAAGGGTTCGTCGAACGCCCCCACCTGCGCGCCGTCTCGCGCCCCGAGCGCGGCGAGGAGGTCGGCGCGGCTGTCGGTATAGAGGGCGGCGCTGGAGCGGGCGCGACTGATCGCGACATAGGCGGCGCGGGTGTCAACGGTGTTGACCCTGAACGACTCCATGTGCGCGACGACGCGCTCGGCCGTCGCGCCTTGGGCGCTGTGGATGGTGCGGACCCAGCCGGGGCGGATATGCCGGTCGGCGAGGTGGGCGAGGTCGAGCATCTGGCGCTCGCCGTCGGTTCGGCTATGACGCGAACGGGAATCTGACGTCGGACGGGACGACGACTTACGTG
>NZ_CAXUEK010000001.1:43266-99852 GCF_964250165.1 uncultured Sphingomonas sp. | reverse complement strand
AGGACGCGCTGTGGGTGGTCGGCACCGATCATGCCGGCATCGCCACGCAGATGGTCGTCGAGCGCGATCTGGCGCTGGAGCAGAAGAAGCGCACCGACTTCACCCGGGACGCGTTCGTCGAGCGGGTATGGGAATGGAAGGCGAAGTCGGGCGGCGAGATCACGCGCCAGCTGCGCCGGCTGGGCTGTTCGATGGACTGGTCCAACGAGCGGTTCACGATGGACGAGGGCTTTTCGGCCGCGGTGCGCCACGTCTTCGTGCGGCTGCATCGCGAGGGGTTGCTCTACCGCGACAAGCGGCTGGTGAACTGGGACCCGGCGCTCCGCACCGCCGTCTCCGACCTGGAGGTCGAGGCGCGCGAGGTGAGCGGGCATATGTGGCACTTCAAATATCCACTCGCGGGAGGCGAGACCTACACCTATGTCGAGCGCGACGGCGACGGGGCGGTCGTGCTGGAGGAAGAACGCGACTATATCGCGATCGCGACGACGCGGCCCGAGACAATGCTCGGTGACGGCGCGGTCGCGGTCCATCCCGACGACGAACGCTATCGACCGATCGTGGGCAGGCTCTGCGAGATTCCGGTGGGGCCCAAGGAGCACCGCCGTCTGATCCCGATCATCACCGACGACTATCCCGATCCCGCCTTCGGATCGGGCGCGGTGAAGATCACCGGCGCGCATGACGAGAACGACTATGGCGTCGCCCAGCGTCACGGCATCCCGATGTATCGCCTGATGGACGAGGTGGCGGCGCTGCGGACGGATGGGCCGCCCTATGCGGTCGCGGCAGCGCGTGCGCGGCAGATCGCCGCCGGCGCGGAGACGAGCGCGGCGGAGGTCGATGCGCTCAATCTCGTGCCGGACGGCTATCGCGGGCTCGACCGCTATGAGGCACGGGCGCGCGTCGTCGCCGACATCGACGCCGAGGGCCTGATGATCGGGATCGAGGACAAGATCATCATGCAGCCGTTCGGCGATCGCGGCGGCGTCGTGATCGAGCCGATGCTGACCGACCAATGGTATGTCGACGCGAAGACGCTGGCGCAGCCGGCGATCGCGGCGGTGCGCGACGAGCGTATCAGGCTGGTGCCGAAGACGTGGGAGAAGACCTTCTTCAACTGGATGGAGAACATCCAGCCCTGGTGCGTCAGCCGTCAGCTATGGTGGGGGCACCGCATCCCGGCCTGGTATGCCGAGGACGGCCGGGTGATCGTCGCCGAGAGCGAGGCGGCGGCGCAGGCCGAGGCGGGCGAGGGGGTGGCGCTGGTCCGCGACCCGGACGTGCTCGATACGTGGTTCTCCTCAGCGCTGTGGCCGTTTGCGACGCTGGGCTGGCCGGACCAATCCCCCTCGCGCTTGCGGGAGGGGCTAGGGGAGGGCCTGTCCGCCGCCGTGGCGCCAGCCGATCCGACACGCCCTCCCCCGACCCCTCCCGCAAGCGGGAGGGGGGGACAGTTGAACGGCCGCTACCCCAATGACGTGCTCGTCTCGGGCTTCGACATCCTGTTCTTCTGGGATGCCCGCATGATGATGCAGGGACTGCACTTCATGGGGGACGTGCCGTTCCGCACGCTCTACCTCCACGGGCTGGTGCGCGCCGCCGACGGACAGAAGATGTCCAAGTCGAAGGGCAACACCGTCGACCCGCTCGGGCTGATCGACCGCTACGGCGCGGACGCGCTGCGCTTCTTCATGGCGGCGATGGAGAGCCAGGGCCGCGACATCAAGATGGATGAGCGCCGTGTCGAAGGCTATCGCAACTTCGCGACCAAGCTGTGGAACGCGGCGCGTTTCGCGCAGGCGAACGGGATCGGCGGGTCGGACCATCCGGAGCCGCCGCCCGCGACGCTCGCGGTCAACAAATGGATCGTCGCGGAGACGGTGCGGACCGTGCAGGCCGTCGACCTGGCGCTCGCGGACTACCGGTTCGACGCGGCGGCGAACGCGATCTACCATTTCGTCTGGGACCGGTTCTGCGACTGGTATCTGGAGCTCATCAAGGGCGCGATCGACGCCGAGACGAAGGCGGTCGCCGGCTGGGTGCTCGATCAGGTGCTGGTCGTGCTGCACCCCTTCATGCCCTTCATCACCGAGGAGCTTTGGCACGCATTGGCGGAGCGCAATCACGACCTGATCGTGGCGAGCTGGCCGATGGCCGACGCGCGCGCGCTCGATCCGGCGGCGGAGGCGGAAGTCGAGTGGCTGATCCGGCTGGTGGGCGAGGTGCGCACTGCGAGGATGGAGCTGAACGTGCCGCCGGGTGCGCGCCTGCCGTTCGCGGTGCGCGACGCAACTTTGGACACCGAGGCGCGGCTCGCTGCCAATGCCGCCACCATCGCAAGGCTGGCGCGCATCGAGCAGGGGACTGGCGTCGGCGGCGAGGCGCAGCTGGTCGTGGATGAGGCGACCTATACGCTGGCGCTGGGCGACGTGATCGACCTCGCCGCCGAACGCGCACGCCTCACCAAGGCGATCGCGGCGGCGGAGAAAGAGCGCGATAGCCTCGCCGCGCGGCTCGGCAATCCGAGCTTCGCCGAGCGCGCCAAGCCGGAGGCGGTGGATAAGGCGCGCGCCGATCATGCCGAGCGTGCGGCGGAAGCGGAGCGGCTGCGCGCGGCGCTCGGGCGGTTGGGATGAAAGCCTATCCCGTCATCCCTGCGAAAACGGGGACCCATCTCCTCACCGCCGGGTTGGACCAACCGTCGGGAGCTGGATTCCCGCTTTCGCGGGAATGACAGGATAATGGCCCAACCACCGCACCGGCCCGGCCAGCGCGACCTCACCACCGGGCCGATCGCCTCCGCGCTGCTCGCCTTCGCGCTGCCAACGCTCGGGTCCAACGTCCTCCAGTCGATGAACGGCTCGATCAACGCGATCTGGGTCGGCCGCTTCCTCGGCGAGGGCGCGATCGCGGCGACCTCCAACACCAACATCATCATGTTCCTGATGTTCGGCGCGGTGTTCGGCTTCGGCATGGCGGCCACCATCCTGGTCGGGCAGAGCTGGGGCCGGCGCGACGTGGACAGCGCGCGCCGCGCTTTCGGCTCGGCGATCGGCCTCGTCATCGGCACGGCGATCGTCGTCGCCGCGCTCGGCTGGGCGTTCGCGCCCGACATCCTGCGCGCGCTGGCGACGCCGGGGGACGCCCTGCCGCTCGCCCAGACCTATCTGCGCGTCATCTTCCTCGGCCTGCCCGCGTCGATGGTGCTGGTGCTCGTCTTCATGGGCCTGCGCGGCACCGGCGATTCGCTGACGCCGCTCTGGTTCATGGGGCTGTCGGTGGTGCTGGACGCGGGGCTTAACCCGCTGCTGATCGCCGGGCTCGGCCCGTTTCCGCGGATGGGCATCGCCGGATCGGCGACCGCGACGCTGATCGCCAACGTCGTCGCCGTCGCCGCGGTCGCCGCCTACATCCACCTGCGGGACCTGCCGCTGCGGCTCAAAGGGTCGGAGCTTCGCTACCTGCTGCCGGAGCGCGCGCTGGTCCGCACTATCCTGGCCAAGGGCCTGCCGATCGGCGCGCAGATGATCGTCATCTCCGTGGCGGGGCTGACGATGGTCGGTCTGGTGAACCGCCACGGCATCGAGACGGTCGCCGCCTATGGCATCACGCTCCAGCTCTGGGCCTATATCCAGATGCCGGCGCTGGCGATCGGCGCGGCGGTGAGCGCGATGGCGGCGCAGAACATCGGCGCGGCGCGCTGGGATCGCGTCGCGCGGATCACCCGCGCGGGGCTGTTCTACAATGTCGTCATGACGGGCGCGCTGGTCGCCGCCGTGCTGCTGTTCGAGCGGCCGGTGTTCGCGCTGTTCGTCGGCGGCCATAGCCCGGCGCTGCCGATCGCACGGCACATCAGCCTGATCGCGACCTGGAGCTTCATCCTGTTCGGGGCGACCATGGTGCTGTTCGGCGTGGTGCGCGCCAACGGCGCGGTGCTGGGGCCGCTGGTGATCCTGTTCGTGGCGATGTTCCCGGTACGGCTGGGCGTCGCGCTGGCGCTCAAGCCGCTGCTCGGCGTCGACGCATTGTGGTGGAGCTTCCCGGCCGGCTCGGCGGCGAACCTGCTGCTGGCGTCGCTGTTCTATCGCTATGGCGGCTGGCGCAAGGGCGCACTCTATGTGCCCGCGTCGCCCGAGCCCGAACAGGAGGCCGGGACGGTGTTGGAGCCGGTCGGAACGCTGCGGCCGGTGCGGTGATCGGGGACCTTGCGCGCGTCGCCACGGCCGCGCAAACGGGCCCGATGTCGTCCTATCCCGCCGTCCGTCTCCGCCGCACCCGCGTGGCCGCCTGGAGCCGCCGGCTGCATGCCGAGACGGTGCTGACGCCGGCCGACCTGATCTGGCCGTTGTTCATCACCGCGGGCGACGTGGAGGAGCCGATCGCCAGCCTGCCCGGCGTCTCGCGCTGGCCGATCGCGCAGATCGTCGCGCGCGCGCGCGAGGCGCATGCGCTCGGCATCGCCTGCATCGCGCTGTTCCCGAACACCCCGCCCGAACGCAAATCGGCGCGCGGCGAGGAGGCGCTCAACCCCGACAATCTGATGTGCGGGGCGATCCGCGCGCTGAAAGATGCCGTGCCGGACATCGGCGTGCTGACCGACGTCGCGCTGGACCCCTACACCACGCACGGCCATGACGGGCTGGTCGACGACGCCGGCTATGTCGTCAACGACGCGACCGCAGCAATGCTGGTCGACCAGGCGCTGAACCAGGCGGCGGCCGGCGCGGACATCATCGCGCCGTCCGACATGATGGACGGCCGCATCGGCCTGATCCGCGCGGCCCTGGAGGCGGGCGGGTACCCCAACGTCCAGATCATGGCCTATGCCGCCAAATACGCCAGCGCCTTCTACGGTCCATTCCGCGACGCGGTCGGTTCGCGCGGGTTGCTGAAGGGTGACAAGAAGACCTATCAGATGGACGCCGCCAACTCCGAGGAGGCGCTGCGCGAGGTGGCGCTCGACCTGGCCGAGGGTGCCGACAGCGTCATGGTCAAGCCGGGCCTGCCCTATCTCGATATCGTCCGCCGCGTGAAGGAGCGGTTCGCGGTCCCCGTTTTCGCCTATCAGGTTTCCGGCGAGTACGCGATGATCGAGGCGGCCGTCGCCGCCGGCGCGGGCGAGCGCGACGCGCTGGTGCTGGAGACGCTGCTCGCCTTCAAGCGCGCCGGCTGCGCGGGCGTCCTCACCTATCATGCCGCGCACGCCGCGCGGCTGCTGGGCAAGTGATCGAGACGCCGCGCCTGCGGCTGCGCTCCTGGCGCGAGGAGGACAAGCCGGCCTTCGCGGAGATCATCAACACGCCGGCGATGATGGCGCATTTCGGCGGGGTCGCCTCGCGCGAACAGATCGATGCGTTGATGGACGCGCAGATGGCGAACCAAGCTGAATACGGCTTCTCGATGTGGGCAGTCGACGTGCGCGCGACGGGCGAGCTCGCCGGCATCTGCGGGCTGCGCAAGATGCCGTATGCGGAGACGCCGATCACCGGCGAGCTGGAGGCCGGCTGGCGCATCGCCGAGCGGCATTGGGGAACGGGGGTGGCGCGCGAGGCGGCGCAGGCGGCGTTCGACTGGGGCTGGGAGAACACGGATTTCCCGCGCGTCACAGCCTATACCGTCGCGGCCAACGTCAAGAGCTGGGGCCTCATGCTGAAGCTGGGGATGGGGCGCCGCGCCGACCTCGACTTCCGTCATCCGCGCTTCGCGGCCGACGATCCGCTGGGGGCGATGGCGGTGTATGCGCTCGACCGGCCGCGCCTGTGATTTCGGCGTGATCGAGACCGAACGCCTGCTGCTGCGCGTCTGGCGCCCGGACGACGCGAAGGCGCTTGACGCGATTCGGAGCGATCCGCGCGTCGTGGCGACGCTCGGGACGCCGGCCGATCCGCCAGCGACGGTGATCGAACGCCAGACCGCCCGCTTACAGGCGCACGGCTACTGCTTCTGGGCGGCAGAGTTGCGGGTCGATGCCCAGTTGACGGGCTGGTGCGGCATCCAGCCCGGCTTCGCGCCGCTGGCGGGCAAGACGGAGATCGGCTGGATGGTTGCCCCCGATCTATGGGGCCGCGGACTGGCCCGCGAGGCGGCCGCCGCGGTGCTCGCCTGGACGTGGGCGAACACGGCGCTCGACCATGTCGTCGCGATCACCACGCCGGGCAACACCCGCAGCTGGGGGCTGATGGAGCGGCTGGGGATGAGGCGCGTGCCGGGCGGCGAGTTCGATCATCCGGCGCTCGCCGAAGGGCACCCACTGCGGCGGCACTTCACCTATCGGATCGAGCGGCCCCGCTGAACAGCCGGATCAATCGCGCTCAGGGCTGCGGCAGTTTCGCGGTGAGCGCCGTGATGCGCGCCGTCTCGCGATCGCCCTCCGCCTGCGCGCGCGCCACCAGGGCGTCGAGAGCGGGGTAGGGCGCGCCTGCGGTTTCCGTCCGTTCCCGGATCAGCCCGTCCACCTCGGTCGCCAGCGCCGTCACCTGCTCGCGTCGGCCGTCCAGCGCCGCCACCGCCTGCTGCGCCCCGACCCAGCCATCGCTGCCGAGCGTGCGGGCGCCGGGCGCTGCGGCCGCCTTGTCCGCAGTTGCTGCGTCAGCATCGAACGCCTTGGCGGCTACATCCAGGCGGGCGCCCAACGCCGCGAGGCGCGCGTCCAGCGCCGGGTCGGCCGTCGATGCTGCCGGGACGACGGCAGGCTCCTCGAACCCCTGCCGTTCCGCCGCGCGCGGGGCGAGGGAAGGGCCGCCGCCGCCGGAATGCGCGCAGCCCGCGAGCAGCAGGAAGGGAAGGATGACAGCCGGCTTCACCGCCGCGGCCCTATGCGCCCCGGCCGCCGCAAGCAACGCACTTGCGCGCCCCAACCACCCCCGCTATGCGACCACCTCCCACGCGCCCGTAGCTCAGCTGGATAGAGCATCAGACTACGAATCTGAGGGTCGGACGTTCGAATCGTTCCGGGCGCGCCAACTTCCAATGGCTTGGGGGACGACCCCGCCGGGATCGGCCGCCAGGCAACATCCCAGGTAACACGCTGCCTTTACCAGACCTGCTTGGGAGCGGGATGTTGCGCTGCTTGGTCAAGAACCCTCCCGGTCGCGTCCTGACGCGCGGCCTTTTGTCCGGGTGATCTACATCACGGCAGAGTGGCTCGGGTTACGGTGCGAGCAGACGTTCGGGTCAAGTTGGCAAGGCCGGAGGCTGCTCGTTTCATGTGGCCCTCTGGTGGGCGCTTCACTAGGAGCGTGCACCACCCGTTTGAGGCGGCAGCATGAAGCCTGAAGTATTCATCGGAAACAGCGAGATGGCCTCGCTCATGCGCCGCACCGATTGGGCGCAAACAGGTCTCGGGCCGGTCGACCGCTGGCCGGAGGCGCTCAAGGTTGCGGTCCGGATCCTGCTCACGAGCCGCTTCGATATGTGGCTCGGCTGGGGTTCTGACGTCTCGTTCCTGTATAACGACGCCTACACTCCCACCCTCGGCGCCAAGCATCCCGCCTCGCTGGCGACGCCGACCCGCGAGCTGTGGGCGGAGATCTGGCCGGAGATCGAGCCGCTGATCCGCCAGGTGTATGAGGAAGGCGAGGCGACGTGGAGCGAGGCCTTGCTGCTGATGCTCGAACGTCACGGCTATGCCGAGGAGACCTACCACACCTTCTCGTACAGCCCCGTCTTCGATGACGACGGCAAGGTGGGGGGCCTCCTCTGCGCCGTCGTCGAGGAGACCGACAGGGTGATCACCGGACGGCGACTGGAGTCGCTGCGTCTGCTTGCGACGGAGTTGACCTCGGCCGACGCGCCGCACGCCGTGTTTGCCGCCGCCCATGCTGCGTTGGCCGGTAATGCCAAAGACGTGCCATTCAGCGTCACCTATCTGTTCGAGGGCAGCCACGCTCATGTAATCGACCGGACGGGCCTGGACGGGCCTCATTCAGGCATTCCGGAGACGATCGGGCTGAACGATGAGGCGCAATGGCCCCTCGGAACCGCCGGCGCCATCATCGACCTCTCCCAGGTACGCGGGCTTCCCCCAGGGCCATGGAAGCAGCCTCCGAGCCGCGCGATCGTCATGCCGCTCGAAGGGCAGGGCGGCGAGGAGGCGCGCGGCGCGATCGTCGTCGGGCTCAATCCGCATCTGCTCCTGGACGACGATTATCGCGGATATCTCAACCTCCTCGCCGGGCAGATCAGCTCCGGTCTTCAAGCTGCAGAGGCCAGCGATGCTGCGCGGCAACGGGCGGCCGATCTCGCCGAGGCTGCGCGTATGCGTGCCGAGGCGGCGGAAGCGCTGAGCAGGGTCAACGAACGGCTTTCCTCGGAGGTCGAAGCCCGGACCGGCGAGCGCGACCGGCTGCGTACCCTGTTCCAGAGAGCACCCGGCTTCATGTGCGTTCTGCGGGGGACGAACCACGTCTTCGAGTTCATGAACGAGGCCTATCTCCAGCTTGTCGGGCACCGGGATCTGGTCGGACTGCCCGCGCGCGCAGCGCTCCCGGAGATCGAGGGCCAGGGCTTCTTCGAGCTGCTCGACGAGGTCTACCGGACAGGACAGCCATTTGTCGGGCGGAAAATGCCGGTCGACCTACAGCGCGCGCCCGGAAGTCCGCTGGAAAAGCGTTTTCTGAATCTCGTGTATCAGCCCATCCTCGAGGCCGATGGCACGGTCACGGGCATCTTTGCCGAAGGGCACGACGTCACCGATCATGTTCAAAGCGAAGAGGCGTTGCGGGCCCTGAACGCAGACCTCGAGCGGCAGGTCATCGAGCGGACCCAGGCGCGCGGCCTTACCTGGCAGGTCAGCCCCGACCTCCTTGGTGCTCTGAACCCGCAGGGCTATTTCGAGACCTCCAATCCTGCCTGGAAGACGATGCTCGGCTGGAGCGAGGCCGAGGTCGCCGGCATGTCGATCTTCGACCTGCTTCACCCGGATGACGTCGAGCGCACCCGGGCGGGCTTCGCGCTTGCCCGGATCGGCCGGCCCGCCATCCGCTTCCCGAACCGCTACCGCTGCAAGGACGGCACCTACAAGTGGATATCCTGGACGGGAGTGGCCGAGGAAGGGATGGTCTATTGCAACGGGCGCGACATCACCGAGGAGGTCGCGGCGAGGGAACAGCGCGACCGGCTCTGGGCGCTGTCGGAGGATCTGCTCGCGCGTGCCGATTATGAAGGCAACCTGCTCGCGATAAATCCCGCGTGGACCAAGCTGCTCGGCTGGTCGGAGGAGAAGCTGCTCACCGAGCCTTACGCCGACATCATCCATCCGGAGAACGTCCCGACCGTCGTCGCCGCGCTGAACGCGATGGCCCAGACGGGCGAACCGACCCGCTTCGAGAACCGTATCCGCTCCGCCGAGGGCGAGTGGATGCCCATCGGATGGACGGTCTCGCCCGAGCCGGGTGGTGTTCACTTCATTGCGGTCGGCCGCGATCTCACCGAGGATAAGGCTCGTCAGCAGGAACTCGCCAGCGCGCAGGAAGCGCTTCGGCAGTCGCAGAAGATGGAGGCTGTCGGGCAGCTCACCGGCGGTATCGCCCACGACTTCAACAATCTGCTCGCCGGCATCACGGGAAATCTCGAGTTGCTCGAGCTTCGCCTCGGACAGGGGCGCACGGTTGGTCTGGACCGCTACATCGGGAGCGCGCAGGAGGCAGCGAAGCGGGCCGCGGCGCTGACGCAGCGGCTCCTCGCCTTCGCCCGGCGCCAGACCCTCGACCCCAAGCCCACGGACGTGAATGCGCTGGTCGCGGGCATGGAGGACCTCATCCGCCGAACCGTCGGTCCCAGCATCGAAGTGGAAGTCGTGGGCGCCGGCGGCCTGTGGCTGACCAGGGTCGATCCGTCGCAGCTCGAGAACGCGCTCCTCAACCTCTCGATCAACGCACGCGATGCCATGTCCGGTGCGGGCCGGATCACGATCGAGACGGCGAACCGCTGGCTGGACGACCGCGCGGCTAAAGAGCGCGACCTGTCACCCGGGCAATATGTCTCGCTGTGTGTCACCGACACGGGGACGGGCATGACTCCTGACGTCATCGCCCAGGCATTCGATCCGTTCTTCACGACGAAGCCGCTGGGCCAGGGAACCGGCCTCGGCCTGTCGATGATCCACGGCTTCGTCCGGCAGTCCGGTGGTCAGGTCCGGATCTATTCGGAGGTGGGGAAGGGGACGACGATGTGCCTCTACCTACCACGCTTCGCAGGCAAGCTCGACGGCGCCAACCACGAGGACGAGGCAGCTGCGGTGCCGGAAGGCCATGGCGAAACGATCCTGGTGATCGATGACGAGGCCGCCATACGGTCGCTCGTCGTCGAGGTGCTGGAGGAGGCGGGCTATCTCGTCCTGCAGGCGGAGGACGGTCCGAGCGGACTGGGCGTTCTGCGCTCGTCGCGGTCGATCGACCTGCTCATCACCGACGTGGGCCTGCCGGGAGGCGTGAACGGCCGGCAAGTGGCAGATGCGGCGCGAGTGACCCGGCCCGATCTGCGGGTGCTCTTCATCACCGGCTATGCCGAGAACGCTGCAGTCGGCAACGGTCTGTTGGCGACGGGGATGGAAGTCATCACCAAGCCGTTCTCCGTTGCGGCCATGACCAACAAGGTCCGGGACATGCTCGACCGATGATACAAGCAGCGTCCAAGCGGCTGGGCTTCCAGCTGGCGAATACATTTCTGTTCGCAGCCACTTCCCGCTGATACCGCCTGACAAATGGAATCTGCGCGCCCTGAAGGGCGAGCTTCAGTGCTGTCCCGTGCACGACGCCACGCTACCGCGATGCGCCGCCGTCGGAACCAAGTCCGGCGAACCGCGGCTCCGCCCTAAGCCGCAGTCGCCCGCTGGCGGTGGTTTCGGCTCAGGACGTCGTGGATTGCGGTTACCACCTGCTCCGGCACGGCATAATGGAGAAGGTGGCCCTGGCCGGGGATCACCCGGAGATCCGCAGCCGCCACCTCCTGCGCCAGCCGGTCAGCGTGCCTGGCCTTGTGGACGATGAGGTCTCCGTCGCCTGCCATGATAACCACCGGCACGGACAGCTCCGCGTATCGGCGGCTTAGCATAACCGCGGCTGGCACCATCATGGCCGTGTCCGCCGCGGTCGCACGGATCTGCGAGGGCCGGAGCGTCATCGCGACCGGAAACGCCGAGAACTTGTCCGGGATGGGTGCCGGTGCGAAGCTGGCCTTGATGCCGAGCGGGCCAGTGATCCGCGCCAGTAGCGGCGAGACCGTCGCGGCGAGCAGGTCGCCGAGAAGGGGAATGGCTGGAGTGGACGCGGGAACCACGTCCGGCCGCGCGGTACCGTAATAGTAGCCGGAGATCAGGACGAGGCCGCCGATGAGGTCCGGGTGGTCGAGCGCCATCGCGAGCGCAACCATCGTTCCCCAGCTATGGCCGACGAACACCGCGCGTTCGACCCCGAGTTGCTGGAGCGCGCGCGCAAGCAGGGCAGCCTGCGCCGAGGGCGTCCAGACAGTGGAGCGCGGCCGGTCGCTGTGGCCGAAGCCGGGGCGATCGAACGCCAGCACGCGGTGCCTCGCGGCGGCCAGGTCCAGCACGCCGCTGACCTCGAAATCCTGTAGCATGACGCCGTTGCCGTGCAGCAGCACGACCACCGGCCCTTCGCCGCGTTCGACATAGTGAAGCCTCACGCCGTCCACTTCGACGAACGCACCGGCCGGCGGCGTTTCAGCCTCGGCGCGTCGGGTGCTCGCGCGATTGAACACGGCCGCTGCCGTCGCGAACAGGCCGCCGACGCCGGCTGCGGCACCCCAGCGCCAGGGGCGAACGGGCGGGCGCGGCCCTGCGGCAGGAGCGAGGTTCGCCGCCGAATGGGCGTGCGCAGACTTTTCGGGCTTCTGTATCATGGGCCGTGAACCATTGTGCAGTGCACAAAGTTCATTGTCGGGAAGACGCGCGGGCGACTGATTGGCGCGACGGTTGCGCTAGCAAGCCGGACGGTGCCTGCCGGTTACCCCGCCAGCCGTTTGCGATCGATGTGCAACGTGACGATCAGGCCACCACTGGACCAGTCGTGTTCGATCGTGCCGCCCAGCTGCCCCGACACGCTGCGCTGGATCAGCTTGCTTCCGAAGCCTCCCGGCCCCTCCGGCTTCTCCACCATGGGGCCGCCGCGCTCCAGCCAGGTGAGGCGGATCGTGTCGCCACCACTGGTGCTGGAGACGTCCAGCGTGCCCGCGGGCTCGGACAGCGCGCCATATTTCATCGAGTTGGTGGCTAGCTCATGGATCACCAGCGCGAGCGCTGTCGCCGCCTGCTCTCCGACCCCGGTCCGCTCGACAGCAACCCGGACACGCCCGCGGAAAGCGCCGAGATCATCGTAGGGTGCGAGCAGCACGGTCAGGAGGTCCCCCAGCAGTGCGGCCTCACCCTGGCCGCCCGGCAACGGCCTGACCAGGTCATGTGCTCTTCCGAGCGCGGACAGCCGTCCGGTGAGCTCGTGCGCCATGTCCTGGGTGGTTTCGGTAGCGCGCGAAGCGATCATCGTCAGGCTGGTCGCGATGGCGAGCAGATTCTTGACGCGATGGCTCATCTCGCCCGCGAGCAGCTCGTGACCCTCCTCCGCCTGCTTGCGACCGGTGACATCGAGGAAGATGCCGAACATCGTGCGTCCGACGATGCCGACGTCCTGCCCCTGACCGCGAGCCGACACCCACCGGACCTCGTCGTCGACCATGATGCGGAAGTCGGTCTCGTAGGGGCCCAGCACCGCACGGGTCGCCGCGAAGCCGGCGCGGACCCGATCGCGGTCGGCCGGGTGGATGTGCACCGACAGCTCCTCGAAGGTAACGGCCGCGCTCCACGCTATGCCCCACAGCTCGAACCCGCGCTCGTCCATCGTGAACCGGTCGTCGTCGACGTTCCAGGCCCAGAGCGACACGCCTGCGGCTTCGACGGCGAGCCGGAGGTTCTCGGGCCGCCAGGCATGTGGTTCGGGAGCTGCAGATGTCACGCGCGCTGACGCCCTCCGGCTGCTGGCGGCGCCACGATGTGAACGGCCGGCCACGTCTGTGCCCCATCGCCGCCGCGCGCTCAACCACTTGACGAGACCGGCTTCCCGCTCGACCGGAGCCTGCCGCAACCAAGTGAGGAAAGAGCTCAGCTGTTGATGCACACTTGGCCCTGGCTTAGTGGTCGGCTCACAACGCCCTCTGACCTCCGGAACATGGCAAGGATTTGCGGGACGTTTCTCGAATACGCTATGATACCTTTACAATCCGAGGGTCGGACGTCCGGATCGTTCCCGGCGCGTCGGATCTTCGACTGACGTGCGCGGACAGCAATGGCCGATCATGCCGGCCAGCCGATCGCGTGACCCGAGCAAAGGAGAGCAGGATGAAGGCGTTGCTGTCGACTGCGGTGGGCGGGCCGGACACGCTGGCGCTGACCGAGCTACCCGATCCCGCCCCCGCGCCGGGCCAGGTGGTGATCGCGGTCAAGGCATGCGCGATCAACTATCCCGACGTGCTCATCATCGAGGACAAGTATCAGACCCGGCCACCGCGCCCGTTCGCGCCCGGCGGCGAGATCGCCGGCATCGTCGAGAGCGTCGGCGAGGGCGTGAGCGACTGGCAGCCCGGCGACCGCATCATGGGCACGATCGGCCATGGCGGGCTCGCGGAGAAGATCGCCGTCGATCCCTCGCGCCTGTATCGCCTCCCTCCCGAGCGCAGCTTCGTCGAGGGTGCGGCGCTGATCCTGACCTATGGCACCACCATCCACGCGCTGCTCGACCGCGGACACCTGAAGGCCGGCGAGACCTTGCTCGTGCTGGGCGCGGCGGGCGGCGTCGGGCTCGCGGCGGTCGAGCTCGGCAAGGCGTTCGGCGCGCGCGTGGTCGCGGCGGTGTCGTCGGAGGAGAAGGCGCAGGCGTGCCGCGAGGCGGGTGCCGACGCGGTGCTGATCTATCCGCGCGCGCCGTTCGACAAGGATCAGTCCAAGGCGCTGGCCGATCAGTTCAAGGCAGCCGGGGGCAAGAGCGGCTATGACGTCATCTACGATCCGGTCGGCGGCGATTATGCCGAGCCGGCGCTCCGCTCGATCGGCTGGGAAGGGCGCTATCTCGTGGTCGGCTTTCCGGCCGGCATCCCGCGGCTGCCGCTCAACCTGACGCTGCTCAAGAGCTGCGACGTGTGCGGCGTGTTCTGGGGCGCGTTCGCGGCGCGCGACCCGTCGGCGAACGACGCGCATGTCGCGCACCTCTTCCGGCTGTGGGACGAGGGCAAGATCGCGCCGCGCGTCACCGAGACGTTCCCGTTCGCCCGCGGTGGCGACGCGATCGCCAAGATGGCGGCGCGCGGCGCGATCGGAAAGCTGGTGGTCACCGTCAGCGACTGAACGGCGATGCTCGGGCGGCAATGACGTGCCGGCTCGGTATCGCTAGGGACCGCTGATGCGCCCCGACCAGCATCTCGTGATCGTCGGTGCCGGCTTTTCCGGCACGCTGCTCGCGATCAACCTGCTCCGCTTCGGCGGGTCGCCCGCGACGCTGGTGGAGCGTCGCGGCGGGCAGATGGGCCGCGGCGTCGCGTACAGCGCTACCGATCCCGGGCAGCTGCTCAACGTCCGCGCGAGCGGAATGAGCGCCTTCCCCGACGATCCGGGCCATTTCGCGCGCTGGGTGGAGGCGCGCGGCTGCGGCGGCGCGACCGACTTCGTGCCGCGCGAGCTTTACGGCGCGTATCTGGCCGAGACGCTGGCGGCGGAGCGGCAGGGCCGGGAGGGTCGGCTGCGGCTGATCGAGGCGGAGGCGACCGACATCTTCGATGAAGGCGATCAGCTGCGCGTGACGCTGGCGGCGGCGGACGCTCTGA
This sequence comes from uncultured Sphingomonas sp., assembly GCF_964250165.1. GTDB lineage: Bacteria > Pseudomonadota > Alphaproteobacteria > Sphingomonadales > Sphingomonadaceae > Sphingomonas. The sequence continues at coordinate 85,023 of NZ_CAXUEK010000001.1, read as the reverse complement.
GGGCCGACGTTGTGGTGCTGGCCACCGGCAACATGCCGCCTCATCCGCCGCCCGGCATCGATCCAGCCCGCCTGCCGGCGGAGCGCTACATCGCCGATCCCTGGCGGGCCGATCTCGCCCGCGATCTGGGCGAGGGGCACACCGTCGTGCTGCTCGGCACCGGCCTGACCGCGATCGACGCGGCGCTGCAGCTCGACGCGGCCGGGTTCGATGGCGAGGTGCTCGCGCTCTCGCGCCGGGGCCTGCGGCCGCGCGCGCACATCGTCGGCCAGACGGCCGGGCCGGGGCTCGCCGATCCGCCCGCCGCGCCGCTCTCGTCGCTGGTGCAGGAGTTTCGGCAGCGGTCGGAGGAACTGGGCTGGCGCGCTGCGGTCGACGCCTATCGTCCCGTCACGCAGCGGTTGTGGGGCATCAGCGACGCGACCAAGCGCGCGCGCTTCCTGCGGCATCTGCGGCCATTCTGGGACGTGCACCGGCACCGGCTCGCCCCCGCCGTCGCGGCGCGGATCGACGGCATGGTCACGGCCGGCCGGCTGCGCTTCGCGGCGGGCAAGATTGCAGCCAGCGGGCCGGCGCCCGGCGGCATCCGTCTCTCCTGGCGGCCGCGAGGGCAGGATCGAGCGGTCGAGACGCTTGCCGCGCGCGTCGTCAATTGCACGGGGCCGCAGGGCGACCTGACGCGCACGGACGAGCCGTTGCTGTGCGCGCTCATCGCGCGCGGCGCGATCCGGCCCGACCCGTTGCGCCTCGGGCTGGAGGTCGACGCGCAGAGCCAGGCCGTCCGCGCCGACGGCGCCATCGACGCGCGGCTCTGCTGCATCGGCCCGATGACGCGCGGCGGGTTGTGGGAGGTGGTCGCGGTGCCCGACATCCGCCGCCAGACCTGGGACGTCGCGCGCCGGCTCAGCAATGCGCAATGGGTGGGCGGCGAAGGCTTGTAGGTGGCGCCCGGAGTTGCGCGGCCAGCCACGCTTGCCTATCTTCGGCACGACGTTCCGCCGGGAGACCCGTGTTGACCACCTTCGACGACCGCGAGCACGCCTTCGAAGCCAAGTTCGCGCACGACGAGGAGATGGCGTTCCGGATCACCGCGCGGCGCAACCGCCTGCTCGGGCAGTGGGCGGCGGCCAAGATGGGGCTGACCCCGGCGGAGACCGATGCCTATTGCAAGGCGGTGGTGCAGGCCGAATTCGAGGAGGCGGGCGACGAGGACGTCGTCCGCAAGCTCGTGGGCGATCTGATCGCGGCCGGCGGGGACACCGACGAGGCGGCGGTGCGCAAGGCGCTCGACGAGCAGATGATCGAGGCCCGCCGCCAGCTGCTGGAGCTCAAGTAGCGCCGATGCCGATGGCCGCCGCCGAGATCGCGGACATGATCCGCGCCGCCGTGCCGGGTGCCGAGGTCGAGATCACCGACCTGGCCGGCGACGGCGACCATTACGCCGCGCGCGTCGTCAGCCCGACCTTCGCCGGCCTGTCGCGCGTCAAGCAGCACCAGGCCGTCTATGCCGCGCTCGGCGGCCGCATGGGCGGCGTGCTGCACGCCCTCCAGCTTACGACCGCCGTTCCGAAAGAGTGACACAGCCATGACCGACCTAAGCACCGACGACGCCCAGGCCCGCATCGATGCGCTGGTGAAGCAGAACCCCGTGCTCCTGTTCATGAAGGGCACGCCGCTGTTCCCGCAATGCGGCTTCTCCAGCCGCGCCGTTGCGATCCTCAACCATCTCGGCGTCGCGTTCGAGAGCGTGGACGTGCTGCAGGACCAGGCCGTCCGCCAGGGCATCAAGGCCTATTCGGACTGGCCCACCATCCCCCAGCTCTACGCCCATGGCGAGTTCGTCGGCGGCTCCGACATCATGATGGAGATGTACGAGTCGGGCGAGCTGGCGACCGTGCTGCACCCCGTGAAGGCGGACTGACAGCCGGTCCGTTCGCGTCGAGCCCGTGGCGGGGACGTTTTCTGTAAAGATCGCGGCGGATGCTTCGACACGGTGAGCGAGCCGCAGCGCAGCGTCGGGATCGGCCGCTCACCCTCTGCGACCTGACGCAGAGCTATTCACCGACGGCCGGCGGCGGCATCAGCACCTATCTGCGCGAGAAACGCGACTACATCCTGGCCCGCACCCCGCATCACCTGGTGCAGATCGTGCCGGGGCCGGCCGATCGCGTGACGGGGAGCGGTCGCCATACCCTGATCGAGGTCGCCGCCGACATGGTGCGCGGCAGCCCCGATTACCGCTTCATCCTGCGCGTCGGCGCCGTGCGCGCCATCCTCGCCGAGCATCGGCCGGACCTGATCGAGTCGCTCTGCCCATGGGTGCTGCCCTGGGCGGCGATTCATCACCGCCGGCGCTTTCCGGGCACGGCGCTGGTTGCCGGCTATCGCACCGATTTCCCCAACGCGCATGTGAAGCGGGTCGCGTTCGGCTTGTTCGGCCCCGTGATCGGGCGCGGCTTCCACTGGCTCAGCCTCGGCTACGCGCGGGCCACCTACCAGGCGTTCGACTGGGTCTATACCCTGGGCGAGGACGCGCGAACGGCGCTGGCGCGGCTGGGCATCGCCCGCACCAGCGTCCTGCCGCTCGGCGTCGATACCGAGCTCTTTTCGCCGGCCAGACGCGATCCGGCGTGGCGCGCCGAGCTGGGGCTGCCGGGGAACGGCCCGCTGCTGGTCTATGCCGGTCGCATCGACAACGAGAAGAGCGCGGACCGGCTGGTCAGCATGTTCCGCCGCCTGCCGCCCGGGCTCGGCGCGGCGATGGTAATGGTCGGGGACGGCAAGCTGCGCGCGCCGCTGATCGTGGCGGCGCGTGACCTGCCGATCGCCTTCCCCGGCTTCGAGCCGGAGCGGACGCGCCTGGCGCGGGCGCTGGCATCGGGCGACATCTATGTCTCGGCGATGGCCAACGAGACGTTCGGCATTTCGGTGCTGGAGGCGCAGGCGGCGGGGCTGCCGGTGGTCGGCGTCGCCTCGGGCGCGATGCCCGCGCGCGTGCCGGCGGGATTGGGCCTGCTGAGCCCGGTCGATGACGTGGACGCGATGGCGGGGAACGTCGCGGCGGTCTGGCGCGGCGATCCGCGGGCGATGGGGGGCGCCGCCCGCGCGCATGTCGAGCACGGCTTCAGCTGGCGGCGAACCTTCGAGCGCCTGTTCGTCGAGGTGTATCCGCCGGCGCTGGCCCGCGCGGCAGCGCGCGCGCCGGGAGGCCGGGTGCGGGTGGACCGGCGCGAGATCGCCGAAGCGGCCGGTCCACCCGTCTGAAGCGCGGCTCGTCCGCGTTCGGTTCTCACGACGATGCAGGCGCCGTGCCAGCATGTGCCGAGGGCTGATGTCCTGCACTTCGATAGTTAACGAATGGTAGCGGCTGCGGCCGGATGTAAGCCGGTCCGACATTTTACCGCCGCGCCCAGCCGCAGGAGCTAAGAGTTGACTACGACCGTAGTCAAGGTGATTACGTGCGTAGTCAGCAGGAGCGAGTCGTGGCCGATCGGATCAGCGATGCCGAGCATGCGGTGATGGAAGTGCTGTGGGAGGAGAGCCCGCTCACCGCGCAGGGCGTGGCGGAGCGCGTCGATCCCGCGCGCGGCTGGAGCGCCAACACGGTCAAGACGCTGCTCGGCCGCCTGCTCGCCAAGGGTGCGATTGCGCACGAGGAAGACGGGCGGCGCTACCTCTATCGCCCCCTCGTCGCGCGCGGCGATTACGTGGAGGGCGAGTCGCGCAGGTTGATCGACCGGCTGTTCGGCGGCCGGCTGACCCCGCTCGTCGCCCATCTCGCCGCGCGCGACGCGCTGACCGCCGAGGACGTCGCCGAGATCGAGGCTCTGCTGAAGGAGCTGAAGGATGACCGCCGCTAGCGTCATGTCCTGGGCGATCGATGCCCTGATCGCGTCCGCGCTGCTGATCGCAGTCGTGCTGCTCGTGCGCGGGCGCGTCCGTCGCGCCTTCGGGCCGCAGGTCGCCTATGCGCTGTGGGCGCTGCCGCTGTTCCGTTTCTTTCTGCCCGCGCTGCCCGCCGGCTGGTGGCGACATGCCGCCGCCACGCCGATCACCCGCGCGGGCGAGACCGTCACGGTGCTGATCGTCGCACCCGCCCGCGCCGTGGCGGCCGCGCCCGCGGCCTTTCCCGGGGGCCAAGCCCTGGTCCTTTTCTGGGCGGCGGGCGCGGCGGCGTTCCTCGGCTGGCACGCGCTGCGGCACCGACATTTCTGCCGGCGCGTATTGACGGACGCCCAGCGGATCGGGGATTTTGATGGAGTCTCTGTCCTAACCAGCGCCGCTGCGCCGGGGCCGCTCGCCTTCGGGATCTGGCGGCGCTACATCGCCTTCCCGCCCGATTTCGCCGAGCGCTACGACGCCGACGAGCGTTCGCTGGCGCTGGCGCACGAACTGGGCCATCACGCCCGGCACGACCTTCACGCCAATTGGGCGGCGCTGGTGGTGCTGGCCCTGCACTGGTTCAATCCGCTCGCCTGGCGCGCCTTCCATGCGTTCCGCGCCGATCAGGAGCTGGCCAACGACGCCCGCGTGCTCGCCGGCCGCGGACCGGAAACGCGCCATGCGTACGGCCGCGCGATCGTCAAGGCGGCGCACGGCGGCGCGGTGTCCGCCGCCTGCCACCTCCACACCATATCCGACCTGAAAGGGAGATTGCGTATGTTGACCACCTCGCGCGCCTCGCGTCGCCGCCTCGCGGCCGGTTCCGCCGCCGTGACGCTGCTGATCGCGGGCGGCCTTGGCCTCACCGCGTCGAGCAGCGCCGCCGCCGAGGCGATCAAGGACAGCGTCGGCGACGTGCTCCAGACCACGCCCGTCGAGCCGGTCCCGCCCGTCCCGCCGGTCCCGCCCGTGCCGGTCGTGCCGGTCGTGCGATCGACCCCAACGATGTCGAGCGACGCGCCGACGCGGGTCGACAAGAAGCGCGTCGTCATCGTCAGGGACGGCAAGACCACGACCTATGAGGGCACGGACGCCGACAAATATATTGCTGAGCACGACCTGCCGCTCCCCCCAACGCCTCCGGCGGTCGCGGGGAAGCCGGGCGATGTGCGGGTGATGATCCGCAGCGTCCGTACCGAAAACGGCAAGGACGGCCTGACCCGGGCGTGGGTGGTGAACATGCCCGAGATCAGCAGCATCAGCAGCATCAATTGCCCGGGCGACGCCACGGGCCCGGTGGTCGAGAACTCGGTCAAGGGCGGCAAGCAGCGCATTGTGGTCTGCACCAACCGCATCGAGCCGATGACCAAGGATGCCGAGCGTATCGCCGCAGACGGCGGCGACATTGAGCGCAGCGCGCGCATGACCGCCCGCTCCAGCCTCGGCGTCGCGCGCGCCGCGATCGAGCGCGACCGGAACCTCAGCGACAACCAGCGCCGCGAGGCCCTCACCAGCATCGCCGACGCGGAAGCCGAGCTGAAGGACGACGCGAAGGACTAAGATCCTCCCCGGGACGGGGAGGGGGACCGCCGGCCCACTAGGGCTGGTGGTGGAGAGGGCCCAAAGCCAGGTTCGCCGCCCAGATTGGAGCCCCCCTCCGTCACGCGCTACGCGCGCCACCTCCCCGTCCCGGGGAGGATTTAGGAAGTTGCCATCGCCCGCGGCAACCGCCATCTCCCGCCCCATGCCACAGGCCGCCCCCGGGACGCTCGTCCAGCTCGAGCCGCTGGTCGCGCGCGTCCTCGCGCCCAACCCGTCGCCCTTCACCTATACCGGCACCCAGACGCATATCGTCGGGACGACCGACCTCGCAGTGGTCGACCCCGGCCCCGACGAGCCCGCGCACATCGAGGCGCTGCGCGCCGCCGTCGCCGGGCGACCCGTGACCGCGATCGTCATCACCCACCACCATCGCGATCACAGCCCCGGGTCACGCCCGCTCGCCGCGGCGACGGGCGCGCCCATCGTCGGCGCCGCACCCGTCTTCGTCGGCGATGACGGGCCTCGCGCCGACGCCGCGTTCGATCTCGATTACGCCCCCGCAAGGGTGCTGGCCGAAGGCGACACGGTGGCGGGAGAAGGCTGGACACTAGGAGCGATCACCACGCCCGGCCACACCTCCAACCACCTCGCGTTTGCGCTCGCGGAAACCGGCGCGCTGTTCTCGGGCGATCACGTCATGGGCTGGTCGACCAGCGTCGTCTCGCCCCCCGACGGCGACATGACCGACTATATGGCGAGCCTCGACAAGCTGCTCGGCCGCGAGGACCGCGTCTATTATCCCGGCCATGGCGACCTGATCGACAATCCGCGCCGGCTGGTCCGCGGCCTGCTCGGTCACCGCAAGCAGCGCGAGGGGCAGATCCTGCGGCTCCTCGAAGACGGTCCGCAGGCGATCCCGGCGATGACGGTGCGCATGTATGCCGGGCTCGATCCGCGCCTGCTTCCCGCCGCCGAGCGCTCGGTGCTGGCGCATCTGATCGACCTGCGCGGGCGCGGGCTCGTCGGCGAGGCGGGGGAGGGCCGGTGGGCAAGCACGGCTGGCGCGTAGCCGCCATCCTGGTCCTGGCGCTCTTGGCGGTGGGACTGTTGCAGCAGCGCCGCCTGACCCAGGAAAGGCGGCGGCGCGAGCAGGCCGAACTGGACGCCGGTCTCGCCGCCTCGCGCGTGCTGAGCGCAAGGTTCGAGGCTACCGGTGAGCTCCGAGCCGCGCGGCTGAGCGGCCAAGTCGTGTCGCGAGGCGATTGCACCAGTGCCTACCTGTTCGGGAGCCAGCAGAAGACGGTGGCGCCTTACTCGATCAACTATATGGTCGACCTGAGCAGGGTCGATCGCGCCAGCTTCCGCTGGGACGCCAGAGATCGGATCATGTTCGTCGAAGTGCCCGGCGTGACGGTGGAGCCGCCCGCGATTGACATGAGCCGGGCGCGGAGCGCGCAGTCCGGCCTGTTCATCTCGCGCAAGTGCGGCCTCGCCATGCAGCAGCAGGTCTCCAGCCGCCTGAGCGCGGCCGCACAGGAGCGTGGGCGGCGCGCCGCCTATCTCGTCCGGGCCGGTGCCTCGGCCCGGACGGAGGTGACCGCGCTGATCCGCACGACGCTCGCTGCCGCCGGATTGAACGGCGTGCAGGTGCGGGTGCGTCTCGCTACCGATCCGCGGCCGGCCGACGATCGCGCCTGGGATCGGTCCCGCTCGATTGAAGAGGTGCTCGCCGATCCTACGTTGTCACGATGACCGCGCAACCGCTCAATCTCACCGGCCTCGACCTCCGCACCGAGATCGATCGCCTGCGCCGCGAGCGCAACGCGGTGATCCTGGCGCATTATTACCAGAAGCCCGAGCTGCAGGACCTGGCCGACTTCGTCGGCGACAGCCTCGACCTGTCGCGCCGCGCGGCGGAGACCGACGCGGACGTGATCGCCTTTTGCGGCGTCCGCTTCATGGCCGAGACCGCCAAGATCCTGTCGCCCGACAAGATCGTCGTGCTGCCCGACATGGACGCCGGCTGCTCGCTGGAGGACAGCTGCCCGCCCGCGCAGTTCGCCGCCTTCCGCGCCGCGCACCCGGACCATATCGCGCTCACCTACATCAACTGCTCGGCCGAGGTGAAAGGGCTGTCGGACATCATCGTCACCTCGTCGTCGGCGGAGACGATCCTCGCGCAGCTTCCCGCCGACCAGAAGATCATCTTCGGCCCCGACCGCAACCTCGGCGGCTATCTCGTCCGCAAGACGGGGCGCGAGATGCTGCTGTGGCCGGGCGTGTGCATCGTCCACGAGGCGTTCAGCGAGACCGAGCTGCTCAAGCTGCGCGCCGCGCATCCGGGCGCGCCGGTGGCGGCGCATCCGGAATGTCCGGCGGTGATCCTCGACCATGCCGACTATGTCGGCTCGACGCGCGGGATCCTGGAGTTCGCCAAGAGCTTTCCCGGCGACACGCTGATCGTCGCCACCGAGCCGCATATCATTCACCAGATGCAGAAGGCGCTGCCGGGCAAGACATTCATCGGCGCGCCCGGCGCGGACGGCAACTGCAACTGCAATATCTGTCCGTACATGGCGCTCAACACGATCGAGAAGCTCTATGTCGCGCTCCGTGACCTGGCGCCGCGCGTCGAGATCGAGGAAGGGCTACGCCTGCGCGCGAAGAAGAGCCTCGACGCGATGCTGTCGATGGCGAGCGCTACGGTGGGGCGGGGCGATCTGGGGCCCGCACGCGTGACGGGAGACTGAGGCCGGTCGGGCTGCGCGTCGCGCCGAGCTGTGCTTCCTTGATCGAAGCGCGGAGCGGGGACGGCACAGGCAGTAGCGAAGTGGGCGGGACAGGCCCTTGTCAGCCATCACCTGCCCTCGCACAGCGACGCGATGGATTTACCCGGCTTCGACCTCGACCGCTTCGTCCGAAGCACGCTCGCCGAGGACCTGGGCGACGCGGGCGACATCACCTCCGCCGCGGTGATCCCGGCCGATGCACGCTTCACCGGCGTGATGGACAGTCGGGATGCGATCGTCGTTGCCGGACTGCCGATCGCCGAGGCGTTCTTCCGTGTGCTCGATCCCGCCGCCCGCATCGAGGCGCTGGCGGAAGATGGTGCGCGGGTGGCGGCGGGCGCGGACCTGCTGCGGCTGGAGGGCGACGCGCGCGCGCTGCTGACGGCCGAACGCTCGGCGCTCAACACGGTCCAGCACCTGTCCGGCATCGCGACGCTTACCCGCGCCTATGCCGACAAGCTGCTCGGCACCGGCGCGACGCTGCTCGACACGCGCAAGACGTTGCCCGGCCTGCGGGTGCTGGAGAAATACGCCACGCGGATGGGCGGCGCGCAGAACCACCGCATGGGGCTGTGGGATGCGGCGATGATCAAGGACAATCACGTGGCGGTGGCCGGCGGCGTCGGCGAGGCGGTGCGGCGCGCGGCCGCGGCCGGGATCACGCGCATCATCGTCGAGGTCGACCAGGTAGACCAGATCGAGCCGGCGCTCGCCGCCGGGGCGACCTGGCTGCTGCTCGACAATATGGACCCGACGACGCTCCGGGGCGCGGTGACGCTGGTCGGCGGCCGCGTGCCGACCGAGGCGTCGGGCGGCGTTACGCTGGAGACGATCCGTGCGATCGGCGAAACCGGCGTGAGCTATGTCAGCGTCGGCCGGCTCACCCAATCGGCGCCGGCCGCGGATATCGGGCTGGACTTCACGTTGCGCTGACGTGTGAATGGCGGTTAGGTTGCGGCACGAGGGAGGGGCGATGATGGCGCGACCACGGGTCATAAGGGTGTTCGAGCTGCTGTTCCTGGGATCGCTGGCGCTGACCCTGGCGGGGGCGGTGCTCGTCTGGCCCGCGATGGTCGAGCAGGCCGCCACGAAGTCCGGAGCGAGCGGGCTCAGCGCGACCGCCCTCAACGCCATCGTGGCGGCCGGAGTGGCGATTGCCGCCCTGGTCACGCTGGTGCTGTGGTTCTTCATCGCCCGCCGGGGCTCCGCCGTGGCGAAATGGCTGCTGGTGCTGTTCACCGTCTACAATGTGTACGCGACAGCCACCTCGATGCAGGGGGGCGCGACATGGGGCAGCCTGAGCGGTGGCCTGTCCCTGGCGGCGCTGGCGCTGCAGGTCGCCGCAGTAGCGATGCTGTTCACGCCGGGCGCCATCGCCTGGTTCGCCGGCGCGCCGGAGGAAGTCGCGTGAGGGCACTGCTCGCCGCCGCCGCGCTGCTGGCGCCCACCGCCGCCGCGGCGCAGGCCATCCGCTGTTCGGTGCCGGGGCAGGTCGAGCGGCCCCATCCCGATCTCGCCAGCGCGGACCAGCCGCAGCGGCTGCTGCCGATCGGCGGCTACACGCTGGCGCTCACCTGGTCGCCCGAATACTGCCATGCCCATGTGCGCGACCAGGGCGCGCGGCTGGAGTGCGGCGGCGGCAATCGGTTCGGCTTCACGCTGCACGGGCTCTGGCCCGACGGCATCGGCAAGGACTGGCCGCAATACTGCCGGACGACCCCGTTGCTGCCCGAGCCGGTGATCCGCGGCGCGCTGTGCGCGACGCCGTCCGCGCAGCTGCTCCAGCATGAATGGGCCAAGCACGGTACCTGCGTGACGGGCGCCACGCCGGCGAGCTACTTCGCGCGGTCGACGGGGCTGTTCCGCCAATTGCGCTTCCCCGACATGGCGGTGCTGGGGCGAGACCGCATCAGCGCGGGCAGCCTCTCGCGGGCCTTGGCCGATGCCAATCCGGGGCTACCGGCAGAGGCCGTGCGCGTGACGGTGAACCGGCGCGGCTGGCTGGACGAGCTGTGGCTCTGCCTCGACACCCGTTTCCGCTACACGCGGTGCCGGGCCGGCAGCGGCGGTGTGAGCCCGACGACGGCGGTCAGGATCGAGACGGGCGCGCGTTACCGCTGATCGACCAGCGCGGTCGCGGGGTGGTGCTTGTCCAGGTGCCGCTTGATCATCTTCAGATTGCGCGTGTTGGAGCGGAAGAAGAAGTCCGGGATCGCGCCGACGAACGGAATGAGTCCGAGCAGCCAGTCGATGCCGACGTTGCCGAACATGCGCGCGACCTGCACCTTCGACATGCCGAGATTGCGCGCTTCCCACGCCATCCACGCGCCCAGCGCGGCGGCGACCGTATCGCCCGCGACCGGCAGCAGATCGAGGATGACGTCCAGCCCGACGCGCCGGTTGATGCCGGGGATGGTGAACAGCCCCTCCAGCAGGTGCTCCATCGCCTCGATCCGGCGGCGCACCGCGGCGGGATCGCGCCCGACCGGCAGGCGATCGAGCAGGCTCGGGTGGATGCGCGTGGTGTCTGCCATGCCGGTCAAGTGGGATCGGCGCGCAACCGGTTCAACGGGTGCCAGGCACGGGTGTTCGGCTGCCACGCCTTCAGGCGCGGGGCGACCAGTGACCAGCGCAGCGGCCGCGCGAGCGGGATGAACGGCGTGTCGGCGGCGACCGCCGCATCCGCTTCGGCGATCCGCTGCGCCCGCTCGGCCACGCTCGACGCATCGCGGGCGGCGAGCACGGCCGCGAGCGCAGCCGCGCCGCAGGGCTGGCAGGCCGAAGCGAGATACCAGCGCGCGCTGTCGTAGGGCGCGACGGCGTCGAGCAGCCGCAGGTCGGCCGGGACGGCGATCGGGACGCGGACAGGCATGACACCCAGGCCGCGCAGCACGCCGGCGAGCTGGCCCCACAGCTCGGTCGCGCCCGGCCCGGCGGGAAGCGCGAGGCGCAGCGTCACCGGGCGGCCCCACGCAGCGACCTGCGCCCGCGCCGCGGCCCGCCGCTGGTCGAGCGGCAGCGCCGCCCAGGCAGGCGAAACCGGCGGGGCAACCGAGTCGAGTTGCTCCGGCAGCAGCCGCTCGGTCGCCGGCCAACCCGGCACGGCGGCGGTGATCGCGCCGCGGTCGAAGGCCTGGGCCACCGCTGCCCGGTTGGCCGGATCGGCGAGGAAGCCATCGCGGCTGACGATCGACAGGCCGAACAGCCCGGCCGCCGGATCGATGCGGAGCGCGCCGGCGGCCAGCTGCGCGCGCACCGCGAGCGGCCAGTCGGCGAAGCTGCCGCCGGCCACCAAATCCGTCTGCCCCGCCGCGAACCGCGCAACCGCGAGCGCGGCGCGCTCGCCGGTCAACCGCACCTGGTCCTCCGGCCCGACGACTTGCGGACTGTCGGGATCGGGCAGGGGACGCAGCAGCAGCGTACGGGCGTCCTCGCGCAGCTCCAGAGGGCCGCTGCCGCTGCCGCGGCGGAGCAGCGCGAGCTCGGGCTGGGCGAACAGCTTGAGCAGGTCGGGCCGGGGCCGCTTGAGTTGCACCTCCACCACCTGCGGCGTCATCGCGACGACCTGGTCGACCGCGGTGAGGAACGGGGCGAGCGGGTTGCGCGCGCCCGGCGCGAGCTGGCGTTGCAGTCGGTCGGCGACCTGCTCGGCGGTGACGGATGTGCCGTCCGCCCAGCGCGCCTCGCGCAGGCGGAAGATGTAGCTCATGCCGCCGTCCGTCACGATCCAGCGCTCCGCCAGGCCGGGCTCGATCTGGCCCGCTGCGTCGAAACGAACCAACCCCTGCGCGACCGCGTCGATCAGCAGGCGCGAAGGCAGGCCGAGCGCGCCCTTGCCGGTGTCCGTCAAAACCGGACGGCCACCGATCGCGCTGACCCGAACCGGGCCGACGTCCGAACTTCGCTGGCAACCGGCAAGCGCGAGCGCGAAGAGCGTGGTGCGGACGGCGGGACTCGAACCCGCATTCCAGAGGAAGCCGATTTTAAGTCGGCAGCGTCTACCGATTTCGCCACGTCCGCCCACGACGGCGGACAAGCCGCAAGCCATCCGACAAATCAAGCGTCAGACGTTGAGCCGGGCGCGCATTTCCTTGCCGGGTTTGAAATAGGGGACGCGCTTGGCGTCGACGGCGACGGCGTCGCCGGTGCGCGGGTTGCGGCCGTCGCGTGCGTCGCGAGGACGGGTGGAGAAGGCACCGAAGCCGCGCAGCTCGACACGGCCGTTCTCGGCAAGCCGGCGCGTGATCGAATCGAAGAAGGTGGCGACGATCGCCTCCACCTCGCGCGGAGACAGCCCTTCATTCTGCTCGCCCAACTTCTGCACCAGTTCGGATCGGATCATCCTGCCCCCGCTCAGATCATTCCCGTTGATACGAACGCTACTCCCTGCGGAATAGCAAGCATGCGACATGGCCCAAGCCGGGACGCCGCCGCGCGCGACGTCCCGGCCCGGTTGTTCACTCTCCCGAGCGCGCCTTCAGCGCCGCGCCGAGGATGTCGCCCAGCGACGCGCCCGAGTCGGACGATCCATACTGCGCCACGGCCTGCTTCTCCTCGGAGATCTGCATCGCCTTGATCGAGAAGGTCGGCTTCTTGGACCGGTCAAAGCCCGTCACCATCGCGTCGAACTTCTGCCCGACCTGGTAGCGCTCCGGCCGCTGCTCGTCGCGGTCGCGGCCGAGATCGCTGCGCTTGATGAAGCCGGATGCGCCGTCGTCGCCGGCCTGCACCTCCAGCCCACTGTCGCGCACCTCCAGCACCGTCACCGTGATGACCTGGTTCTTGCCCAGGCGATCGCCGGCCGCGGCCGTACCGCCCGCCACGGGACCGCCGCGCTCCAGCTGCTTCATGCCGAGCGAGATGCGCTCCTTCTCCGGGTCGACGTCGAGCACGACGGCCTGCACCGTCTCGCCCTTGCGGTGGAGCGCCAGCGCGTCCTCGCCCGCCACGCCCCAGGCGATGTCGGACATGTGCACCATCCCGTCGACATCGTTGTCCAGCCCGATGAACAGCCCGAACTCGGTCGCGTTCTTGACTTCGCCCTCGACGGTCGAGCCGACCGGGTGCGCGGCGGCGAACGCCTCCCACGGATTGGACTGTGCCTGCTTGAGGCCGAGGCTGATGCGGCGCTTGTCCTCGTCGACCTCCAGCACCATCACGTCGACCTCCTGCGAGGTGGAGACGATCTTGCCGGGGTGGACGTTCTTCTTGGTCCAGCTCATCTCGGAGACGTGGACCAGGCCCTCGATGCCCGCCTCCAGCTCGACGAAGGCGCCATATTCGGTGATGTTGGTGACGCGGCCCGACAGCTTGGCGCCGATCGGGTATTTGGCCGAGGCGCCGTCCCACGGATCGCTCTCCAGCTGCTTCATGCCCAGCGAGATGCGCTGCGTGTCCTTGTTGATGCGGATGATCTGCACCTTCACGGTGTCGCCGATGTTCAGCACCTCCGACGGGTGATTGACCCGCTTGTAGCTGAGGTCGGTAACGTGCAGCAGGCCGTCGATCCCGCCCAGGTCGACGAAGGCGCCGTAATCGGTGATGTTCTTGACCACGCCGTCGATGATCTGCCCCTCGTGCAGCGACTGGATCAGGCCGGTGCGCTGCTCGGCGCGCGTCTCCTCCAGCACCGCGCGGCGCGAGACGACGATGTTGCCGCGCTTGCGGTCCATCTTCAGGATCTGGAAGGGCTGCGGGATGTCCATCAGCGGCGTCACGTCGCGGACCGGGCGGATGTCCACCTGCGAGCCGGGCAGGAAGGCCACCGCGCCCGACAGGTCGACGGTGAAGCCGCCCTTGACGCGGCCGAAGATCACGCCCTCGACGCGGGTCTGCTTGGCGAACTCGGTCTCCAGCTTGTCCCACGCCGCCTCGCGCCGCGCGCGGTCACGGCTGAGCATCGCCTCGCCGTGCATGTTCTCGACGCGATCGACATAGACCTCGACCTCGTCGCCGACCTTCAGCTCGGCCTTCTGGCCGGGCGCGGCGAACTCGCGCAGCGGCACGCGACCTTCTGATTTCAGGCCGACGTCGATCACGGCCAGGTCGTTCTCGATCGCTGTCACGGTGCCGTGCACCACGCGACCCTCGAAGCTGTCGGCGCCGCCGAACATCTCGTCCAGCATGGCGGCGAAATCGTCGCGGGTGGGAAGGGCTTGGGTAGCCATAGAGTTCAGGTAATCCTCGTGTCGTCGTTTCCGGCCGGCCGGTTGGTTCCAGCGGTCTTCAAGCCGATGCCGCCGCGGTCGCCCCATGCGGACGCGGCATCCGGGCGGACAGGGCTCGGGAGGAAGGATTGCGCCAATGCGAAAACGGCGCGACAGGGCAAGCCTCCGCGCCTTCCTCCGCAAGCATCGCCCGCCGGACGCATTGCTGATAGCGGATCGAGGACAGGTGAGCAAGGTGGGCGCGCGCGATCGCCATCGCTGCCGGCCGCCCGTTTCGCGGGCAACCTGACTCGTTCCGACGCGAGCCGGATCGCCGCTGAGCGACGCCCTCGTGTCCGAAGCGCGCCGCGGACCGCGCCTCAGCTCACCGTCCATCTACAATTCAGCTGTTCAACGCTCCACATGATTGCATAGGCGGCAGCCTTGCCGCGAGTCGGCGGGGCGGGTCGAGTTTCAGGAGCGTACATGAGCCGACTTCGCCTGACCGCCGCGGCACTCGCGGTGCTGACCCTGCTGGTCAGTGGCCTTTTCTGGATGAACGCCGACATCAACGCGGGCATCCCGGCGGGAACGTCGGCGGCCGCACTCTCCCTGGCGGTCGTCCTGCCGTTCGGGGCAAACGACCCGCGGGGGCGCAAGCGCGTCTTCGCCGCCCTCGTCGCATTCCTCGTCGCCGTCGCCTTGTCGCTCTGGATCGCACTGCAGACAATGGCCGGGTATGGAGCAATGGGCGTGCTCGCCGGCTTGCTGGGGGCGGGGATGGTCTTGGCGGTTTGGTCGTTCAGGACGCGCAACCGGCGGCGGCGCTCCGCCTGGGCCGACTATTACGATGCTGCGGGGTGAGACCCGCCCGAGCCGCGCCGACCCGGCGCCGGTTAAGCCTGAGCCTCTCCCGTTCCGCGGCCGACCCGCCCATCTACCATGGCGATCGCCTTCTGCACGCTCGCCTCGATGGACAGGAAACTCGTGTCGAGCAGCATTGCATCGACCGCCATCACCAGCGGCGCCACGTCGCGGCGCATGTCGCGCCGGTCGCGGGCGCGAATGTCCGCGAGGACCCTGTCGTAGCTCATCGACGCGCCGTGCGCCTGGAGCTCGGCGTAGCGGCGACGCGCGCGCGTCGCGGGGGTCGCCTTCACGAACAGCTTGGCGTCGGCGTCGGGCGCGATGACCGTGCCGATGTCGCGGCCGTCCAGCACCGCGCCGCGCGGCTGGCGGGCGAAGCGCTGCTGACGACGGAGCAGCGCGGCGCGGACCAGCGGGTGGGCCGAAACGATCGAGGCGAGCTGGCCGATCTCGTCGGTGCGCAGCGCCGGATCGGCGAGCGTCAGGTCGTCGAAATCGCAGGCCGCCACCGCGTCCGCCTCGCGTGCCGGATCGAGCTCCAGCCGCCGCACGGCGGCGGCGACGGCGCGGTAGAGCAGGCCGGTATCGAGATGGGGCAGGTCGTAATGACGTGCCAGCGCCCTCGCGACCGTGCCCTTGCCCGACGCCGCGGGGCCGTCGACCGCGATGATCATGCGTTCAGCCAGGTGGGAGATGCGCCTAGCCGCGCCATCGTCGCCAAGAACGTCGGATAGCTGGTGGCGATCGGTACCGCGTCGTCGATCGCTATCGGGCGGCGCGAATGGAGGCCGGCGATCGCCATGCTCATCGCGATACGGTGATCCAGTCGCGTGGCGACACGGCCGCCGCCGGGCAGCGGCTCGCCGCCCGTGCCATCGATGGTGAGGCCGTCCTCATGCTCCTCCACCGCGACGCCCGCCGTGCCGAGCGCTGCGGCCATCGCAGCGATCCGGTCCGATTCCTTGACGCGCAACTCATGGGCGCCGCGCGCGACGGTGCGGCCCTGCGCGAAGGCAGCGGCGACGAACAGCGCGGGATATTCGTCGATCATGCTGGGCGCGAGCTCGGGCGGAACCTCAATGCCGGTCAGCGCGGAGTGGCGCACGCGCAGGTCGCCGACGCGCTCGCCGCCGGTCTCGCGCTCGTTCACGATCGCGATGTCACCGCCCATCAGGCGGAGCGCGCGATAGATGCCGTCGCGGGTCGGATTGAGGAGCACGTTCGGGAGCAGCAGGTCCGAGCCCGGCACGACCAGCGCGGCGACCGTCCAGAACGCCGCGGACGACGGGTCGCCCGGCACGATGATATGCTGCGGCACCAACTCCGCCTCGCCGCGCACACCGATGACCCTGCCTTCGCCGGTTTCCTCCACGGTCAGCTCGGCGCCGAAGCCGCGCAGCATGCGCTCGGAATGGTCGCGCGTGGCGACCGGCTCCACCACCGTCGTGATCCCGGGCGTGTTGAGGCCGGCGAGCAGCACCGCCGATTTGACCTGCGCCGAGGCGACCGGGAGCGTGTAGCGGATCGGTATCGCGGGCAAGAGGCCGCGCACCATCAGCGGCAGGCGGCCCGCGGGGCTGGCGATGATGTCGGCGCCCATCCGCGCCAGCGGCTCGATGACGCGCGCCATCGGCCGGCGCGAGAGGCTGGCATCGCCGGTGAACGTCGCCGTGATCGGATGCGACGCGACAAGCCCCATCAGGAGGCGCGTCGAGGTACCGGAGTTGCCCATCGCCAGCGCCGCCTCGGGCTGGAGCAGCCCGCCGACGCCGACACCGTGGATGCGCCACGCGCCATCCGCGCCACGCTCGATCGTCGCGCCCATGGCGCGAAGGGCCGCCGCGGTGGCGAGCACGTCCTCGCCTTCCAGCAGCCCCTCCACCCGGCTCTCGCCGACGGCGAGGCTCGCCAGCATCACCGCGCGATGGCTGATCGACTTGTCGCCCGGCACGGCCACGCAGCCGATGAGCGGCCCGGACGCGGCGACGGCGAAGGGGCGGGGAGCGGCGGCCGACATCGGGCGGCGGCTTTGACAGGGGGGTTGCGCCATGGCAAGGCGCGCCCGATTTTCGAGGCGACAGACCTCGAACACCCAACATGAAAGGCCATGCACGGCATGATCCAGCCGGAATGGGGCACGAAGCGCCAGTGCCCGAAATGCTCCACGCGTTTCTATGATCTCCACAAGGATGAACCGGTCGCCTGCATCAACTGCGGCTATGCGTGGAATCCCGAGCCGATCCTGAAATCGAAGCAGCCGCTCGCGTTCGAGCAGGTCAAGGCGGTCGCCAAGGCGCCCGACAGCGATCTGGAAGGGGAGGACGCGGAACTGGAGGCGATCGCGGCGGGTGACGAGGGCGAGCCCTCGGCCGATGACGAGGTCGATCTGGGCGGCGACGACGACCTGGGTGTCGAGACCGTGACGGAAGACGACGAGCATTGAGGAAAAGCGCAGGCGCCTCGCCCGGGGGCCGCTTGCCAGCCCGGTGTGCGGCCGCTAGGGCGCACTTTCCCGGACCGGATGGGGCCGTAGCTCAGCTGGGAGAGCGTCGCAATGGCATTGCGAAGGTCAGGGGTTCGATCCCCCTCGGCTCCACCATCCCGCCGGCGTGAAGTATTCACAGCGAGCAACGATCTGACCGGCCCGGCGGCGTTCGGGCGCTTGCGCCGGAGCCCGATCGTTCGACGGCGGTCGTAAAAGGTCGCGGCCGTTGCGACCCAGCGACGAAGCACGACGATTGGCGGGCCATGCCCGATGAAGATGAGCACTATGTCTACGCTGTAGCACTATGATAGCAACGAACCGTTCTGATCCTACCGAGACATTGAGCATCATTTCCACATCAGGTCGTTCGCTTCCGCGCAGGATATGGCGGTCATAAGCAGTGTTTTGATGGGCATTACCCTCCTCTCAAGCACCTGCGACACGCACGCGGATTGGGGTATTTGAGGCCATCGCATTGCTCTCGACATAGTTGCGTAGGGATTTGATTGACGGTTCTGGGGAATCAGAAAAGCTGCAGGGACTGCGAGCAGGGCATGAGGGCGTTTTGTGGCCGAGGATGATGCAGCCTCGGGACCAGCTTGCGTCGCGGCCGTAGTGGAACTGGATGGCGGTTCTGTGCGGTACGTTTGCGAGTTCGAGCCGCCACGCCCTGTCCTGCAGTACCGCGCCTGCGTTGAGTTCGTTGCCGCTCCACATCCACCTCTTGGTAGCGTCCGTGCGTACGCTGGCGCTGTAGGTGGCTTCGGGGATGGATGAGGGGCGGCCACTGTCGGGCTCATAGCTCAGTTCGACCGTGTCGGTGATGAACGTGAGCAAGCCCGTGGCCTGTTCGGCGGTATCCAGGTTGATGTTGCTTGGCACTCCGTAGAGCTTGCCGGCCACGCACGGCAGACATTTGGTGTCATAACTGTGTTCGCGGACGAGGAGGAGCTTCACAGGGCCGCCCTGCGCTCGCGCCACCATCCACGGTGCCGGGATGGTCGCTAAGCCGAGCGCGCCGGTGATGAACGTCCTGCGATCCATGTTGCCCTCCTAGAAGCGCCAATTGGCTGGGTTGAGTGCATTTGCGGCATTCTCGATCGCCTTGCCCGTCTCGCGTGCGATGTTGCCGGGCGCATCCGCCAGCGCCTTGAGCGGCGTCGTCCGAACCTTTTCCATCTCGTGGTTGAAGCCCTCGATCGTGTTCTTGCCGCCCTTGGAGAGCTCGTTGAGAGCGTGACCGACCCCGGCGATCGCCGAGTTGGCGACCTGGATATGGGCGATCACGATCTGACCGACTACCGAGTCCTTCGAGACTGTGTCGCCGGTGATAAATTTGGCAAGCTTCTGAAACTCGTTGCCCTCGCCAAAGCAGCCCGACTGCCCAAACTCAGCGGTCCGGCAGCCTTGCAGTTCGTTGAGCGTGAACCTGCCAACGATGCAGGCGGCCGTCGTCACCGGCACGCCGCCGCCCGAGGCCGCGCATTGCAGGATGATTTGCTGGCCCGGATTAAGCTTCAGCAGCGGCGCGGCGACGCACACGCCGGCCGCCATCGGGTCACCGCCCGATTCCGCTGCGCATTTGACCACCGCCGCCTGCTCCGGAGGCAGCGCGCCACCGATTGCGCACACCGCCATGCCCGCTTCGGTCGTCGAGGAGGTGTAACAAGCGACGGCCTGCTGAACGGGTGCTGGAATCTGGTCGCCGCCCATGCAGACGATTCGCGCTGCGGTGTCGCTTTGCTGGTTAAGGCATTGCGCGATCCGCGCTCCGTCGCCGCCTATATTTCCCGCGAGGCACTGCAGGTCCGCAGCGGACTGTGCGCCCGCGACGCATGCCCATTCGGGCGGCAGCGCCGCCTCGATCGCGCAGCCCTTAGCCTTCCGCTCGACGCAATTCTGCATCTGCTGCAGCGCCTGCGCCGCCTTGCCGTCCGGGACCAGGCAGCGGATCCGGTCGGTGCCGCCATTGTCGAGCAAGCAGTTCGCTTGGGTCGCGATTTCGGGGGGCACCGATTTTCTCGCGAGGCACGCAGCTGCTGCGCTCGCGTCGCCTTCGGCGGTGCAGGCCTTGTAGATATCGACCATCGTGCCGAACGACCCGACCGCGTCCGAATATGGCCTCGGCACGAACGCGTCTAGTCCGAGGTCGCTGATCCGGCGCCGGGCCGATTGCAGCACTGCACCGGCGTCGGCCACCGCCGCCAGCTGGGGCATGCAGGGGCCGCCGTTCAGGCATTCGAGCATCGCCGGATTGTCGATCTCGTAGCCGGCGCATTGTGCCACCGCCGCCACGTCAGCGAGGCCACGATACACCTTGCATTCGGTCAGCCGGATGCGGGCGACCTCGTCCTGTAGGTTCGCGAGCTTGAGTTCCGCAGCGTCGACCCCGAGATCCCACGCATCTTGCGGATTGCGGAAGGCAAGCGCGGTGCGGAGCACCGTGCTCCTGGGGAGACCGATCTGCGCGGTCACGACCGACGAAAGCGGCGGCAGGTTCGGGTTGGCGACGATACGGGCGACGCCGCGCTCGAAAAGCGCCTGGACCTTGTCGGTGGCGAGCTGTTCGGGCCAGCTCAACCCCGGCCTCGTCTCGACCACTTTCGGTGCCAGCCCGCCCGTATCCGAATATTCCAGCATCAGCGGCTGGTTCAGCGGCATGTCAAAGCCCTTCTTCAGCGACCAATAATAGATCGCCTCGAACACGCGCTCGCGCCGTTCGCCTTCGGAAATCGTGCCGTCGGCGGCTGCACTTCGGGACACGTCGAGCTTTGGACAGAGCTTGGCGGTGCATTCGCGCTTCACCAGCGCGAGCCGCGTCCCGTCGACATAGGTGCGCAGCGGGTCGGTCTGACCGATCGCAGAGCAGCGCTGAACGACGGCCTGCTTGTAGACGCCGCGCGCGGTGATCAGCGCGTTCTGCGTGCGCGCGATCTGGGCATCGGAATAGATCGCCTCGACAATCGGCACGAACAGCCGCGCCTCGCCGTCGAGCGCGGTCATGAAGGATTGACCGGCATCCTGCACCGCGATTTTGAGGCAGTTGCCATATTCCTTGTTGGCAGTGGCGGGCCGCGGTCCGACCGCCGCCATGTAGAATCCATAGGCGAGCGTCGCCTCGGTCTGGCCGCCATTCTGCTGTGCCGCCACCGCGACATGGCCGACTCGTTGCTCGAACCAGATCGAGTTTTGCGGCGCCGGTGCCGCCACCGGTGCCGGCGCTTGCGCCTGAACAGAATGACTTAGCGATGCGAAAATGATCGCTAAAAAGCCGAGCAAGAGCCCCCGCATGCCCACTCCCCTCTTGTTGCGAATATGGTTATTATCACATGGTCATTTGCGAGTCTCGGGGGGCGATCATGAAATGCACCAAGTTGAATGCGAGTGGAGGACTTGTCGCGGTAGTTCTGCTGCTATCCACTCCAGTGCAGGCGCAAGTCACGCCGGGGACCAAGTTGCAGGCCGACATCGTCACCGCGGTCGCGCAGGCGCTGGGAGCCGTTCCGGACCAGCTTCCTGACTATAATGCCGAACTCCAGACCGCCCGGCACGAAGCCGACGTTGCGACGATCTGCGGTGGAGCGGGCAAGCCGCGCTTCCTCAACCCGACCGTTGCCAACAAGGTCGTCGCCCGTGCGCTCGATCTCGTGAAGCAGAGCAACGCCGCCGTCGCCGAAAGGCCTCAATATGTAACTGACCTCATCATCGCGAGCGCCGTCTCATTCGAAGCTGGACGCTTGGCAGGATCCACGCCCGAATACCGTGCGGCCCTTTGCGCTCCGCCGGCGCCGCCTCCTCTGCCTCAACCGGCACCAAATCCGCAGCAGCAATAGGTGATCACGGCAGGGAATCAGACCGAGAGTAGAGCCGGCGGCTTAAGAGTAAGAAACGGCGGCAAACGGCGGCAGTCGGCGAAATGGCGGGCCACGCCAGATGATGACGGCACTATGTTTACGCTATAGCACTCTAAGGCCGCACGCGATCAATGCGGCCTGCTATTTCAGTTACTCCTTGATTCTCATAGCAGAATCCCGCTCGAAGAAGTGTCGAACTGAGACGACGGCTGCGCGATCGACGCCTTTAGGTAGGGTCCGAAAGCGCGCCATAGTGTTCCGTAGTGTTCCAAAACGCGCTTGACGACTCGGTCATGAGCGCGTAAACAGATGTGGAACAGTCAGGAACAATCAGATATGTCCGATGCTCGTTACACCGCTTCCAAGGTTCGTGCGAAAGAAGGCGCGACCTGGGTTCTAACATTTCGCCACCCCCTCAAGACTGACCAGCGGGGCAAGCCCGGCCGGAAGATGCGCCGCAGCGCCGGCACGAACGACGACACCCAGGCCGAGGCGTTGCGCCAGCAGCTGAGCGCGCTGCTTTCTGACGATACTTGGTTCTCCGCTGATCGTCAGGCTGCCGCTTCCGAGGTCTTCGACGATGTCGTCGTGCGAGCCTTCTACGAGGACCTCACGACCCCCACGACCCGATCCTTCGACGTGCGCGGCCAAAAGATCGACCTGCCAAGCAAGGACGACGGCTATTGCCGCGTCCTGCTGGTTGGTCCCACGGGCGTGGGCAAGACCTCGCTCCTGCGCCAGATGATCGGATCGCACCCCGAGCGTGATCGTTTCCCGTCGACCTCGGCCTCTCGGACAACAATCTCCGACATTGAGGTCATTACCGCGCCGGGTGAGGGCTATGCCTGTGTGGCGACATTCTTCAACGAATGGACCGTCCAGACGCTGGTCCACGAATGCGTAGCCGACGCTGGGGCGATCCTCTGGGACGATCAGCCAGACGCCAAGATCGCCGAACGCCTGCTGCAGCATCGCGACATGCGCTTCCGGCTTAGCTACGTTCTCGGATCTTGGGGGCAAGGTGTCCAAGCCCAGATCGTGGATGAAGACGGCTTCGAGGATGGGCCGGTCGCGTTCGAGGCAGATGGAGAGGAAGTCCCCACGGTCGAGGAAATCGCGGGCATGCAGGCGACATTGCTGGGCTATGTGGCGCGCATCCGAGTGCTGGCGGCTAAGGCCAAGGCCGATCTTGGAGTAGAGATCACGAGCCTCATCAAGGAAGACCGCGACGCCGCGCAGGACCTCTTCGAGGAAGGGATCCAGACCCAGACAGATTTCGACGAACTGGTCGGCGACATCATGGACGAGCTGCGCAAACGCTTCGATCGGCTCGATGAGGGCTTGACCCGGCGCCCCGGTGGCTGGCCGGAGTCGTGGGTCTTCACCTCTGATGATCGTGACGAGTTCATCCGCACCATCCGCCGCCTGTCGAGCAACTGGGCACCGTCGTTCGGAACCATGCTAACCCCGCTGGTGGACGGCATTCGCATCCGTGGCCCGTTCGAGCCCCGTTTCGGCGACGGTGACCGCAGGCTTGTTCTGCTTGATGGCGAAGGTCTAGGTCACGCCAAGGATTCGGCGACTGGCGTGACCTCTCACATCACCAGCCGCTTCGACCAAGTCGATGTCATCTTGCTCGTCGACACGGCCAAAACGCCAATGCTCGATGGTGCCACCTCGGTCGTGCGAGCCGTGGCCGCCAGCGGCCACCACGACAAGCTGGCAATCGCCTTCACGAGTTTCGACCTGCTCAAGCGCCAGGCCAATCTTCCCACTCTGGGCGACCAGCGCGCCCATGTGATGGCCACGGTCACACAGGCGTTAGCGAGCCTGAGGGACGTGGTCGGCGCGCCCGTGATCCGGGCCATCAGCCGGAACATCGATGACCGGTGTTTCATGCTGGGCTATCTTGATCGCCCGATCACCGACAAGAACCCCGCGCCGGCCGCCGAGCTTCTGCGCCTGCTCGACTATTTCAAGACGGTCGGCCTGGCCAACGCCGCCTCGGTGCAGGTCAAGCCGGTCTACGAGTTAGCCCGGCTGTTGTTCTCGATCCAAGGCGCCGTCGCGGAATTCCATAGTCGCTGGGACGCGATCCTTCGCCTGGGCGGCGCGCCAAACGCGCGGCGCGCGCACTGGGCAGAGGTAAAGGCGCTAAACCGCCGGGTGGCGCTGCGTATCGACAACTACGAGTATCAGGACCTGATGCCCGTTACCGACCTAGTCAGCCGCCTCTCGGAATGGATCACTCGCTACCTGGACACCCCGCTGCGCTGGGAGGGCAAGCAACCGTCTGAGGAAGAGGCCGAGGCCGCTTTGGGCCTTGTCCAGCGGGAGGTCTACAAGCGCTTGGCGCCTCTGGCCCATCAGAGGCTTATCGAGGCCGGGTACGGCCGGTGGACGCGAGCCTTCAACCTGTCGGGGCGCGGCTCGACTTTTGACCGGGCGCGGACGGTCCAATCCGTCTATGTTGAAAATGTTCCTGTACCGGGCCCGACATTGGACCATCGCTCGACCGATCTGCTTCGCGAGATGCAGGCTCTGGTCGGTGAGGCCATCGAGGCTGCGGGGGGCACGTTGATCGGTGAAGCGCTCGGCTGATCCGAGGCGGCTAAAGCGGCCGATGATCCAACCCAGCTTGCTGCTCGCCAGCATAACTAGCTTGCCACCGGGGTCCAGCAGCCGGGCGATGAAGAGAGTGGTCGACTACGATGTAGCAGTCTTTCCCATGGTGGCGCAGACTCGGCGGTGATCGCGAGGCATGGCCGAGGAAGATGATGACTTCGTCTGCGCCATGGCGCTATGGCCAGCGGACAAATTAAAGCATCATATGAGAGGGTCTCTAACGATACTTCTTGGCACGGGCGTCCGTCGCTGCTATTGCGCCGGTTATGGTCAAGCTTTCGGACACGGCGGTTATTCTCAGCGGGGTCAATCCCGAGCCCTCGACCAACGATGGTTGCCGATTCTTGCAAATTCGCAATCTCAGCACGGATGACAGTGACCATATTGTTGGTCGTCGTCCGACCGCCGGGAGGGCGGTTCCGATCCAAGGCGGCGACGTCCTTCTCGCTGCACGGGGAGAGCGCGCATCGGCGGTCCAAGCCAGGGCCTCTCAGTTCGGGGCCTATGTCGCGCTCGATATCTACCTGATCCGTCCAGACCTGACCCGCCTCGATTCGGATTACCTCGTCGCCTTCTTGATGCGCCCCGCTACCGGTGTGCTACTTCGTAAAAGCACCGCTGGTGCGAGCCTGCCCCGCATCCCCAAAGACGCTATTGCGGACCTTGAGCTCCCGCTGCCGCCCCTCGGTCGTCAGAAGCTAATCGGGGGGGTGGCATCCTGTATCCGCCGCCGCCGTGAACTCGCTGACCGGCTAATCGCCGTCGAGTCTATGCTCGCTGAAGCATCACTTGAGCGCGTATTCGCGCAGTTGAGTTAGGAATATATATATGGCTACCCCCTCGCGTCCCGAAGATATCAGAAACGCCGTTTGGGCAGCTTGCGATACGTTTCGTGGGGCCGTCGACGCCGATCAGTACAAGAACTATGTACTGGCATTCCTCTTTCTCAAATACATCTCAGATGTGTGGAAGTCCCATGCAGTGCAGCACCGCCAGCGCTTAAAGGACACACCGGCCGAGACACGAGAGCTACGCGTGACCCGCATGATGGAGCGGGAGCGTTTCAAGCTCAAACAGTTCGAGCAGCGCAACCGTGCGGGCGAGGTCGTCGATACGTTCCTGGGCGATTTTTACAGCCTCCACGAGCGCCGCGCCGCCGACAACATCGGCGAGTTGGTCAACGAGGTATTGGAATCGATTGAGGAGGCGAACGATCCCAAGCTGAAGGGCGTCTTCCGCAACATCGATTTCAATTCCGAATCGAACCTCGGCCAGACCAAGGACCGTAATCGCCGGCTGAAAACCCTTCTGGAGGATTTCGCCAAGCTGGATCTCAGCGCAGTGCGAGAGGAGGTTATTGGTGACGCCTACATCTTCCTGATCGAACGCTTCGCGTCGGAAGCGGGGAAAAAGGCCGGAGAGTTCTTCACCCCGCGCAAGGTGTCCGAGCTGGTCGCGAAGCTTGCCGGACCGAAATCTGGAGACCGCATTTGCGATCCAGCCTGCGGCTCCGGCTCACTCCTTATCCGGGCGGGCGAGGAGGTCACCGGCGACAATTTTCGGCTCTACGGCCAGGAGTCGAACGGCCAGACTCGCGCCCTCGCGCGCATGAACATGTTCCTGCACGGGCTCGACGCCGCGGACATCAAGTGGGGCGACACGCTGAACGGGCCGCAGTTGATCGAGGGCGATCATCTCATGCGGTTCGATGTGGTCGTCGCCAACCCTCCGTTCAGCCTCGATAAATGGGGTGCCGAGAACGCTGCGGCCGATCCTTATCGGCGCTTCACGCGTGGCGTACCGCCCAAGAGTAAAGGCGATTATGCCTTCATCCTCCACATGCTTGCTACAGCCCGGCCTGGCGAAGGCCGTGTATCAGTGGTCGCCCCCCACGGGGTGCTATTTCGCGGAGGGGCGGAGGGCCGCGTTCGTGAATCGATCGTCCGCGAAAATCTGCTCGACGTCGTGGTCGGCTTGCCGGCCCAGCTCTTTCCGACCACCGGCATCCCCGTGTGCATCATGGTGTTCGACCGCGCGCGTGAAAGCGGCGGAAAGCGCGATCATGAGCGCGATGTCCTGTTCATCGACGCAAGCCGCAGTTTCGAGCCGGGCAAAAAACAGAACTATCTTCGCGACAGCGACATCGCCGAGATCATGCGCGTCCGCGAAGGACGGCTGGAGGTCGAGCGTTTCTCGCATCGCGGGTCGCTTGAAGAAATTGAGGAGAATGGCTTCAACCTCAACATCCCCCGCTACGTCGACACGTTCGAGCCAGAACCCGAAATCGATATCCAGGCGGTGCAGAACGAAATCCGAGACCTGGAGCTCCAGCTCGCCGAGAACCGAGAGCAGATGAACCGCTATCTCAAGGAGCTCGGCATAGATGTCTGACCCCTTCGCCAAATCGCCTGCGCGGCGCGGCCGAACGCTTAAGCTTTACCTGGTCGATGGCTCGCCGTCGGGCGTCATCACTGCTGAACTTGGCGTTTCGTCCGTCCGGGCCGCAGTGGCGACGCGCACTGCGCTCCCGGATTTGATCCGACGCGAGGAAGCGACCCGGACCGGTATCTACCTCCTAGTCGGCCCGGACCCTGATCTGCCGGGGCGTCAGCTCGTCTATGTCGGCGAGGGAGATCAAGTCCGCACTCGCCTAGCCGCGCATGATTCCGACGAGTCCAAGGACTTCTTCACCCGCGCAGTGCTGATCGTCTCCAAGGATGAAAACCTCACCAAGGCACATGGCCGCTACCTGGAGAGCCGTGTCATCGCCGCCATTCGCGGTGCCGGTCGCGCCAAGCTGGTGAACGGCACTGAGCCGCCATTCAAAGGGCTACCCGAGCCCGAAATAGCCGACATGGAGCGCGTTCTCGACGAGATCGAGGTGCTGCTGCCGGTGCTCGGCTTCGACATCTTACGGCCCGCCGGCCAGGAAGCCGGAGCGGCATCCGCCCCCCCGCCGAAGGCCGAGCCAGGCAAGCCGGTCACGGTGAGCGTAGGAGGCCCGATCTTCACCTTCACGGAATCCGGCGCCGACGCAAAGGCGCGGGAGGCGAATGGCGAGTTTGTTATCCTGGCGGGGTCGCTCGCGAAGCGGCAGGAGGTGCCAAGCTGCGCTGAACCGTTGAAGCGCCGCCGGGCGGAAATGATCGCCGAGGGCGCGTTGGAAATCACGCCCGATGGCAAATTCCTACGCTTCGCCGCTGACACCGCATTTGACTCGCCCTCGGGCGCATCGCGCGTCGTCTATGGCGGCAATGTCAGCGGGCCACGCTACTGGAAGCACGCAGCGACTGGCCAGACCTATGGTGACTGGCGCAAGAGCCAGATCGGCGATGGGGTTGCCGCATGATGCGCCGCCCTCGCCTTGGTGACTACTTCGAGAACCGGCAGGAATCGGGGCGCGAGGGATTGCCCACATTGTCAGTGACGATGAACGACGGCCTCGTCCATCGCGACAAGATTGAGCGCCGCACCGAGACGACGCTTTTCGCCGACCAGCACTTGCTCGTCCGGCGTGGCGACATCGCCTACAACATGATGCGGATGTGGCAGGGAGCGTGCGGCTTGGCCGACGCCGATGGCCTTGTAAGCCCGGCATATGTCGCGCTAGCACCAAGGAAGAACATCGATAGCCGTTTCGCCTATCACTGGTTCAAGTCGGACCGGATGACCTATCTGTTCTGGGCTTACTCCCACGGGCTGACCGAGGATCGCCTTCGTCTGTATTTTGACGATTTTGCAGAGATTCCGATTGCACCGCCTGGCCTGGAACAACAACGGCGCATAGTCACCGTGCTCGACGCCTGGGACCGCGCCGTCATCCAGACGGAGCGCCTGATCGCTGCGAAGCGGCGTCGGAAGGCCGGCCTTGTCCAGCATCTGTTCTTGAACCTTCCGAGGCGACCCTTCTTAGGGGCCGCTGATGTATGGTTTAGCGGCGTTGATAAGAAATCCCGCGATAACGAAGTGTCTGTATTACTGTGCAACTACATGGACGTTTTTCACAATGCGCGCATCACCGCGCATATCGAATTCATGCAGGCCACGGCGTCAAAACGACAGATCGCCGACAATAGCCTGCGTAAGCATGATGTCGTATTCACCAAAGATTCCGAGACGGCAGACGAGATCGCGGAACCGGCCCTCGTCGCCGAAGACATCCCGAACCTTGTCTGCGGCTATCATCTTGCCGTTGCTCGACCCCGCGAAGGCCTCGGATACGGGCCATTCCTAGCGCAGGCGATGCGCCATCAGGCCATGCGTTGGCAGTTCACCCGCCTGGCAAACGGGGTAGTGCGCTTCGGGCTTACGCTCGACGCATTGGAACAGGCGGAGATATTCCTGCCGCCACTGCCGGTGCAACAGCGGATCGCTGCCATCCTGGACGCGGAAGATACCGCGATCGAAGGTTTGGCAAAGCAGGCCGAAACCCTGCGCACCCAAAAACGTGGCCTCATGCAGAAGCTGGTGGGTCGCGAATGGCAGCTCGATAACCGGTTCGACCTTGTGCCGCCGCCACCCTCTATTCTGGCAGGAGCGGCGGAATGACCAAGAAATCTCAGACCGTTTCCATTCGCTTGCTCCGCGATGGCAAACAGCCGGCTGACAGTGTCCGGGCGGGCGTCGAGTTGTCGACCTGGAATAAGCTTGAAGGTGCACAGATCGCGCTCGATACGATTGGTGGCGGCGCGCCGAAGTGGTCCAAGTTCCTCGACTTGTCCGATGCTGAGAAGGCCAAGCTCACGAACCTGACCGCCTATGGTCTGGTCTTCATTCCGGCGAGCGGTCGCTGGTTCGCGGTTTCGTTCGGGCTAGGCCATGTGAAACTCGACCCAGACGCCTTCGAACAGGATTTTGGGCTGCGCGTGGTTTTGAATACAGTCGATCCCGACAAGCTGCGCAGCGCCGACATCCGCACCCCAGATGAAAATACGACATCCCGCCGTACACAGACGGCTCGACGCTCCGACCAAACGGCTTTCAGCATCGACATCGAGCGGGACATTGTGCGCGGGCTGGCGGGCGAGCCCAAGGTAACTACGTTCGCATCACGCGTCGCGGGCAGCGATGGGCTGACACTGACCAAGGAGATGGACGTCGCCGGCCTGCCAAAGGTTTGCGCTGATGCCTTCGCTGCCTTCGGCAAGGACGACTACAAGGCGAACTTCGCCTGGATCGACCAGATCAAACATGTTCGCGACAAAGCGACGATTGAGTTGCTCGACGCCGCCCTGGTCGCGGCGCTGGGCGGCTGCCTGACGGGCGTGATCCCCGATACGCTGCATCTCGCTTATCCAGTCATCTATGATCCCGAAAAAGCGCGGCACATCCGCTTCAAGGGATTCAATTGCTCCAACGTCCACACCGATTTGGAAATCGGGGGGTACGTTGCAGACATGCGGGAGAAGGCACTGCTCGCCTATGAAGCGGGACATCTCTCCGGGCACAAAGTTTACGAGTGCAACGCCGAGGGCAAGGATGACGGCCAGAGCTGGCGCATCAAGGAATGCCTTGTCTTCGAGATTGACCTGAACGGCGAGAAATATGTTCTCTCCGCAGACCGTTGGTATCGGATCGATACCAACCTGGCGAACGAGGTCACCACCTTCTTCGCCGGGGTCACTGCCCATGCCATGCCGGACGCCCTCGCCGACGAAAACGAGGAGAAATACAATGGCCGGGTCGCGATCGGTGGCCACAACATGCTTTGCCTTGACCGCAAATTGGTGAAGCCGACCGGCGCTTCATATTCGATCGAAGCCTGTGACTTCCTCGAAAACACCGGGGCCATGATTCATGTGAAGGATCAGACGTCATCGTCACGGCTCAGCCACCTTTTCAATCAGGGAACCGTGTCGGCGCGTGTGATGAAGATGGACGGCCCGTTTCGTGATCTTCTGAGAACACGGATTGTCGATCAGGAGACCGCCCTTGGCCTCACCGGCTATCAGGCGCTCGTCGCCCCCTCCGGAACCCCCTACAGTGAAGCGGCACATCTTGTCGTTTATGCAGTGATTTGCTCCGGCGTGGGTGCCGGCACAAACCGACTTCCGTTCTTCAGCCTTGTTACTTTCCGGCAGGCCGCGAATGAGCTGCGGGCGCTGGGATACAAATGCGCCTTCGCCTGGATCGCCAAGCCGGCCTCAACGACGACCAAGGCCAAGCGCAAGCCGAAGACCACTCCGGTCGCTGTCGCCGCATGAGCGGCTCCCCGGAGTTTACCCTGTCCGAAGCCGGCGGGGCGCAGCTTCAGGCGTTGCAAACACTGTCGGCGCTGGGCTGGCGGTATGTCACGCGCGCCGAGGCGGAGCGCCAGAGAGGGCATCGCCGGTCCACGGTGTTGCTAGAAGACATCCTATCCGCGCAGCTGTCACGTCTGAACCACATCCGACGGGGCAATCGTTCGCACCCGTTTTCCGAGACCAACATCATAACGGCGATCGACCGGCTGCGTTATGTCCGTTTCGATGGCTTGCTCCGCACGAACGAGACTGTCACTGACCTGCTTCAGCTAGGCATCGCGTTGCCGCAGACCATCGACGGCCAGGTCCGTGAAAGCCAGCTGCGATACATCGATTGGGCGGACTGGCGCGCCAACGCGTTCCACATGACCGCCGAATTCCCGGTCCAGTGGCCGGGCGGTGCGGCGATCAGGCCGGACATCGTGCTGTTCGTGAACGGCATCCCGTTCGCGGTGATCGAGGTGAAGCGCAGCCAGGAAGATGCCATGCAGGGCATCAGTCAGCAGCTCCGCAATCAGAAGCCGGATGTCGGCGCGCCCAATCTGTTCTTCTCGGCGCAGCTACTCATCGCCGCCAGCCCCCACCGCCCGCGCTACGCTACAGTCGGCACTCCGGCGAAATTCTGGGCGGCGTGGAAAGAGCTGGAGGATACGCTAGACGATATCGCCAAGGTGATGTCGCGCGAAATGGACGAGATCGAGGAGCGGTCGATCTTCGCCGACTTCGTCATTCACAGGACCAGGCACGGTCACCTGATGGAGGCCGGCTCGCGCTTTGCGACGCCGCTCGACTCGATCCTGATCAGCCTTGCCCGTCCCGAACGGTTGCTGGACATGGCGCGGCGTTTCACCTTGTTCGACGGCCCGGTGAAGAAGGTCGCTCGGCATCAGCAGATGTTCGCGGTGAACGACCTGCTTCGCCGCGTGCAGACGCGCGATGAGTCCGGCAGGCGTGAAGGCGGGGTGGTCTGGCATACCCAGGGGTCGGGCAAGTCGCTGACGATGGTCATGCTGGCCAAGGCGCTCGTCATGGCCTCGCCGAGCGCGCGGCTGGTGATGGTGACGGACCGGACCGACCTCGATAAGCAGATCGCCGATACCTTCCGCGCGACCGGGCTGTCGCCCGTCAGGGCTAAGACGGGCGAGCACCTTATCGAGCTGATCGAAAGCAAGGCGCCCGTTGTCACCACCGTCGTCAACAAGTTCAAGGCCGGGTTGAATAAGCGTCGGGTGGCGGACGACAGCGCCGACATCTTCGTCCTGGTCGATGAAAGCCATCGCAGTCAGTACGGCGACCTGGATAGCCTACACGCCCGGATGCGGGAGGTTTTCCCGAACGCCTGCCTGATCGGATTCACAGGCACACCGATCGCGAAGAAGGAGCGGAATACCTTCCTCAAGTTCGGCACGCTGGCGCGACCGGTCTATTCGATGAAGGACGCGGTCGAGGACGGTGCGGTCGTCCCGCTCTTGTACGAGGGGCGCCACGTTGAGGAGGATATCGACGAAGCAGCCGTAGATGCCTGGTTCGATCGCGTCACCCGTGGACTGTCAGATGCGCAGAAGGGAGATCTCAAGCGTAAGATGAGCCGGCCGCGGGCGTTGATGGGCGTGTCTGCTCGGCTCCGCTGCATCGCCTTCGATGTAAGTCAGCATTTCGCCGACAGTTTCAAAGGCACCGGCTTGAAAGGGCAGCTCGTTGCGCCGTCGAAGCGCGACGCCATCACGCTGAAAAAGCTGTTGGACGAGTTTGGCGACGTCAGCTCGGAAGTTGTGATTTCAGCGCCGGAACTGCGTGAGGGCGAGACCGCCCTCGACGAGGAAAATGTCGATGAGGTGGTGACCTTCTGGCGCCGGATGATGGAGCGTTGGCAGGGCGAAGAGAACTACAACCGGTCGATCGTGGAGAGCTTCAAAGGCTCCGGTGACCCCGACATCCTTATCGTCGTCGATAAACTTCTGACCGGATTTGATGCTCCCCGGAACACGGTCCTTTACATGGCGCGCCCTCTCCGCGAGCATGCCCTGCTGCAGGCCATTGCCCGTGTGAATCGTGTGTTCGATGACGACGGCGCTCCGGAAAAGCCATTCGGATATGTCATCGACTACTGTGGCGTTTTGCAGGACCTCGGCGAGGCGCTGACGGCAAACGACGCACTAAAGGACTTCAATGAAAGTGACCTCAATCACGCGGCGACCCAAGTCGCCGATGAGGCCCGATCTCTTCCCGAGAAGCACGCCACCTTGCTTGACTTGTTTGCCGGCGTTTCCAACAAGTATGATGAAGAAGCCTATGCGCGTTCGTTATCGGACGAGAGCCTGAGAGACGAATTCTACAAGGCGTTGTCGGCGTTCTCTCGCACGCTGACCGTGGCCGTGGCTTCACGGACCTTTGTCGAGGAAACGCCGCCCGAACGGATGTCGCGATGGCGTTCTGACGAGAAGCGGTTCATCGCCCTGCGCGCCCATGTGAAGACCCGATACGCCGACGCTATCGATTGGTTCGATTATGAAAAGCGCGTCCGCGCACTTCTAGACAACCATGTGACCGCTCACGAGGTGATCACCGTCGTGGAGCCGCTGGCCGTTTTCGATGATGCGGCCATCGACGCGGCACGGTCGAAAAAGAACCGCTCGGACGCATCAATCGCCGACGAGATCGCTCACCGCACGCTTCGCGCGATCGACGAAAAATGGGATGAGGACCCCGTCTTCTTCGAGAAGTTTTCCAAGCTCATCCGAGACACGATCGCGGCGTTCAGAGATCGCCGGCTCGAAGAGAAAGCCTATCTCGATCAGATGCGATCACTTCGCGACCGCATCGATACGCGCGAGGACAGCGAAGATCCGACGCCGCCCTCGATCAGGGGGAAAGGCAATGAAACGGCGTTCTGGGGTATCGCGCGCCGGGAACTCAAGAAGGTTGGATTGGACGCCGATGGCCCCGCCACGGACATCGCCATCGCGGTCACCGACATCATTGAGCGCAACCGAACTGTCGGCTGGCAGCATGATCGGGACCTTCAAAACCGCATTCGTAACTCGATCGATGACTTCTTTTTTGACCAAGTTCTGTCGTCTGGTGCAGTCAACATTGGCCCCGACGTCATCGACATGATTGTCGATGACGTGCTGGCGTCAGCACGTGTGCGAATGGCCGACGATGGCAGAATCCGCTGAGCTTGTCGCCCGCTGGGGTGAGATGGTCTTGCCGTTTTCCGTGAAGCGATCGGACCGGCGCACGTTGCGAATCGTCGTCTCTCCCGACGGAAGCGTTGCTGCCTACGCACCGGATCGAGCCACGGACGACGAAATCGTCACGCGCGTTTCAAGGCGTGGCGGCTGGATAAAGCGCGAGTTGCTTCGATGCGAAAGATGGCGCCCCCGAACTCCAGCCCGCCAATATGTGAGCGGTGAAACCCACCTTTTTCTTGGAAAGCAGTATCGCCTCGTCGTGACAGGTGAAGGCGCGCCGAACGTCCGCCTGGACGGCGACAGGATCATTCTCGCCGTGCGGGAAAACAGCAATTATGTGCATCGAAGAACACTTCTGAGGCATTGGTATGGACTGCAAAGCCACCGGATATTTCCGGTACGCCTCGACGTAGCCGCACTGCCGTTTTTGCGTATGGGCGTGGTCAAACCCCGTCTCATAATTCGGCTGATGTCTCAACGCTGGGGAAGCTTCACGGCGAAGGGAAACCTGGTGCTGAATAGCGAACTGGCACAGGCATCACCGCACCTAATCGACTATGTTATTGCCCACGAGCTTGCCCACGCGCTGCACCCTGATCACGGTCCGAATTGGCAAGGATTGCTTACTCAGACAATGCCTGATTGGCGAAAACGAAAAGACGATCTCGAGCACCAGCTTCTCTGAAAATCGTGGAGAAGGCGTCGGGGCGCAAAGTGGGTTTGCTGTCCTTTGCAGTAAGGAAGTTGACGGCAAGATAAAGCGAAGTTCCTCGCTGCCGGGGCATTGCCCCTAAGTATCTGGCTGCACATCGTTTTTTGGCGCTCTGCGACCGGAGCGGCAAGGTGCATGGGTGGCGCGAAAGGCGCTTTCTCGTTTGTTATCAGCACTTTTGGCGGCACCGGCCGCAAGGTGTAATGATCGGCAAACCGCCGTTTTCCGCCGCCGGCAAGTCGTTGCGCGCGACAGCCCTACGACCTGATCCGCACTCTTGCACCGGCGATTCCGGCCTTCAATCGTCGGCGTCATGGCGACCGATGAAGACCACTTCCGCATCCGTCCCGGAAAGATTCGCGACCGTGGCACGCCTCGCACGCCGAGGGCCGTGCGGCAGCGGTCGAAGACCTTTGTCGGCGACGTGCATCAGGCCATCCGCCGGGCGGGCGGCAATCCCAACCGCTTGGCCGGGACGGGGAAGGC
The DNA here is from genome assembly GCF_964250165.1 of uncultured Sphingomonas sp. Classification (GTDB taxonomy): domain Bacteria; phylum Pseudomonadota; class Alphaproteobacteria; order Sphingomonadales; family Sphingomonadaceae; genus Sphingomonas. The sequence continues at coordinate 50,199 of NZ_CAXUEK010000001.1, read as the reverse complement.
GAGCGGGCGGTGCAACGCGCGCGGACGGGGCGCGCAGGTGGCGGCCAGATTGAAGGGCCGGAACGGGTGGAGCCGGGATGCGAACGGCGTCCGCACCCGGTCGCGCCGGGTGGCGGTGAAGGCGCGGATCGTGAAACTCAACCCGCAGCGCGGCGGTACGCGAACGCGGGCGCACGTGAGCGGCAAGGCAGTGGACGCCCACCTGCGCTACCTGGAGCGCGACGGCGTGACCCGTGACGGCGAGAAGGGCCAAGTCTATTCCGCCGACAAGGATGTCGCCGATGGTCCCGCCTTCCTCGACCGGGGCCGCGAGGATCGCCACCAGTTTCGATTCATCGTCTCCGCCGAGGAAGGCGTCGAGCTATCAGATCTGCGGCAGACCACGCGCGACCTCATGGCTCAGATGGAAGCCGATCTCGGCACGAAACTCGATTGGATCGCGGTCGATCACCATAACACCGGCCATCCGCACACCCACGTTCTACTTCGTGGGGTCACCGACGATGGCAAGCGGCTCGACATCGCCGGCGACTACATCGCCCACGGCATCCGCGAGCGGGCGAGCGACGTCGTCACGCTGGAGCTGGGCAGGCAAACCGAGCAGGAAGTCAGCCGCCAGCTTGAGCGGGCGGTGGACGCCGAGCGATTCACCCGGCTCGACCGGATGCTGCTCGCCGAGCAGGCGGCCAGCAACGAGTTCGCCGACCTTCGCCCGGACAAGGACTTGGCCGAGACCATGCGACAGAATCGGGCGCTGCTGATCGACCGCGCGCGCAAGCTGGAGCGGATGGGGCTGGCGACCGAGCATACGCCGGGCGTCTGGACGATATCCGCCCGCGCCGAGCCGATGCTTCGCGAGCTGGGCACGCGCGGCGACATCATCAAGACGATGCACCAGGCGCTGGACCGCGAGGGGGTGGCCGAGCAACGCGCCTATGCGGGCTACGTTGTTCATCGCGCCCTTCCGGCCGAGCGGATCGTCGGCCGGGTTATCGGCAAGGGCCTGGGCGGTGACGAACTGGGCGAGCGGATCGGCCTGCCCATCGACGGTATGGACGGGCGGGTGCACCACCTGGAGGTTCCGGCCGCCAAGGTGGAAGCCATCCGGCGTGGGAGTATCGTCGCGATCGAGCCGCCGCCGAGCGCGCTGCGCATGGCAGACAGAAACATTCTGGCGGCGACGAACGAACAAGGCGTCTACAGCCCTGCGGCGCATCGCGAACAGGCGGTTGCACGCCTTGGGAGCAATGACGCCGACGCCTATGTCCGCAGCCACGTCAGAAGGCTGGAGGCATTGCGCCGCGCGGGCATCGTCGAGCGCGTCCACGCGGAACACTGGACCATTCCCGCCGACTTGCCCGAGCGCGGTCTCGCGCATGACCGTCAGCGGTTCGGCAGCGGCCCCCGTGTCGATGAGCTGTCCCACCTGCCGCTCGATCGTCAGATACGTCACGAGGGTGCGACCTGGCTCGACCGCACCATGATAGGAGACGGTCGCGAAGCCGTGCCCCATTCAGGTTTTGGCGGCGACGTCCGCACCGCGTGGGAAAGTCGCAAGCGAGCGCTTGCGGAAATGGGCTATGTTCGCGACCAGGGCGGCGGGAAGTTTCGCGCGCCGACAGACCTGATCGCCCAACTGGAAAACGCCGAGATCAGCCGGGTAGGCAAGGCATTCGCCGCCGAGCGCGGCCTCGACTGGCAACCGAACCTAACGGGCGAGCGTGTGTCCGGGAAGCTCGTCGGCCAGGCGCAACTCGCCAGTGGCCGGTTCGCCATGATCGACAACGGTTTGGGCTTCCAGCTCGTCCCGTGGAACGACACCCTCGCCAAACGCCTCGGCCAGCAGGTTGACGGACTTTCCATGCCGGGCGGCGGGATCGACTGGACGCTCGGTCGAAGTCGAGGGCTGGGGCTTTGACCGACGCTCGATCGCCCGGCCCCGCCAGCATCGGCGGACAGGCGACGGCCCTCAAGGCCAAGCCCTTCGGGCGGCGCGGTTCGCGCCGGCCTTGACCGCCGCCGCCTCTCCGCCGCGTGGAAAGGGTGCGCCGGGACGGAGGAACGCTGCCGCGCCGAACCGAAGAACGTTGAAAAAGCGTGGTTCAGCCCGAGCCATTCCGCCGGGACACGCCGTAGGCCGCCGTTCACCTGTATCCGCGCGCAGGAGTGCGAGGCGTAGCCTAGCGTAGAGATGCGTGGTTCCGCGTCGCCGCGATATCGCCGACTCTGGCGCGATGCCCCGCGCTTCGCGCCCAGATCAGCAGACAGCCTCCGAGCAGCTTGAAGCGCTGCTCGGCGAGCCGTGGCCGTTCCCCGGCCGTCCGCCCAGGCATGACGTGCCGACCTGGCGCGTCACCGATGACTGGCCCGAGAAAGTGCCGGTCACGGACGCCGAGATCGCCATATTCGAGGCATGGTTCGGCGACCTGTTCGACGAACTGTTCGGGCCGCAATGAGTAACCGACGACAGATCAGCGCGGTTGACTAACGCCGCGATCATGCTATATCTGGCATAAGGAGCAGGCGCGTGTCTAATGAGACAATCGGCAAACCTGTCAGGTGGATCGGCAGTAGTCGCGATGATCTTCGAGAGTTCCCCGAGCCCGTGCGACTGCGTGTTGGCGGGGCGTTGTGGGAGGCCCAGACCGGCGGCAAGGCGGGATGGGCCAAGCCGCTCAAAGGCTTCGGCGGGGCGGGCGTGCTGGAGGTGGTCGATGACTATGACGGCGACACTTACCGCGCCGTCTACACCGTGCGCTTCGCGGGCGTCGTTTATGTGCTCCACGCCTTCCAGAAGAAGTCGAAGCACGGGATCGCGACGCCGAAACACGAGATCGCGCTGATCGAACAGAGATTGAAGCGAGCCCAAGAGGACCACGAACAATGGCGAGCAAGCAGGACGACATGAAGGTGACGGAAGGCTCCGGTAACGTGTTCGCCGACCTTGGCGTCGCCGAGCCCGAGGAGGAGCTGGCGAAGGCGCAACTCGCCAGCCACATCCGCGAGGCGATCAAGCGTCGGCGGCTGACTCAGGCGGCGGCGGCCGAGCTGGTCGGGCTCGATCAGCCTAAGGTGTCGGCCCTGATCAACGGCCGGCTGACCGGCTTCTCCAGCGACCGGCTGCTGCGCTGCCTGACCGCGCTCGGTCAGGACGTGGACATCGTGGTCAAGTCGCCGCCCAAGAGCCGCCAGCGCGGGCGGCTGCGTGTGGTGGAGCACGCAGCGTGACCGCCGTCGTCCCGCTGCGCGCTGCGCTCTATCTGCGCGTCTCGACCGCGCGGCAGGCCGAGCATGACGTGTCGATTCCCGACCAGCGCAAGCAGGGCGAAGCCTATTGCGCCGCCCGTGGCTACCAGCTCGTCGAGACCTTCGTGGACGCGGGCGCATCCGCCACCAACGACCGCCGCCCCGAGTTCCAGCAGATGATCGAGGCCGGGACGGCCAAGCCCGCGCCGTTCGAGGTGGTGGTCGTTCACTCGTTCAGTCGCTTCTTCCGCGATCACTTCGAGCTGGAGTTCTACGTCCGCAAGCTGGCGAAGAACGGCGTCCGCCTGTTGTCGATCACGCAGGAGATGGGCGACGACCCGATGCACGTCATGATGCGCCAGATCATGGCGCTGTTTGACGAGTACCAGTCCAAGGAAAACGCCAAGCATGTCCTTCGGGCGTTGAAGGAGAATGCGCGGCAGGGCTTCTGGAACGGGTCGCTGCCCCCGATCGGCTACCGCGTCGTCGCCGCCGAGCAGCGCGGGGCCAAGACAAAGAAGAAGCTGGAGGTCGACCCGCTTCATGCCGAGACCGTGCGGTTGGCGTTCCGGCTCGCGCTGGAGGGTGACGGCACGTCCGGCCCGATGGGCGTCAAGTCGATCACCAAGCACCTGAATGAGCGCCGCATCTTCACCCGCGACGGCGGACGTTGGGGCATCGGCACCGTTCACCGGATGCTGACCCGCCAGACCTATGTCGGTCGCCACGAGTTCAACCGGCGCACCAAGAACGGCGAGAACAAACCGGATGAGGAGGTCATCTCCGTCGCGGTTCCGCCAATCATTGATCAGGCAGTGTTCGACGCCGTTCAGGCCCGCATGAAGGCGCGGAACCCAAAGGTGACGCCGCCGCAGATCGTTGGCGGCCCCACGCTCCTTACCGGTCTGATCCATTGCGCCAAGTGCGGCGGAGCCATGACGATCCGCACCGGCAAAGGCGGACGCTATCGCTACTACACCTGTTCGACCAAGGCGCGGCAAGGGCCGACCGCCTGCACCGGCATGACCGTTCCCATGGAGAAGCTGGACGCGCTGGTCGCCGGGCATCTGGAGGACCGGCTGCTCGACCCGGCGCGGTTGGAGGAGGTGCTGGCGACGGTCCTCGACCGGCGGCAGGAGCGCACCGAGCGGCGTCGCTACCACATCGCCGAGTTGAACAAGCGGGCGACGGAGACCGACCTGCGCCTCAAGCGCCTTTACGACGCCATCGAGAGCGGCGTCGCCGATCTGGACGATCCCGACCTGAAGGACCGCATCGCCAGCCTCAAGGCCATCCGGGACCAGTCGCGGGTCGATGCCGACCGGGCATCAGCGATGATGGAAAGCTCAGGCCAGAAGGCAATTACCGCGCCGATGCTCGCCAAGTTCGCGCAAACAGCGCGCCAGCGGATGCGTCTGCCGGGTGGCGGCTACCGCCGTGACCACCTTCGCGCACTCGCGCAACGCGTCGAGGTTGCCGAAGGCGAAGTCCGCATCATGGGATCGAAGTCCGACCTGTTGCGGACGCTTGCCGCCGCAGGCGGTTCCGGAACACTGCCGGGAGCAGTGCCCAGCTTTGTTCCGAAGTGGCGGAGAGGGTGGGATTCGAACCCACGGTGAGGTTGCCCCCACGGCGGTTTTCAAGACCGCTGCCTTAAACCGCTCGGCCACCTCTCCGCGGAGCGCCGGCGCGTTTAGGGGCATCGCGTCCGATCGTGCAAGGCCCGCGACCGGCAGGGGTTCCGGCGGCGGCGGCCCCGTGTCAAAGCGGTATTCATGGGGTGGCGCACGAGCATGCGGGGCTTGGCGACGGCGGCGATGCTGCTGGTCGGCGGCGCCTCCCGCGCGCAGGACGATGCCGGGTTCCAGGCGTATCTGCCCGAGCTGCGAGCGCAGGCGATCGCCGCGGGCGTACGGCCGGAAACCGCCGACGCCGCGCTGGGGACGCTGACGCTCGATCCGCGCGTCGTCCGGCTCGACCAGGCGCAGCCCGGCCCGCCTGCCGACCAGCCCACGGGCTTCTCGCCCTTCGCGCCCTATCGCATCGCCCATGTCGACGCCGCACGGATCGGCCGCGGCCGGCAAGCCTATGCCGCCGAGCGGCCACGCCTCGCCGCGATCGAGCGGCAGACGGGCGTGCCCGAGGCGATCGCGGTGGCGATCTGGGGGCACGAGACGGACTATGGGCACGTCATGGGCAATTACGACCTGCTCCGCAGCCTCGCCAGCCTCGCCTATGACGGCCGACGGCGGCCGCTGTTCGCGGGCGAGTTCGTGGCGGCCCTCAGGATGATCGACCGGGGCGTGCCGCGCGAGAAGCTGAAGGGCAGCTGGGCCGGCGCGTTCGGCGGGCCGCAGTTCCTGCCCTCCGTGTACCTGCGCCTCGCGCGCGACGCCGACGGGGACGGGCTGGCGGACGTGTGGACCAGCAACGCCGACACGCTCGCGTCGATCGGCGCCTATCTGCAGGACGCCGGCTGGCGCGCCGGCCAGCCCTGGGGCTTGGCGGTGAGTGTTCCCCCGGCCTTCGACCGTGGCGCGCTCCGGACCCGGCTCCTGTCGCCGCGCTGTCCGCGCGTCTTCTTCCGCCACAGCGCCTGGCGCTCCATCGCCGAGTGGCGCGCGCTCGGCGTGCAGCCGCAGTCCGGTCCTTGGCCGGCCGACGGCGTGCAGGCGACGCTGATCGAGCCGGACGGGGAGGGGCAGACCGCCTATCTCGTCACCGGCAACTACCGCGTCATCCTCGACTATAACTGCGCCAACTTCTACGCGCTGTCGGTCGGCCTGCTCGCCGACGCGGTGGCGCAATAGCCCGGCCACGGAGACCATAGCCGCTCATGTTGAGAACCACGCTGTCCAAGATTGCCGCCGCCCCGCTCGCGCTCCTCGCGCTGACGGTGCCGTCCACCGCCGCCGCGCCGCAATTCGGCGGCACGGCGCCGATCGCGTTCATGGAGGATCTGTCGACGGGCGCGATCCTCTATCAGCGCGACGCAGACCGGCGGATGCCGCCGGCCTCGATGGCGAAGATGATGACGGTCTATGTCGCGTTCGACATGATCAAGCGCGGCGACCTGAAGCTCGACCGCACCTTCACCGTCCGGCCCGAGACCTGGCAGAAATGGCACGGCAGTGCGGCGGGATCGACCATGTTCCTGTCGGTCAACGAGAATGTCAGCGTCGACAATCTGTTGAAGGGCATCGTCACGCTGTCGGGCAACGATGCCTGCGTGGTGCTGGCGGAGGGCGTCTCGGGCACCGAGCAGTCCTTTACCGACCGGATGAACGAGGCGGCGAAGAAGCTGGGGCTGACCAACAGCCATTTCGGCACGTCGAACGGCTGGCCGGACGCGGGCGTCACCTATGTCACCGCGCGCGATCTGGCGACGCTGGCGGCGGCGACGATCCGCGACTTTCCCGACCTCTACAAGCGGTTCTATTCGCTGCGCGAGTTCACCTGGGGCAAGACCCTGGGCGCGGGCAACGATATCACCCAGGCCAATCGCGACCCGCTGCTCGGTCATGTCGCGGGGGCGGACGGCCTGAAGACGGGGCATACCGACGAGGCCGGCTACGGCTTCACCGGCTCCGCCGAGCAGAACGGGCGGCGGCTGGTGATGGTCGTCGCGGGGCTGCCGACCTATAACGGCCGCGCCGAGGAGTCCGTGCGCTTCATGCAATGGGGCTT
>NZ_CAXUEK010000001.1:0-43256 GCF_964250165.1 uncultured Sphingomonas sp. | reverse complement strand
CGGTGGTCGCTGCCGGCCGCCATGTCGCCGACGCCGAGGTGCAGCTGGGCGACGCGGGCAAGGTGGGGCTGACGACCGACAAGCCGCTGGCCGTTACGCTTCCCGCCGGCGCGGTGCCGGAGATGCACGCCAAGGTGGTGTATGACGGGCCGCTCAAGGCGCCGATCGCCAAAGGGCAGCATGTCGCCGACCTGGTGATCACCAGCCCCGATCTCCCCGAGCAGCACCTGCCGCTCGTCGCCGATCGGGCGGTCGGCAAGGCGGGGTTCTTCGGCCGCGCCTGGGCGGGGCTGACGGGGCTGCTGTGATGTCGACCGCTGCGGCGCCATGACGTCACTGGTCGGCAATGTTGCCGCGCGGGAGGCGTTCGCGGCGGCGCTGACGGGCGGCGCGTTGCATCATGCGTGGCTGCTGGCCGGTCCCGGGGGCGTCGGGAAGGCGACGTTCGCCCGCGCCGTCGCGCTGCGCCTGCTCGCGGAATCGCACCGGCGGGACGGGCTGCCGCCCGGCCTCGCGGTGCCCGACGCGCATCCTGCCGTGGCGCTGTTCGCGGCCGGCTCGCACCCCGACTTCCGGCTGCTCGCCCGCCTGCCGCGCGACGCCGACAAGCCCGAAGCAGGGCTGGCGCGCAGCATCAAGGTCGATCAGGTCCGCGCACTGCAGCCGTTCCTGGGGCTCGCCACCTCGCTGGGGCCTCGGCGCGTGATCCTGATCGACGCGATCGACGATCTGGAGCGGGAAGGCGCCAACGCGCTGCTCAAGAACCTGGAGGAGCCGCCGCCCGGCACGGTGTTCCTGCTCGTCAGCCACGCGCCCGGCCGGCTGCTGCCGACGATCCGCTCGCGCTGCCGGCTGCTGCGCTTCGCCGCGCTGCCTGACGACGGCATGGGTGAGGTGATCCGCCGCGCCGATCCGACGCTGTCGGCCGACGAGATCGCGGCGCTGGTCCGGGCGGGGGAGGGCTCGCCTGGACGCGCGCTCGGCTATGCGGGGCTGGACGTGGCGGGGCTCGACCGCGCGATCCGCGCCATCGCCGCCGATGGCGACGCCGACAATGCGCAGCGCGCCGCGCTCGGCCGGGCGCTCGCGCCCAAGGCAGCGCAGCCGCGTTACGAGGCTTTTCTGGAGCGCGCGCCCGCCTTCCTGGCGGAAGCGGCGAAGGTCTGCACCGGGCCGCCGCTCGCCGACGCGCTCGACCTTCACGCCCGCGCGCGCGACCTCGCCGGCGCAGCGCTCGGCCTGTCGCTCGATCCGCAGGCGACGGTGTGGGAAATGGCCGGGCTGGTGGCCTCGCTCGCGCGCTGAAAGCGGTTCAGCCGCGCGCGGCGACCTGTTAGGGCGGGGCGCATGGCCGAGCCCTTCTACATCACTACGGCAATCCACTATCCCAATGGCCGCCCGCATATCGGCCACGCCTATGAGATGATCGCCGCCGACGCGGTCGCGCGCTTCCAGCGACAGGCGGGGCGCGACGTGCGCTTCCAGACCGGCACCGACGAGCATGGCCTGAAGATGGTGCAGGCCGCGCGCGCCGCGGGGCAGGAGGTCGCGCCGTTCGCGGACGCGATGGCCGCGCACTTCAGCGACATGGCCGATCGGCTCGGCATCTCCTACGATCGCTTCTTCCGTACCACCGCGCCCGAGCACTATGCGGCGACACAGGAATTGTGGCGCCGGATGGCGGCGAATGGCGACCTGTATCTGGATCGCTACGAGGGCTGGTATTCGGTGCGCGACGAGGCCTTCTACGATGAGAAGGAGCTCACCGGGGAGGGCGACGACCGGCTCTCGCCGCAGGGCACGCCGGTCGAGTGGACCGCGGAGGAAACCTGGTTCTTTCGCCTGTCGCGCTACCAGCAGCCGTTGCTCGACCTGTATGCGGCCAATCCCGACTTCGTCCGGCCGGACAGCCGGCGCAACGAGGTGGTGCGGTTCGTCGAGGGTGGCCTGGCCGACCTGTCGGTCTCGCGCACCAGCTTCGACTGGGGAGTGCCGGTGCCGGACAGCCCGGGGCACGTGATGTATGTCTGGGTCGACGCGCTGACCAATTACCTGTCCGGCACCGGCTGGCCTGGCGAGACGGCGGAAGGCCGTTTCTGGCCCGCCGACCTGCACCTGATCGGCAAGGACATCGTCCGCTTCCACGCGGTCTACTGGCCCGCCTTCCTGCTGTCGGCGGGCATCGCCCTGCCGCGCAGTGTCTTCGGCCACGGCTTCCTGCTCCATCGCGGCGAGAAGATGTCCAAGTCGGTCGGGAACGTCGTCGACCCGATCCAGCTGGCGGATCTGTTCGGCGTCGATGCGCTGCGCTATTTCCTGCTGCGCGAGGTCAGCTTCGGGCAGGACGGCAGCTACTCGGCCGACGCGATCGTCACCCGCGTCAATGCCGAGCTGGCGAACAGCTTCGGCAACCTCGTCCAGCGCACCTTGTCGTTCATCGCCAAGAACCTCGACGGCGTCTTTCCCGACGCGGGCAAGATCGCTGACGCCGATGGCGTGCTGATCGAGGAAGTCGTGGTGGCCTGCGCCGGCTTTCGCACCGCGTTCGCCGATCTGATGCTGTCGCAGGGCGTCGAGGCGTGGCTGCGTGGGGTATTCGCCTGCAACGCCTATATCGATGCGGAGGCACCCTGGGCGCTGCGCAAGAGCGATCCCGAACGCATGCACGCCGTGCTCGGCACGCTGGTGCGCGCGATCCGGATGCTCGCCATCACCATCCTGCCGATCGTGCCCGAGGCGGCGGGGAGGGTGCTCGACCAGATCGGGGCGGCGGCGCGCGACCATGCGGCGGCGGACGACGACGGCTGGTACGCGCGGCAGGCGGCGAGCGGCTTCCGCATCGCCGCGCCGAGCCCCATCTTTCCCAGAATGGAGCTGACGGCGGAGGCGGCGGCCTGATGCTCGCGGACAGCCATTGCCACCTGAACTACAAGGGATTGGTCGAGGATCAGCAGGCCGTGCTGGAACGCGCCCGCGCCCGCGGCGTCACCGCCATGCTCAACATCGCGACGCGCGAGAGCGAGTGGGACGCGGTGCTCGCGACCGCCGAGTGCGAGCCGGACGTCTGGGCGACGGTGGGCATCCATCCGCACGAAGCCGACCAGCACCCGGACGTCGATACTGCGAGGCTGGTCGAGCGGGCGCGGCACCCGCGCGTCGCCGGGATCGGCGAGAGCGGGCTCGATTACCATTACGATCACAGCGACCGTGGGCGGCAACAGGCGAGCTTCCGCGCTCACATCGCCGCGGCGCGCGAGGCGGGCGTGCCGCTGGTGGTGCACACCCGCGACGCCGAGGACGACACCGCCGCGATCCTGGCGGACGAGATGGGGAAGGGCGACTATGCCGGCGTGATCCACTGCTTCACCGCCTCGGGAGCGTTCGCGGACAAGGCGTTGGAACTGGGCTTCTTCATCTCCATCTCGGGTATCGTGACCTTCAAGAATGCGCGTGACTTGCAGACGACCGCCGCCCGCATCCCGGCCGATCGCCTGCTGATCGAAACCGATGCGCCGTTCCTCGCGCCCGTGCCGCACCGGGGCAGGACCGGCGAGCCGGCGTTCGTCGCCGACACGGCGGCGTTCCTGGCGACGCTGCGCGGTGAGGATGTGCACGAGCTTCAGCACTATACGGCCGCGAACTTCCACCGGCTGTTCGCCAAGACGGCGGCGTGAAGCTGCGCATTCTGGGATCGGGAACGTCGTCGGGCGTGCCGCGGATCGGCCCGGACTGGGGCGCGTGCGATCCAGCCGAGCCGCGCAACCGACGCACCCGGGCGAGCATCCTGGTGGAGCACGACGGCGCCCGCGTGTTGATCGACACCAGCCCGGACCTGCGCGAGCAATTGCTGACGGCAGCGGTGGCGACGGTAGACGCGGTGATCTGGACGCACGATCATGCCGATCATTGTCACGGCATCGATGATCTTCGGCAGGTCTTCCACGCGCTCGGTCGGCCCGTGATCGGTTTTGCACGGCCGGACGTGCTCGCCGCGTTGCAGGCGCGATTCGCTTATATCTTTCAGGGTCGGCAAGATTATCCGGCGGTGGTGGACATCCGACCCCTACCGGAAACGCTGATGATCGGCGGGCTGGCGATCGCGACGGTGGATCAGCCGCACGGTCGGATCACCTCGGTCGGCCTGCGCTTCGAGGCCGGTGGCAAGGCGGCGGGCTATGCTACAGATTTCCATGAGCTTACGCCCGCCATGCGTCGGCTCTACACGGGGCTGGACGTATGGGTGCTCGATGCCCTGCGGCATGCGCCGCACCCGAGCCACCCCACGGTGAAGACGGCGCTGGGCTGGATCGAGGAGCTGCGCCCGACCCGGGCAGCGTTCATTCACATGGACCATTCGCTCGATTATCGGTGGCTCGCCCGGTCGCTCCCCGCCGGAGTCGAACCGGGTTTCGACGGGTTGGAGTTTGCGCTGTGACGTTCGCCCATGGCGACCTTCTGATCTATGCGCTGCTGCTGGTGCTGCCGATCTCGGCGCTCATCGCCCGGCGGGTGCCGCTGCTGCGCATCCTCACGATGCTGGTCAGCTGGGCCGGGCTGATGGCGCTGCTGCTGGTCATCATCGCGCAGCGTGGCAGGTTCGATCCGTACATGGCGCGGATCGCCAGCGCGCTGAAGCTCAACGATCAGCAGGTCGTCGGCCGCGAGGTGCGGATAGCGATGGATGCGGACGGACATTTCTGGGCCAAGGTCAGCATTGCCGGCGTCGAGCGGCGGATGTTGATCGACAGCGGCGCGACGATCACCGCGGTCTCGACCGAGACCGCGGCGGCCGCCGGGCTCAAGGTCGACAAGCCGATCTTTCCGCTGTTGATCCAGACCGCCAACGGGCAGATTTCCGCCGACACCTCGACCGTACCGGAGCTGCGGCTGGGCAACGTCGCCGCGCGCGATCTGCCGGTGCTGGTGTCGCCGGCCTTCGGCGACACCGACGTGCTCGGCATGAACTTCCTGTCGCGGCTGAAGAGCTGGCGGGTGGAGGGGCGGACGCTGGTGTTGACACCACACCATCCGCAGAGTTTTACATAATGCTTATTATCGGTCTGAGACATGGCTGACGGGGCGGGCTCCCCCACCGCGGCCATCGAGCGACTGGTCGAAATCATGGCGCGGTTGCGCGATCCCGAGCACGGTTGCGCATGGGACGTGGCGCAGACCTGGGCGACGATCGCGCCCTATACGATCGAGGAGGCCTATGAGGTCGCCGACGCGATCGCACGCGACGATCCGGTGGACCTCAAGGACGAACTCGGCGATCTGCTCCTGCAGGTCGTCTTCCACAGCCGCATCGCCGAGGAAGCGGGCGCCTTTGCGCTGGCTGACGTGGCCGCCGCGATCGGCGACAAGATGGAGCGGCGACACCCGCACATCTTCGCCGATCCCGGCATCGGCCACGCGGATTGGGAACGCGTCAAGGCGGAGGAACGCCGCGCCCGGGGTGTGACCGGCGCGCTGGACGGGGTGGCGATCGGCCTGCCCGCCCTGCAGCGCGCGGAGAAACTGCAGCGCCGGGCTGCGCGGATCGGTTTCGACTGGCCCGACGCGAGCGGGCCGCGCGCGAAGATCGATGAGGAATTACAAGAAGTCGCCGGCGCTCCAGAGGATGCCGTGCAAGAAGAGATTGGCGATCTCCTGTTCGCGGTCGTCAACTGGGCGCGACACCTGGGCGTGGATGCGGAAACCGCCCTGCGGGATGCGAGCGCCAAGTTCGAACGACGCTTCCGCGCCATGGAGGCTCAGGCCGGCGACGCGTTCGCTTCGCTCGATCTGGACGGCAAGGAGACCCTCTGGTCAGCGGTTAAGCGAAGCGAGCAGGCGCGGTAGAACGGCACGCGGGTGGCCATGTCGTGGCGGCTCTACCTCGAAGATGCTGACTGGAGGTTAACCCTCATCGTCAGGCGTTGCCGCCTGCTGGCGGAAGCGGGCGAAATCGCGTTCGGCGAGCCGCACCCGATAGACGAGCCGCCCTTCCTCCTCGTGCTGGTCCAGCACTTCGCCGTGTTCGTGAAGCCAGGCGGCGCCCGCGCCATCACCTGGATCGAGCGCGATGGTATAGCTGCGATGATCCGCCGTAAGCCGGGCGGCGATCTCCGCCATCAGGGCCGCGACACCCTCCCCCGTCAGCGCCGACATCGCGGCCACGTCCGGACGGCGCGCCGCCTCGGCCAGCATGTCCGTGCGTGCCTCAGGCTCCAGCAGGTCGAGCTTGTTCCAGGCCTCGATCCGCGGCGTTTCCGGCGCGACGCCGATCTCGGTCAGCACCGTCTCCACATCCGATCGCTGCGCATCCGAATCCGGGTGCGCGATGTCGCGGATGTGCAGCAGCAGGTCGGCCGAAACGACCTCCTCCAGCGTCGCCTTGAACGCGGCCACGAGCTGCGTGGGCAGGTCGGAGACGAAGCCGACCGTGTCGGACAGGATCGCCTTCTCGATGCCGGGCAGCGCGATCTGCCGCAAGGTCGGATCGAGCGTCGCGAAAAGCAGGTCCTCGGCCATGACGTCGGCCCCGGTCAGCCGGTTGAACAGCGTCGACTTGCCGGCATTGGTGTAGCCGACCAGCGCGATTACCGGCCAGGGCGCGCGCTGACGGCGGTCGCGATGCAGGCCGCGGGTGCGGCTGACCTGGTCGAGCTCGCGACGCAGCCGGGCCATGCGGTCGCGGATCAGGCGGCGGTCGGCCTCGATCTGCGTCTCGCCCGGACCGCCCAGGAAGCCGAAGCCGCCGCGCTGCCGCTCCAGGTGCGTCCAGCTGCGCACCAGCCGACCGGCCTGATAGTCGAGGTGCGCCAGCTCCACCTGCAGCCGCCCCTCGGCGGTGGCGGCGCGCTCGCCGAAGATTTCGAGGATCAGGCCGGTGCGGTCGATTACCTTGGCCGCGAGCCCGGTCTCCAGGTTGCGCTGCTGCACAGGCGTGAGGCCGGCGTCGAAAATGACCAGCGTCGCGTTCTCCTGCCGCACCCGATCGGCCAGCTGCTGCATCTGGCCGGTGCCGATCAGCGTCGCCGGACGCGGCGCGCGGACGCGCAGCGCGATCCGCTCGGCGACCACCAGCCCGATCGCATCGGCAAGCCCCGCCGTCTCCGCCAGCCGCGCTTCCGCATCGCGCCGGGTGTCGCCACGATCCGGCAGCACGACCAGCGCCCGCGCACCGCGGGCGAACTCGCCCCGATCCCGCTCGAAACCGCCGCGTTCGAGGCCCTGGCTCAAACCTCCTCCACCTCGTCCGGCTCGTCGGCGAGGCTGAGCGGCCGCGCCGGCTGGATGGTGGACACCGCGTGTTTATAGACCAGCTGCGCCATGCCGTCGCGGGTGAGCAGCATGCAGAACAGGTCGAAGCCGGCGATGTAGCCCTGGAGCATGACCCCGTTGATGAGGAACATCGTCACGCTGTCATCAGAGCGGAGCACCGCATTCAGGAAGATGTCCTGCAGCAGCGGCTTGCGCGTCGTTTCGGGGAGCGTGCCGGTCACGGCGTCGGCGTCGAACGTGCCGGCGGGCATGATGGTGGAGATCGCGTGCTTGTAGATCAGCTGCGATTGGCCATCGCGGCGCAGCAGCACCGAAAAATTGTCGAACCAGGTGACGATCCCCTGAAGCTTGACGCCCTTGACCAGAAACATGGTGATGGGGGTCTTGGACTTGCGCACGTGGTTCAGGAACAGGTCCTGCAGCGAGGTCTGCTTGTCGGCCATGGATTGCCCTTCTTGTTGGCGGGTCGTGCCCCGCGATGCGCCGGTTCCCGGCGTCGGATGGTTCCCAGCGGGAACGGCTAGTCGTCCCTACTATCGGCGATACCGAGCAGCTTCAATTTGCGATGCAGCGCCGAACGTTCCATGCCGATGAAACTCGCCGTGCGGGAAATGTTGCCGGAAAAGCGACGGATCTGGACGCGGAGATACTCGCGCTCGAAGCTCTCGCGCGCCTCGCGCAACGGCGCCCCCATGATCGCGCCGGCACCGCCCACATGGCCCTGCCCGCCCAGCACCTCGGCAGGCAGCAGATCCAGGTCGATGCGGCCGATGCGGTCGCCGGGCGCGAGGATGATGGTGCGCTCGACGACGTTGCGCAGCTGGCGGACGTTGCCGGGCCAGTCGTAGGACTGCAGCGCGACCATCGCGTCGGGCGCGATCTCCGGCGTCGGCACGCGGCGCTCGGAGGCATAATGGGCGGTGAAGTGCTGGACGAGCGCGGGGATGTCGTCCCGCCGATCAGCAAGCGATGGCACCGCCACGGGGACGACGTTGAGGCGATAATACAGGTCCTCCCGGAAGCGGCCCGCGGCGATCTCCGCCATGAGATCCCGCGACGTGGCGGAGACGACGCGGACGTCGACCTTGACGACGCGGGCGCCGCCGATGCGGGTGAAGCTCTGGTCGGTCAGCACGCGCAGGATGCGGGCCTGGGTGGCGATCGGCATGTCGGCGATCTCGTCCAGGAACAAGGTGCCGCCATGGGCCTGTTCGAGCAGGCCGGGGCGGACGAGATCGCCTGCCTCTTCCAGCCCGAACAGCTCCTCCTCGACGCGCTCGGGTGTCATTCGCGCCGCCGAAACGATGGTGAACGGGGCATCGGTGCGCTGGCTCCAGCCGTGTAGCAGGCGGGCGGCGACCTCCTTGCCGACGCCGGCCGGGCCAGTGACGAGCACGCGGCTGCCGGTGGCGGCGACCCGCTTCAGCGTCGCGCGCACGGCATTGATCGCCGCCGAGCTGCCGGTCAGATCGACATCGCGCCCCGCCGAGACGCGCAGTGACGCCACTTCGCGTCGCAGCCGCTCGGTCTCGGTCGCGCGCGCGACCATCAGCAGCAGGCGCTCGGCCTCGAACGGCTTCTCGATGAAGTCCGCGGCCCCGCGGCGGATCGCGGCGACGGCGGTGTCGAGGTTGCCGTGGCCGGAGATCACCAGCACCGGCAGCGACGGATCGCGCCGCTTGATCTCGTCGAGCAGCTCAAGCCCGTCGAGACGCGAGCCGGCGAGCCACACGTCGAGCAGCACCAGGCTGGGACGGCGGGCGGCAATGGCGTCGAGCGCGCCGTCGCTGTCGGCGGCGTCGCGGGTCTGATAACCCTCGTCCTCCAGCACACCGGCGACGAGCTCGCGGATGTCCTGCTCGTCGTCGACCACGAGGATGTCGAGCGCCATGCGGTCAGCTCCGGCTGCGGGCAAGCTGGGCGACCGCGCCCTCGCCTGCGTCGTCGTGATCTTCGCCGATCTCCAGCGTCGCGAGCGCGGCGACATCGAACGCCAGGGTCACCACCGCGCCACCACCCGGCCGATCGGAAAACGTCATCATGCCATGGTGTTCCTCGACGATCTTCTTGACGATGGCGAGCCCCAGACCGGTGCCGCGCGGGCGATGGGTAACATAGGGTTCGACGATGCGCTCGCGGTCGGCGGGTAGTCCAACGCCGGTGTCGCTGATCGCGATCACCATGCGGGCGCCTTGCCGCTCGACGGTGACGGCGACCTCGCCCTCCCCGCCCTTGGCCTCGATCGCCTCCACGGCGTTCTTGACGACGTTGCCCAGCGCCTGGCCGAGCAGGCGGCGATCGCAGACGAGGTGCACGGCGGGATCGGGCACGTCGAGCGTGAAGCGCACGCCCGGATGCGCGACTTCGAGCAGGAACAGCGTCTGGCGGACGATATCGACCAGCAGCTCGTCACGGAACATGGGTTTGGGCATCCGCGCGAAGGAGGAGAACTCGTCGACCATGCGACGAATGTCGCCAACCTGGCGTACGATCGTCTCGGTCAGCCGCGCGAAGGTGACGTCCCCCGCCTCCACCTTCGCCCCATAGCGGCGCTGGAGGCGCTCGGCGGCGAGCTGGATGGGGGTGAGCGGGTTCTTGATCTCGTGCGCGATGCGCCGGGCCACGTCCGCCCAGGCCGCGCGGCGCTGATCGAGCTGTTGCTGCGTGATGTCGTCGAAGGTCAGGATCGCGCCCGCCGCGGTGCGCTGGAGCCGGACCGCGAGCGTGCGGGTCTCGCCCTCCTGCCCCACCTCGACGATCGCCTCGCGGCTGTTCTCCAGCACCAGCCGGTCGAGCTCGGGCGCGACGTCGGCGAGCGCGCGGCCGACCGGCTCCGCGGACGCGAGCAGCCGCGCGGCGGGCGCGTTGGCGAGCGAGATGACCCGATCGGCGCTGGTGGCGACGACGCCGGCCGACACGCCGCCCACCACCGCCTCGATCAGCGCGCGGCGCTGCTCCAGCGCCTCCGTCTGGCCCTGCAGGCGACCGGTCATCTGGTTGAAGGTGCGCGACAGGGTTCCGACCTCGTCGCGCGCGCGGGTGTCCGGTACCCGCGCGGTCAGGTCGCCGCCCTCCACCCGCCGGGCGGCGCCGACCAGCTCCGCGACCGGCCGCACGAGGCGGTCAGCGACGGTGAGCGCGATCCACACCGCCAGCCCGACGATCAGCAGCGACAGCAGCAGCAGCGCGGCGTTGAAGCGCAGCTGGATGGAACGGCCCTTCGCCAGCAGGTTGCGATAGCTGTCCTGGATCGCCTGCCCGCGCCGGAGCTGATCGGTCACCGTCTGCATGTCGACGTCGGTGGCGGTGAACAGGTAAGTGTCGGTGAAACCGGGCAGCGCGGCGAGCGCGGTGATCTGGTTGCGCTTGACCGTGACGATGGTGGTCCGCCGCGTCCGCAGCCGCGCGAGGCGGGCCGGCGTCAGCTCGTGCGCGACATCGATCCCGTCGGGGTTGACCATCAGGTGCGTGCGTACGAGCCCCGCCGGCGAGACCGTGAACAGGATGCCGTCCGACAGGCCGCGGTAATAAACCTGCTGCTGCCCGAAGAACTGCAGCAGTCTCGGATCGTCGAGGTTGGTGCGGCGCAAGGCCTCGGCCATGTCGCCCGCCGCCAACGTCGCGGTCTCTCCCCAATGCGACACGGTACGTTGATAATTGTCGCGCGCGAGTGACGCGGCGCCGTCGAGCATGGCGCGCGACTGGTCCGAATACCAGAATTGTACGCCGTATTGGAACAGCAGCGACGCGACGATGCTGACCAGCAGCATCGGCACTGCCGCCATCACCGAAAACAGCAGCACCAGCCGGACGTGCAGCTGCCCCCCGCTCCCCACCGTCCGCGCTGCGCGCCGCCGCGCCAGCCAGCGGCCGACCAGCACCAGCAACGCCGAGCCGGCAAGCAGGTTCGCGACCAGCATCAGCGCGATCAGGAGCGGGTTGTAGAGGCTGGGTGTCGCGCTCTGCCGGCTGATGAGGATATAACTGCCGGTCGCGATCGCGACGATCACCGTCACCGCCAGCGCGCGTCCGACAGGTGTTAGCGCCAGCCGGGAGGCGTGCTCCTCCGGGCGGGCTTCCGCGAACGACACCGACGTCATTCCCGTCCCGCTACAGCGTCACCTGTTGCAGGGAAAGCACATAATGGTGGGCAGAGGGCAACGCGTTAACGATTGGCCGATCAGGCGGCGGCACGCTGTCGCCAGGGTGCGTAGAACTCCGCGAGCATCGCCTGCACACGGCGGTGATCCGGCTCCTGGTTGACCGCGTTGCGGAACTCGGCCGAGCCGGGCAGCCCCTTGGTGTACCAGCCGATATGCTTGCGCGCCATGTTGACGCCGGTCACCGTCCCATAATGCGACAGCATGGCATCATAATGGGCGGCGATCGTGCGATACTGCTCGTCCAGGCTCGGGTCCGGCACGCGGCGGCCGCTGCGGAACCACTCCATCACCTGGCCGAGCAGCCAGGGCCGGCCATAGCTGCCGCGGCCGATCATCACGCCGTCCGCGCCCGACTGGGCCAGCGCCGCCTCCGCGTCCTCGATCGAACAGATGTCGCCGTTGGCGATGACGGGAATGGCCACCGCCTCCTTCACCCGGCGGATAAAACCCCAGTCGGCCGAGCCCTTGTACATCTGGTTGCGGGTGCGGCCGTGGACGGTGACCATCGTCACGCCCAGACCCTCCGCCGCCCGGGCGAGCTCGGGCGCGTTGAGGCTGTCATGGCACCAGCCCTTCCGCATCTTGAGCGTGACGGGAACACGGACCGCCTTCACCACCGCGTCGACAATCCCGCCGGCGAGCGTCAGGTCGCGCATCAGCGCCGAGCCGGCGTCGCCGTTCGTCACCTTGCGGACCGGGCAGCCCATGTTGATGTCGACGATCGCCGCGCCGCGATCCTCCGCCAGGCGCGCCGCCTCGCCCATCTCGTAGGGCGTGCAGCCGACCAGCTGCATCGACACCGGCTCCTCGCTCGGGTCCCAGGCCAACTTCTGGAGCGACTGGCGCGTCTCGCGGAGCGCGGCCTGGCTGGCGATCATCTCCGTCACGTTCAGCCCGGAGCCGTAACGGCGGACCAGCCGGCGGAACGGCAGGTCCGTGACGCCCGTCATCGGCGCCAGGATCACCGGCGTCTCGATCCGGACGCCCTTGGCGCCGGCCGGGCCGATCTGGAGAGGGGCAAGCGTGGACATGACCGACGCGGCCTGTATCCACGCCTCGCCCGGGCAGCAAGGCTGGCGGCCAGGGCGGCGAGCGGGTAGCGGGCGCGGGTGAGCGTTGCCGCCATCATCGTCGCCGCCGGCTCGGGCAGCCGTGCGGGCGGAGCCGTGCCCAAGCAGTTCGCGCCGATTGCCGGGCTGCCGATGGTCGCGCACAGCTGGCGCGCATTCGCCGCGCATCCGGCGGTGGACGAGGTGGTGGTCGTCGTCGCTTCCGGCCAGGAGAAACGGGCGCGGGACGCGTGCGGGCCGGTGCGGCTGGCCACCGGCGGCGCGACGCGGCGCGAGTCGGTCGCGAACGGCCTCGCGGCGATCTCGGCCGAGCGCGTGCTGGTCCATGACGCAGCGCGGCCGTTCGTACCGGCGGCCGTGATCGACCGCGTGCTGGCAGCGCTGGATAGGGCGGCGGGCGTCACCCCCGCCCTGCCGCTCGCCGATACGCTGGTTCGCGGCGATGCGACGCTGGGCGAGATGGTGCGACGCGACGGGCTCTGGCGCGTTCAGACGCCGCAAGGCTTCGATGCCGCCGTCCTGCGCCGCGCTCACGCGGCCTGGGACGCGGCCGAGGAGGCGACCGACGACGCGCAGATGGTGCGCCGGCTTGGCGAGGTGGTGGCGTTGGTGCAGGGCGATCCGGTGCTGGAGAAGGTGACCAACCCCGCGGACTTCGCGGCTGCCGAAGCGCGCGCCGGCTGGGAGTGGCGCAGCGCCACGGGCTTCGACGTCCACCGGCTGGAGGCGGGCGAGGAGCTGTGGCTCGGCGGCGTGCTGATCCCGCACGATCGCGGGCTGTCCGGCCATTCCGACGCCGACGTAGCGCTCCATGCGCTCACCGACGCGCTGCTCGGCACCATCGCGGCGGGCGACATCGGGACGCATTTCCCGCCGAGCGACATGCAGTGGAAGGGCGCGGCCTCGCACCAGTTCCTCACTCATGCCGCCGGGCTGATCGCCGAACGCGGCGGCCGGATCGCCTTCGTCGACCTCACGCTGATCTGCGAGGCGCCCAAGATCGGGCCGCACCGCGCGGCGATGCAGGCGCGGATCGCGGCGCTGCTCGACCTCTCGCCCGACCGGGTCAGCATCAAGGCGACGACCACCGAGCGGCTCGGCTTCACCGGCCGCGGCGAAGGCATCGCCTGTCAGGCGTCGGCGACGGTGCGCCTGCCGGGAGCCTGGACGTGAGGACGCTGCTGCTCGCCGCCGCGCTGGCCTCCCCCGCCCAGCCGCCGCGGCCCTGCCTGACAGCGTCCGAGGCGGAGGCCGTGACGCTGGTCGCGCTGCCGGAGGTGCTGCGCCAGGCCGGCGTCGCGTGCGCGGCGGCGCTGCCCGCGACGGCGCTGCTCCGCCAAACCGCCGGGCCGCTGCTCGGGCGCTACGACGCCGAAGCCGATCGCGCCTGGCCGGCGGCGCGGGCGGCGATCGTCAAGCTGAGCGATCCGCAGGCGGATGCGCTGCTGGGCTCCGCCTTCGCGCGGCCGCTGCTGACCTCGCTGGTCGCGCCGCTGATCGTCGGGCGGATCGCGACCAAGGACTGCCCGACCGTCGACCGGCTGGTGACGCTCCTCGCGCCGCTGCCGCCGCGCAACACGGCAGGCGTGATCGTCACCACGCTCGGCTACCTCGCCGCGCAGCAGCCCGCGCCCGGCGGCAAGGGCCCGATCGCCGGCCTGCCGCTCTGCCCCGCGGAGGCGCCGTGATGGACACGATCCTGCCGTCCGAGCTGGTCGAGGCCGCGCGCCGCACCCTGGCGGCGAACCGCGCCGCGGGCCGCCGCATCGCGGTGGCGGAGAGCTGCACGGGCGGGCTGGTCTCGGCGGCGCTGACCGAATTGCCGGGCTCGTCGGACGTGTTCGAGGCGGGGTTCGTCACTTATTCGGACGAGGCGAAGGCGGGGATGCTGAAGGTCAGCTCCGACGTCATCGAGACGTTCGGCGCAGTCTCGATCGCAACCGCCTGGAGCATGGCGCAGCAGACGCTCGCCAAGACCAACGCCGACGTGGTGGTGGCGATCACCGGCGTCGCCGGGCCGGGCGGCGGCAGCGAGCGCAAGCCGGTCGGCACGGTCGTCTTCGCGAGAGCGGTCCGTAGCGGCGACCCGGCGGACGTGCATGCCGATCGCAAGGACTTCGGCGACCTGGGCCGCGGCGGCGTGCGGCTTCAGGCGGCGCTGTGCGCGCTGGAACTGCTGCTGCCGTAAAGCTGCGCGGCGCGCGTCTCGAACGCGCCGATCATCCGGCGCAACGCCTGGCCGAAGACCTGGCCGGCGAGCAGCTCGAACACCCGGTTCTTGAACGCGAAGTCGACGGTGAAATCGACTGCGCACCCTGCCCCTTCCGGCCGGAACCGCCAATCGTTGCGCAGGTGCCTGAGCGGGCCGTCGACATAATCGACATGGACGCTGCCGGGACGCGCCTTGGCGACGCGGCTGGTGAACGTCTCGCGCAACCCCTTGAAGCCGACGATCATGTCGGCCAGCGTTTCCGTCGGCCCATCCTGGCGGACGCGCATCGCGATCACCCAGGGCAGGAACTCGGGGTAGCGACGCACATCGGCGACGAGGTCGAACATCTGCTCCGCCGTATAGGGCAGATGCCGCGTTTCGCTGTGCTGGGGCACTAGCCCGCCCGCCCCATGCAATCCTCCCCGGCACGGCGAGGGGGACCATGCGAAGCATGGTGGAGCGGGGCCCGTGCCGGGTGATCCGCTCTCTCCGGAGCCCCCTCCACCACTCGCCGTCTGCGAGCGGTCCCCCTCCCCGTCCCGGGGAGGATCATAAGGCCAGCTGCGCCTCGCGCGCGGCCTTCATCCGGGCGAAATCGTCGCCGGCATGGTAGCTGGACCGGGTCAGCGGCGAGGCGGCCACGAGCAGGAACCCCTTGGCGCGCGCGATCGCGGCATAGGCGTCGAACGCCTTGGGGCTGACGAACTCGGCGACCTTCGCGTGGCGCGGCGTCGGCTGAAGATACTGGCCCATGGTGAGGAAATCGATGTCGGCCGAGCGCATGTCGTCCATGACCTGATGGACCTCCAGCCGCTCCTCACCCAGGCCCATCATCACGCCGGACTTGGTGAAGATCGACGGATCATGCCGCTTCACCGATTCGAGCAGCCGCAGCGAGGCGTAGTAGCGCGCACCCGGCCGGATGGTCGGGTAGAGCCGCGGCACGGTCTCCAGATTGTGGTTGTACACGTCCGGCCGCGCCGCGACGATGCGCTCGACCGCGCTCTGCGCCTTGTTGCGAAAATCCGGGGTGAGGATCTCGATCGTCGTCATGGGCGTGTTCCGGCGCAGCGCCTCGATGACCTTGACGAACTGGCTCGCGCCCCCGTCGGGCAGGTCGTCGCGATCGACCGAGGTGACGACGATGTGCTGCAGGCCGAGCTCGGCGGCCGCGACCGCGACATGCTCGGGCTCGAGCGGATCGACCGCGCGCGGCATCCCCGTCTTGACGTTGCAGAAGGCGCAGGCGCGCGTGCAGGTGTCGCCGAGGATCATCACCGTCGCGTGCTTCTTGGTCCAGCACTCGCCGATATTCGGGCAGGCCGCCTCCTCGCAGACGGTGGCCAGGCCCAGGCGGCGCATCAGCTGCCGCGTCTCGGCGACGCCCTGGCCGGTCGGCGCCTTGACGCGGATCCAATCGGGCTTGCGCGCCCGGGCCGGAGCCGCCAGCGGGGTCATGTCGTTCATGCCCCGCAGATAGCGACCGCCCCTTCCCGAAACAACGAGGCTTTCTCCCGATGACGCCCTTCGCAGACCTGATCGAAGGCTATTATCGCTTCCGCGGCACCGACTGGCTGGCGGAGCGCGACCGCTGGCAGGAGCTGGCGGGCGGGCAATCGCCCAAGGTGATGGTCATCGCCTGCTCCGACAGCCGGGTGGACCCGGCGACGATCTTCGGCACACGGCCGGGCGAGGTGTTCGTAGTCCGCAACGTCGCCGCGCTGGTGCCGCCGTTCGAGACGGGCGGCGGACGGCACGGCGTGTCGGCGGCGCTGGAGTTTGCGGTCACCAAGCTGGGCGTCGAGGAGATCGTCGTCCTGGGCCATGGCGCCTGCGGCGGCGTGCAGGCGGCGCTCAGCCGCAGCCTGGAGGATGCGCCACCGGGCGAAGGCGGGTTCGTGGCGGGCTGGATCGCCATGCTCGACGCAGCGCGGGACCGCGTGGCGGCCGAGCACGGCACCGGCGCTGAGGGTCAGCAGGCCTTGGAGCAGGAAGCGGTGAAGGTCTCGATCGCCAATCTGATGACCTTTCCGTTCGTGCGCGAGCGGGTGGACGCGGGCCGGCTGACGATCCACGGCGCGGTATTCGCGATCGCCGACGGCAAGCTCAGGGTGCTGGACGGGTCGGGGGGGTTCACGCCGGCGTGACGATCATGTCGGGATGGTCACCGTCCAGCCTCGGGGACGCAGCGCCCACCAATAATAAGCGGCGGACAGCGCGATCTGCGCGGCAGTGGCGATCAGCGCCGGGCGGCCCTCGTCCGGATCGAGCCAGGTCGCCCAGGTGACGAGCGCCAATGCGATCAGCGTGACCACCGGCGCGAGCGGGTAGAGCGGCATGCGATACCCGGCCGCGCCCGTCCTGCCGGTGCGGCGGCCGATCACCACCGCGACCGCGATACCGGCATAGATCGCGATCAGCCCCGCCCCGCTCCACACCTCCAGCAGCCGGAGCGGCAGCAGGCAGAGCGCCATGCCGACCCCGCCGACCAGCAGTGTGCCGAGCCAGGGCGATCCCCAGCGCGGGTGAATCGCCGTCATCCAGCGGTCGAGCGGCCGCCCCCAGCTGCCGTCACGCGCCGTGCCGTAGAAGAAGCGCGCGCAGGCCAGCACCCAGGCGATCAGCGCGTTGACGACAGCGAGTGCGACGCCGAGCGCGACCACCTGCCCGGCGCGCTCGCCCGCCAGCGCGGTCACGACGTCGCCGAACGGGTTGGCCGAGGCGAACAGGGGCTTCAGGTCGACGGCCCCGATCAGCGCGGCGACCAGCGGCACGCCCTCCAGCAGCAGCGTGTAGAGGAGCGCGAGCAGGATCGAGCGCGCGATCCACCGCGGCGCCTCGCGCATCTCCTCGCCGAAATAGATCGCCGCGCCATAGCCGTTGAACGCGAAGATCGCGATCGACGCGGCGACGCCGATCGCGGCGAGCGAGACATGCCTTCCCCCCGGACCGACCGGCGCGGCGAGGAAGGCGAGCGGGCTGCGCTGCGCGTGCACCAGCCCCAGCGCCGACACTGCGGCGAGCAGCACCACTTCCAGCATCAGAAAGGCGCCGGTGACGACGGCGTTGACGCGGATGTCGAGCAGCCCGAAGAACGTCGCCAGTCCGACCACCGCGATCGCGGTCGGCACCTGCGGCAGGCCGGGAATGACGCTCGCCAGCACCGCGCGGACGCCGAGCCCCGCGACGGGCAGGAAGATCAGGTTGTTGAAGACGTTGACGCCGAGCATCACGAAGCCGGCGAGCGGCCCCAGCGTCTGCGCGACCATGACATACTCGCCGCCCGCCACCGGCCAGGCGGACGCCAGCTCGGCATAGATATAGGCGGTGGCGATGCAGACGACGCCGGCGATGATCGTCGCCCACACCGCGCCCGTTCCCGCCTCCTGCAGCATGCCGGGGACGATGACGAACACCGACGAGGCCGGCGTAGTGACGGAGAGCGTGAGGAACAGAACGCCGAGCACGCCCAGGCTGCGGGTGAGCGGCGTGGGCGACGCGGGGGCGAGCTGATCTTCGAGCATGCCCCTTCCTCCGGCGCCATGCGGCTGATGGCATGGCAGGAGAAAGAGACCAACCGCTTTGGACCGCCTTGGCCGGCCTGAGCTGAGGTTCAGCCGGCCAGGCGGTCCAGGACGATAAATTTCAGCTATAACGCAGCTTCGTCCCGCGCTGCCGGTGACGCAGCCCGACGCTTATCATCCCGAAGCCCATGATCATCATCGCCCAGCTCGCCGGCTCGGGAACGGCGCCAGGCGAGACGACCTCGCCGGAGATCGACACATTGTCCAGCCCGATGAAATCCTGCCCGGAGTTGTTGCCGATGATCGACACGGTCGTATTGATCGACGTCGCGACGAAGCTGAAGGTCTGCTGGGTCCACAGCGTGGACCCGGCCGCGATCCCGTTGGTGATCGGATCGCTGATCGTTGCGAATTGCGATCCGGCATAGACGTTCGCCGAGATCGGGCCATAGCCCTGCATGCCGCCCAGATAGAAGCTCAGCGTGTAGGCTCCGCCCACGACTGTGGCGATCGTCTGCGACACCCCGCTGTCGCCGGTGCTGCCGCTATAGCCTGTCAAGTCAAGATAGTCGGTGCCGAAAGGTGTGTTGAAACCATAGGCGCCATCGCCCAGCCAGGCGATCTCCTTGCCGCCACCGGTCGTGCTGTTGCTCCCGTTGACGATCGTCCAACCGGGAATGGCCGTGCTGCCCACCCCGACGGATTGATTGTCAAATCGTCCCGGCCCACCCTCAAAGCCGCCGTTGCTGATCGTCTGAGCCTGGGCTTGAGCCGCGCCAAGGCCCGTCGCGAGCGTAAGCGCCGCTCCGAGCCAATATGAAGTTGCTTTCACTGGTTGATCCCTCATCGCTGGAGTGATTTGGGCTTAACGGCGGGTTTACCGGCTCGTCATCTGACAAGTCCCGACACCGATCCGACATCCCCATGTCGGTTCCAGAACGGGACAGACCCGGGCCGATGGTCGATCGGGGATTGACGATCCGGCGAGGAGTTGGATGCTGCCGTAGAAATGGACCAGGTCGGCGGCGATGGCCACGCCAGCCCGGCACGTGCGTCCTCAAGCGGGTCGAAGGCGTAGCTGATGCTGAACGGCTGGAAGGCGATCGCCGCCTATCTGCGGCGCGAGGAGCGCACCGCGATGCGCTGGGCGGCGGCGCGCGGGCTGCCAGTCCACCGCGCGCCGGGGCCGGGGCGCGGAACGGTCTATGCGCTGCCCGACGAGATCGACGCCTGGCTCGCCGCCGACCGCGCGCGCGCGGCGGCGACCCCTGCCGCGCCGGTCGCGATCATCCCGGCGATCCCGCCGCTCGCGCGGCTGTCACCGCCTCGGCTGTGGCACAGCCGCTGGATCGCTTCGGGGCTGGTCGTCGGCGGCGCGCTGCTGATCGCGCTCGGCGCGCTGACGCTGCCGCGCCCTGCCGCCAGCGGCCCGGCCGAGCCGGTGTTCACCGATCCGGCCGGAAAGGCCCTGTTTCTTCAGGCCAGTTACGACTGGAACCTGCGCACCCGCGAGAGCCTCACGCGCGCCGTCCGCGAATATAGCGACGCGATCGGCCACGATCCGCGCGTGCCCACCGCCTATGTCGGTCTGGCGAACAGCTTCCTGCTGCTGCGCGAATATGGCTCGATGCTGGACGCGGACGCCTATCCCCGCGCCGAGGCGGCGGCGCGGGCGGCGGTCGCCTTGTCGCCCCAGTCGGCCGAGGCGCACCGCGCGCTCGCGTTCATCGCCTTCTGGTGGCGGCAGGACCGCACCGAGGCGCGCCGCGAGTTCGCGCGCTCGATCGCGCTCAGGCCGGAGGACGCGCTCACCCATCACTGGTATGCGACCGCGCTGCTCGCCAATGGCGAGGCGCCGGCGGCGGTGCGCGAGATCGGCATCGCGCGCGACCTCGATCCGACCGCGACCGCCGTGCTCGCGGACCGGGGCTTGATCCTGTACGTCGCCGGACGGCGGGCTGAGGGACTGGCGGCGTTGCACGGCCTGACGCGTGAACAGCCCGACGCGGTCAGCCCGCATCGCTCGCTCGCGGAAATCGCCCTATTCGAAGACCGCGCGGACGAGTTCCTGCGGGAATCGGCGACCGTGGCGCGGCTGCGCGGCGATGCCGCCGGGCTGGCGCAGATCGCCCGGTGGCGCGCGGCCCCGTCCCGCGCGGCGATGGAAGCGGCGATGCTTCGCGATGCTGACCAAGAGTACGCCGGGTGGTTCCGTGTCGCCCAGATCGCCGCGCTGGCGGGGCGCGGCGACGAAGCGAAGGCTGCGCTCGCCCGCGCCTGTCGGGCGCGCGAGCCGGCGACCGTCAGCGCAGCGAGCAGCCTGTGGCTCTCCCGCGCGCTGTCGCGCGCCGACATCGCACAGCGGTGCGGGCGCGTGGCGTCGCTCTCCTGACCGCGCAGGCAGTCTGGCGACCATGAAACTCAACCCGCGCCGGGCGCAACGGCCTTGTCGGGATCCTTCTTCGCCTCGGCCGTCGAGCGCAGGTTGAGCTCGCGCAGCTGCTTGGGCGAGACGAAACCGGGCGCGCCCATCATCAGGTCCTCCGCCTTCTGCGTCATCGGGAAGGTGATGACCTCGCGGATATTGGGCTCGTCGGCGAGCAGCATGACCATCCGGTCCACCCCCGGCGCCGAGCCGCCGTGCGGCGGCGCGCCGAACTTGAACGCGTTGATCATGCCCGCGAAATCGCGGTCGACGTCCTCGCGGCTGTATCCGGCGATCTCGAACGCCTTGTACATGATCTCGGGCCGGTGATTCCGGATCGCGCCGCTGGACAGCTCCACCCCGTTGCAGACGATGTCATACTGATAGGCGAGCACGTCGAGCGGGTCCTTGGTCTCCAGCGCCGCCAGCTCGCCCTGCGGCATCGAAAAGGGATTGTGGCTGAAATCGACTTTCCTGTTATCCTCGTCATATTCGAACATCGGGAAATCGACGATCCAGCAAAACTCGAAGCGCTTGGGGTCGATGAGCCCGAGCTGCTCGGCGACGCGGGTGCGGGCGAGGCCGGCGAGTCTTGTCGCTTGCGCGACCGGGCCGGCGGCGAAGAACAGGCCGTCGTCGGGGCCGAGGCCGAGCGCGTCGGCCATCACCGTCATCTTGTCCTCGCCATGGTTCTTGGCGATCGGGCCGCCCCATTCGCCGCGCTTGCGCGTCGCATAACCCAGACCGGCGAACCCTTCCGACTGCGCCCAGGCGTTCATATCGTCGAAGAACCTGCGGCTGCGCTCCGCGGTGCCGGGAGCCGGGATGGCGCGGACCACGTCGCCCCCCGCGACGACCGATGCAAAACGGCCGAAGCCGGAGCCCTGGAAGTGGTCGCTCACATCCGCGATGAGGATCGGGTTGCGCAGGTCGGGCTTGTCGTTGCCGTATCGGAGCATCGACTCCCGATAGGGGACGCGGCGGAACGGCAGCGCCGAGACCTGGCGGCTCTTGCCCTGCCAGTCAGCGAACTCCTCGAACAGGCCATGCAGCACCGGCTCGATCGCGGCGAACACGTCGTCCTGCGTGACGAAGCTCATCTCGAAATCGAGCTGGTAGAACTCGCCCGGCGAACGGTCGGCGCGCGCATCCTCGTCGCGGAAGCACGGAGCGATCTGGAAATACCGGTCGAAGCCCGCGACCATCAGCAGCTGCTTGAACATCTGCGGCGCCTGGGGAAGCGCGTAGAACTTGCCCGGGTGGACGCGGCTGGGGACGAGATAGTCGCGCGCGCCCTCGGGGGACGAGGCGGTGAGGATCGGCGTCGAAAACTCGGTGAAGCCCTGCGCGATCATGCGCCGGCGGATCGAGGCGATCACTTCGGCGCGCAGCATGATGTTGGCGTGGAGGCGCTCGCGGCGCAGATCGAGGAAGCGGTAGCGTAGGCGGATGTCCTCGGGATACTCCGCCTCGCCGGCGACCGGCAGCGGCAGCTCCTGCGCCGTCGACTGGATCGTGACCGCCTGCGCGAAGACCTCGATCGCACCGGTGGCGAGGTTCGCGTTCACCGTCGCCTCGGCCCTCGCCTTGACCGTGCCGTCGACGGTGATGACCGACTCGACCCGGATGTCTTCGAGCGCGCCGAGTGCCGGGCTGTCGGCGTCGGCGACGATCTGGGTGATGCCGTAATGGTCGCGCAGGTCGACGAACAGCACGCCGCCGTGATCGCGCTTGCGATGCACCCAGCCGGACAGGCGCACGGTCGTGCCGACGGCGGCGGCGTCGAGCGCGGCGCAAGTGTGGGTGCGATAGGCGTGCATGGATCGAACTCTGGTACATCGTTCCAGCAACGGCCGGAATCCGGATATCCCCGACCACGCGGCCCCGATTGATCCTGGGAGACAGCCGACGGAAGGTGACGAGGGCCAGTCCCCGCCCCCTGGCGCTTTGTCAACCCGCGGCTGCGTGGCTCAAGCGCCGCCGAGCCTGACAGACGCCGGTGACCAAGACGGTCTCCGGCGGTCCCTTGTCAGCCTGAGGTTCGCTCCGCCCTCGTAATTCATTATCGCGAGCGGCGATGTCCTCACCCGGACACGCAAAAGGCGCCGGCCTTGCGACCGGCGCCTCGATTGCATGGGTTTCGTTCAGGCGACGGCGATCATCGCCTTGCGCCGGCGGATGACGACGCCAACTGCGCCGAGACCGCCGATCATCATCGCCCAAGTCGCAGCCTCCGGCACCGCCGGGGTCGTCGCGCCGAACGACACCGAACCGCCGTACGAGCCGTTCGTGCCGGTCAGCCCGCTGACGACCAGGGTGTTGGTGGCACCCGCCACGAGCGTCTGGTTCAGCAGATTGCGGAACTCGGTCGCCCCGGTCAGGATGGTATTGAACGCGATCCCGTTCAGGGTGACGCTCCCGAAGTTTACGTCCGTCGAGGCGTCATTGCCGACGATGGACGAGCTGATGGTCAGCGAAGCGAGGTTGAACCCGACCGGAGTCGTGAAGGTGAGCGTGTCCGAAAAGGCGCAGGGCGTTGCGGCCGTCGTGCAGCTGAGTTGCGGATTGCCGAAGGAGCCGCTGCCCGTGTCGATATTGATGAAGGGTGCCGCGGCAGCCGGAGCAGCTACGGCGATCGCCAGGCCAGAAGCCAGCGCAGTGTAAGCGATACGTGTCATGGTCGTCCCCTAGACAGAGCGAGAACGGCAGGAAGTATGGGGAAGCTGCCGTTCATGCCCGTGTACGACCGAATAGCAGCAGACCGCCCGCTACCTACTTGGCCGCATCTCCTTAAGTAAACAGGAGGTAAAGGGTTCCGCAGCTCGTCGAATAAATTGTGCGGTGCCGCAAATCTTTACAGGCCGCTGTTAAATCTGTCGATCAGTCCGACAGGATTGCGACGACGACACCGTGGCGGACGAACCGCGCTGCGCGCGCTGCCTTGGATGAAACATGAACGGCAAGCGACTGCGGTCCAGGCGCAAGCCGATGCCGCACGCAGGGGTTCCTCTGCTCGACCGATGATCTTGCACTGCAACAATTCGTTGCAGTCTACTTCACGTCCGTAGTCATCCAGAACATGCAACAAAGAGCCGCTGAAAAGGTGTTCGCAATCGGCGTGAGCCTTTGAGAACAGCGGGGCAAACCACTGCACGCGACTGCCGTGCCCGCGCAAGCTGACGCAAAAAGGGCGCCGGCCTCGCGGCCGGCGCCCCTCTTGTCCACTGATCTTAGAATTAGGCGAAGGCGACCGTGGTCTTCCGGCGGCGCATCACGCCACCCATCACACCAAAGCCCAGGATCATCATGCCCCAGGTCGCCGCCTCGGGAACAGCGGCGAGGTTGGCAGTCCCGTTGAAGTTCGAACCGGTGCCGCCCGAAAAGTTCAGAGTGTAACGGACGGTTTCCGAGAACAGACCAGTCGCAGTCAAGGGGTTGCTGCCCTGAAAGGTCGACGGCCCCGACGTGAAGTTCGCCGACTGCAGCTGGGTACCACCAAACAGAATGTCCGACGCGCTGAAATAGGATCGCAGCTGAGCCGTGGCGCCAGAGATGGTGTTGGTCGTGAACGTGCTCAGCAGCCCGCCGCCCAGCGAGGTCAGATCGTTCTGCGTGATGTAGACGTCGATCGTCGATGCGACGCCGCCGGTGGACATGATGTTGACTGACTGAGTCAGCAGCTGCGGCGAGATCAGGAGCGGAACGCCGGTCGCGCTGACGTTGTAAAAGAAGCCACCAGCCGTGGTGTTGTAGTTAGCCGACCCAGAGCCGCCATCCGTCGCCACCTGGTTGATGGCGCCGCCGTTAACAGACACGCCAATAAAAAGGGTAGCGCTGGCCGGCGCCGCGGCCGCCAGAGCCGTGCCGGCGGCAAGAACCGCAAGAGCAAAACGCTTCATGATATGTCCCCTATTCGAACTGATACGCAGACGAAGGAAGCCCGCTTCGCCCCGGGTAATCTAAACGGACCGATGGAAGTCCACCTGCCCTGCCACCGATTCCTCGATGTCGGGACATCCACTACGTTAAACGGAGGTAAATGTCTCCCCCCGCCCCGAAAAAAAGCCCGATCGGGCCTGTCCCGTATCGGGACCACGCCTCGCGGCTGCATCAGGGTCTCTATAGCCCTAGAACGGCGTGGTAAATCGACCGTTAGCTTGTTCGTCGCATTTTCGGCGTTAAGGCCGGCCCATGCACATCCTGCCGCTGATCACGGATACGGCCACGCTCTCCGCCCTGTGCGCCCGACTCGCCCAAGCCCCTTTCGTCACGGTCGATACCGAGTTCATGCGCGAATCGACCTATTGGCCCGAGCTATGCCTGATCCAGGTGTCGGACGGGCAGGAGGCGGCGGCGGTCGATCCGCTGGCGCCCGGCCTCGACCTCCGGCCGCTGCTCGACCTCATGGTCGACGACGAGGAGGTGCTCAAGGTCTTCCACGCCGGCGGGCAGGACATTGAGATCGTCTACAATCTGACGGGCAAGACGCCGCACCCGCTGTTCGATACGCAGGTGGCCGCGATGGCGCTCGGCCAGGGCGAGCAGATCGGCTATTCAAACCTGGTCGACAGCTGGCTCGGCATCCAGATCGACAAGGGCGCGCGCTTCACCGACTGGGCCAGGCGGCCGCTCGACGAACGCCAGATCGACTATGCCATCGGCGACGTCACGCATCTCGCGCGCATCTTCCCGAAGATGCTGGAGCGCTTGCGCAAGACCGGGCGCGGTGCCTGGCTGGACCAGGAGATGGAGCGCCTCGCTGATCCGGCCAACTACGCCAACGAGCCCGACCTCGCCTGGAAACGCGTGCGCGTGCCCAGCCGCAAGCCGGACGTGCTGGGCCGGCTGAAGGCAATCGCGAAATGGCGCGAGCTGGAGGCGCAGGGCAAGAACCTGCCGCGCGGGCGCATCGCCAAGGACGAGACGCTGGCCGATCTCGCCAGCCACCCGCCGCGCCGCCAGGCCGATCTCGCCAAGGTGCGCGGGCTGTCCGCCACCTGGGCGGGCAACGACATCGGCGCGCGGCTGATGGCCGCGATCACCGGCGCGGAGCCGCTGGCGGACGACGAGCTGCCACCGCGCGAGGATCGCAAGCCGGGGTTGGGGCGCGACGGCGCACTGGTGGCGGACCTGCTCAAGCTGCTGCTCAAGATCAGGGCGCGCGACGTCGACGTCGCGTCCCGCCTGCTGGCGCGGTCCGAAGAGCTGGAGGCGCTGGCGGCCGGGATGCGGGACGGCCTGCCCATGCTGCAGGGCTGGCGCTACGACCAGTTCGGGCACGACGCGCTGGACCTGGTGGAGGGCCGGCTGGCGTTTGCCGTCAGGAACGGCAAGCTGACGATGACGCGCCAGGGTGACGAGGCGGAGGAGGCGGTCTGATGCTGGTGGCGCTGTTGATGCTGGCCCAGGCACCGGCGCAGGACGAGGTGGCCCCGTGCGACGCGACGCCCGCCGAGGCGTTGGTCGGCGAGCGGTATCGCCGGCATGTGCCGACGCGTGCCAAGAAACTGTCGGGCGCGCGGACCATCCGCGTCGCCTGGCCGGGACAGCTGATGACGGACGACTTCCGCGAGGACCGGCTGACGATCCGGGTCGACCACCAGCGGACGATCACGGACGTGAGCTGCGGCTGACCGTCAGCGGGGCGACACGTCGAGCGCCGGCCTGAGCCCCAGCGCCTGCGCCAGCGCCTCGTGGCGCTTCTGCACCGTCTCCCCATAGAGCGCGGCGTCGTCCAGCGACAGGACCAGGGCGCCGGCCGCCAGCGCGAGTCGCGAGCCCTCCAGCGGCGCCGCCAGGCCCCCTGACAGGCGCTGGCCGAGGCGGATGGCGGAGCCCCAGGCGGCGGCGACACGCAGCGCCGCAGGTGTGGCAAGTCGCGGCAACGGGTCGGGCGAGCCCTGCCCGCCCAGCGCCACGAAGAGCGCTTGCCCCAGCTGCCCGCGCCCGGCGGCGTCGATCGCCACCCAATTTCCGTGCAGCGCGACCTCCAGCCCGCGCTCGGCGCGGAACTCCGGATTGGCACGCCAGCCGACATCAGCGAGCAGGCATGCCGCATGACGCAGACGCGCCGTCGCCGGCGGCTCGTCGGCGAAGAGCGGCGCGATCCAGCGATGGAGCAGGTCCCCATGTTCAGGGAAGCGACCGAGTACCCGACCTTCCTCGCGGGCCGCGACGATCAGCGGGTCCTGCGCGCGCGTCTCACGGTCAAGTTTGGCATGTAGCAGACCCTCGCGCAGGCCGAAGGCGGAGGCGGTCGCACCACTGCTGTCGAGCTGGCGGAGCAGCACGGCGAGCAGCGCCGTCGCAGGGCCCAGCGTCGCGGCGCGGGCGGCGGCAAGCCCGGGCACGGCGCGCAGCCGCTGCTTGCCCATCTGCGGTACCGCGCGCGTCAGGCGCAGGACCGCATCGGTGCTGAGCACATAGCCATGGATGATCGGCAGCGGATAATCCGACAGGTCCATGTCGAGCCGCGCCAGCGCGCGCCACGATCCACCGACGAGATAGAAGGGCAATCCCCTGCCCCGCCCGGTCCAGCCCGCCGCCTCCAGCCGCCCGGCGACGTGGCGCTCGAAGGGCTTGCCGCCCTTGGCCCGGAGCGCGGGGATGCGCAGGACGCCGAACGGAAAGGACGCGCGGTCGGTGACCGTTCCCGCGACCACGCGGACCAGCTCGAGGCTGCCGCCGCCGAGATCGCCGACCACCCCGTCCGCGTCGGGAAAGGCGGAGAGCACGCCCTCGCCCGCGGCCACCGCCTCCTGCTCACCGGTCAGCAGCTCGACCGAGAGGCCGAGCGCGTGCGCGTCGGCGAGCAGCGTCGCGCCGTTCGCGGCGTCGCGCACGGCGGCGGTGGCGACGGTGCGCACCGTCGTCGCGGCCATCGCGCGCGCCACCGCGGCGAAGCGGGCGAGCGCACCGCGCGCGGTGGCGAGCGCCGCCGCGTCGATTGCACCGGTCGCGGCGAGGCTGCGGCCGAGGCCGGCCATCACCTTCTCGTTGAACAGGATCGCAGGCAGCCGCGGCGGCCCCTGATAGACCACCAGGCGGATGGAATTGGAGCCGATGTCGATGATCGCGGTGCGCGGTTGATCGGCCGCGGACGGCGGCGCGACGACGGACTTGCGGAAGAGCAGCGAGGCCATGCTATACCGTCATGCCGGCCTTGTGCCGGCATCCACGCCATGCCCACGCGCGCCGAGCCGTCATCAAGCGCATTGTTCGCACCTTGGTAGATGCCGGCACAAGGCCGGCATGACGTGTCGGGCTCATCGCCGCCGTCTCAGCGAGAGCGTCGGCACCTCATGGCCCTCCACCGCCGCACCGCGGCCGGACAGGCTGGGGTTGGTCATGAAGTAGCGGTGGAGGTTGAACGGGCGCTCGCCGGGCGTCACCCGCGTGTACTCGCCGTCCGGGCCGAGTTCCCAGCTCTGCTCGTTGTCGATCAGGTTGGCGACCATCACCTGATCGAGGATCTGATCGTGGACGGTCGGATTGTCGATCGGCAGCATGTATTCCACGCGCCGGTCGAAGTTGCGCGGCATCCAGTCCGCCGACGAGATGAACAGTAGCGCTGCGTCATTCGGCAAGGCGCCACCGTTGCCGAACGCCCAGATGCGGCTGTGCTCCAGGAAGCGCCCGACCACCGACTTCACCCGGATGCGCTCGGACAGGCCGGGCATGCCGGGGCGCAGGCAGCAGATACCGCGGATCACCAGCTCCACCTCGACACCCGCGCCGCTCGCCTCGTACAGCTTCTCGATGACGGCGGGATCGACCAGGCTGTTGAGCTTGCACCAGATCGCGGCCGGGCGGCCGGCGCGGGCGTGCGCGATCTCGGCGTCGATCAGCGCGGTCAGGCGCGGGCGCAGGTCGCGCGGGCTGATCGCGACCTTCATCATCGCGGTCGGCTCGACATAGCCGGTGATGTAGTTGAACATCTGCGCCGCATCGCGCCCGACGACGGGGTCGGCAGTGAAGAAGCTCAGGTCCGTGTAGATGCGCGCCGTCACCGGGTGGTAATTGCCCGTGCCGAAGTGGCAATAGGTGCGGAATTGCCCGCCCTCGCGCCGCACCACCATCGCGACCTTCGCGTGCGTCTTCCAGTCGATGAAACCGTAGACGACCTGGACGCCCGCGCGCTCCAGCGCCGAGGCCCAGCGCAGGTTCTGCTCTTCGTCGAAGCGCGCCTTGAGCTCCACCACCGCCGTCACCGACTTGCCCGCCTCGGCGGCGGCGATCAGCGCGTTGATCACGGCGGGCTGGTTGCCCGCGCGGTAGAGCGTCTGCTTGATGGCGACCACATCCGGGTCCGCCGCCGCCTGCTTCAGGAAGGCGAGCACGACCTCGAATGTCTCGTACGGGTGGTGGACGACGATGTCCTTGGCGCTGATCGCCGCGAAGCAGTCGCCGTCGAATTCGCGGATGCGCTCGGGAAAGCGGGGAGTGAAGGGCGGGAACTTCAGGTCCGGCCGGTCTTCCTCGACCAGGCTCTCCAGGTCCGCCAGCCCGAGCAGCTGGCCCGATTCGGTGATGATCGCCGCCGCCCCACCCAGCTCCTCCTTCAACGCCGCAGCAAGCGCGTCGGCGGTGCCGGTCTCCAGCTCCAGCCGGATGACGCGACCGCGCCGGCGGCGCTTGATGGCGTTGGCGAAATAGCGGACCAGGTCCTCCGCCTCCTCCTCGATCTCGATGTCGCTGTCGCGCAGGACGCGGAAGGTGGCGCAGCCGTGCACGTCGTAGCCGGGGAACAGCACCGGCGCGAACCGCTTCACCACCGCCTCGGCCGAGACGAACCGCGCCGGCTCGCCCGGCAGCCGCACGAAGCGCGGCGTCGCGGCCGGCAGCATCACCAGCTCGCGGATCGGCTCGCCGTCCGACCGGCGCACCAGATCGAAGATCAGCGACAGGCCCTTGTTGGGGATGAACGGAAACGGGTGCGCGGGATCGAGCGCCTGGGGCGTGAGCGTCGGGAAGACCTGCTCGCGGAAATAGGTCTCCAGCCACCCGGCGGTCGCGCTGTCGACCGCGTCGCGGCGGAGCACGAACAGCCCCGCTTCGTCGAGCCGCTCGCGCAGATCCGCCCACACCCGCTGCTGGTCCGCCATCAGCGCGTCGGCGGCGGCGATGACGGCGGCGAGCTGCTGGCTGACGGTGAGCCCGTCGGCGGAGCGGCGATCGACGTCCTGCAGCTGCTGGCCTTTCAGCCCGGCGACGCGGACCATGAAGAACTCGTCCAGGTTGGAGCCGGAGATCGACAGGAAGCGCAGCCGCTCCAGCAGCGGATGCGCGGGGTTGGACGCCTCCTCCAGCACGCGACGGTTGAAGGCGAGCCAGCTCAGCTCGCGGTTGAAATAGCGCTCGCCGGCGGCCGCGCTCTCGAACGCGTCGTCGTCGGGGTCGGTAAGCCGGGCGAGGTAGGAACGGCGGGTCATGCATCCTCCGAACGCGCAGGGGGGGCGATCAGCCCCGCCGCCGCCAGCGTGGTGCGGGCGAGCGGAACGGAAAGGCGTTTGCGCGTCTCCAGCACCTCCTGGTCCAGCGCGTCCACCGCCCGGATGACGGCCAGATGACTGCGCTCCAGCCGCGGCGCAAGCCAGTCGATCAGCTCGGGCCGCGCATCCAGGCCACGGCGCCCGAACAGCTCGACCAGCAGCGCGCGGACCAGCGCGTCATCGGGCGGCTCGATCGCGGCGACCACGCCCGCGCCGAGGCGGGAGCGCAGGTCGGGGAGCGCAACCGGCCACGCAGGCGGAGCCAGATCGGCGACGAGCAGCAGCGGGCGACGGACGGCCTGGGCCTGGTTCCAGGCGTGGAAGAGGTGTTCTTCGGGCGCGCGCTCGGCATCGTCGATCACCGCGCCGCCGCTCTTCGCTGCGAAAATGCGGGCGAGCAGGCTGCGGCCGGACTTGCGCGGGCCGACCAGCAGCGCCGTCATGACCGGCCACGCGCCCCAGTGATCGAGCAGATGTGCGGCGCGCGCATTGCACGGTGTGACGATGAACGCGTCCTCGCGCGGCCGGGGCGGCCAGCCGAGCGGCAGCGCGATCTGGCTCATCCCGCCGTGCCGCCGTCCGGCGGCAGGTCGGGCGGGGGCAGCTGGCTGCGGCGGATGCGCAGCGTCTGGCCCTGGCCGAACACCTGGAAGCCGCGCGATTCCAGTGCCGTGCGCAACGCGATCGGGTCGCCGTCGAGCTCGACGCGCATCAGCGACACGCCGCCGAGCGCCAGGCTGGTCGTCGCGGCGGAGCGCACGCCGGGCAGCCCGCGCACCAGCCCCTCGGTATTGGCGACGGCGGCGGCGCTGGGCGAATCGAACTGGAGCGTGACGGCGATGCCCTGCAACCCGCCCGCGTCGACCGCGGGCGTGTCGGTCGCGTCGATCAGGTCGCCGACATCGTCGGTCGAAAGCGGCTGCGGCTGCGGCGGCGGGCTGAGCGTCGGATCGCGGGTGAGCGCTCCCGCGGCGAGCGCACGCGTGTAGGTCGCGTCCATCCGCGTGACGCCGGCGTCGAGCAGCTGCGCCACGCCGTCGGTGCTGCCGACGCGCAGCGTGAAGCTGTCGATCAGGTCGTTGTCCGGCCCGTGCCGCGCCTCGAAGACGCCGATCACCGGCCCGCCGGGCCATTGCCGATAGAGCCGGACGGTCGGCACCAGCACGTCGGACGCGCCATATTGGTCGAGCAGCGTGCGCCACCAGCCGCGCCCGCGCCGTCCCGCCTGACCATGGTCGAGCAGCAGCGGATCGGCGCCGGTGCCGGCCGGCCGGATATAATCGATGCTGCTGTCGCCCGAGCGGAAGCGCGCCCAGGCGGCCTGCCAGTCGGTGCGCTGTTCGAAGACGCGCGAGACGCCGCCCGTCACCTCGATCGGCAATACCAGCATCGGCGCGGACTGCGCGGCATAGTCGGTGACCCCGAGCTGCGCCGCGGCGCGCGCGCGATTGAAGAGAACGCCGAGCCGGGCGATATAGCGGGTCGGCCCGATCTGCTCGTTCTCGACGACGATGCCGGCGACGAGCTGGTCGAGCATGGCGTCGCCGACCCCCGCGCCGTCGCCGCCGAGCCGCTTCGCCAGCTGGCCCCAGGCCTTGCGCTCCGCCAGTCGCCAGCCGCCGTAGCGCGCCTCGTCGGCGGTCTTGGCCGCGACGTCGACGGCAATGCCGGAGACCTCGTAGACGCCGGTGCTCGCGACCGGCGCGACGCCGCGATCGCCGCCCTCGATCTGCGCGATCGCGGCGGCGGCCAGGGCGGCCCCGATAAACGCGATGAGCAGGCGCATGCGCATGGCCGCTGCTTTTGGCGAAGGGGGCGTGGAAATGGAAGCGGCTTGCGGGTAGCGGGACGCCATGGCCGAGGAACCCTACAGCTACGCCCGCGCCGGCGTCTCGATCGCGGCGGGAAACGCGCTGGTGCGCGCGATCGCGCCGCTCGCCCGCGCGACGCGCCGGCCGGGGGCGAACGCGGACCTGGGCGGGTTCGGCGGGTTGTTCGACCTCAAGGCGGCGGGGTTCGCGGACCCGCTGCTGGTCGCGGCGAACGACGGCGTCGGCACCAAGCTGAAGCTGGCGATCGAATGGGACCGGCATGCTGGCGTCGGCGTCGACCTGGTCGCGATGTGCGTCAACGACCTGATCGTGCAGGGCGCGGAGCCGCTGTTCTTCCTCGATTATTTCGCATGCGGACGGCTCGACGGCGTTATCGCGGAGCGGGTGATCGCCTCGATCGCGGAAGGCTGCCGGCAGGCCGGCTGCGCGCTGATCGGCGGCGAGACCGCGGAGATGCCCGGCATGTATGCCGAGGGCGATTACGACCTGGCGGGCTTCGCGGTCGGCGCGGTCGAGCGAACGCGGCTGCTGACCGGGGCGACGATCGCGGCGGGCGACGTGGTGCTGGGGTTGGCGTCATCCGGCGTCCACTCCAACGGCTTCTCGCTGGTGCGGCGGCTGGCGGCGGACAAGGGCTGGCGGCTCGACCGGCCGGCGCCGTTCGACCGCGACCGGCTGCTGATCGACGTGCTGATGGCGCCGACGCGCATCTATGTCGCGAGCCTGCTGCCGCTGCTGCGCGCCGGTCGGGTGAAGGGGTTGGCGCACATCACCGGCGGCGGGCTGCTGGAGAATGTGCCGCGCGTGCTGCCGGCGGGGTGTCACGCGAACATCGACGCGGACGCATGGGAACAGCCGCGGCTGATGGCATGGCTGCAGGCGCAGGGCGCGATCGAGCCGGAGGAGATGGCGCGGACCTTTAACGCCGGGATCGGCATGGTCGTCGTGACCGGGGCGGAAGACGCGGACGCGGTGACGGCCGCGCTGACCGGCGCGGGCGAGACGGTGTTCGTGATCGGGCGGATCGACGCGGGCGAGCGCGGCTGCACGGTCGGCGGCGCGCGCGGAACGTGGTCGGCGCGCGAGGACTGGCGGGCGACCCATGCTGCCTAGGATGGTGACGCTGGCCGCGCTCTGCGGCGTGATCGCGGCTGGTGGCGGCAACGGAGCACCCCCGAATCCCGCCTACCAGCATTACATCGCTGGCCAGCGTGGCTATCTGGCGGTGGTCAAGCGCAGTGCGAATTTGGCCGGGGACATCGCGCCGGCGGAGGCGATCGTCGCCTCGATGCCGCCCGATGCGATCGGTCGCATCGACGCGCTGGGCATCCCGCTGCTCGTCGCGGCGGACGATGAACGGCGAAACCGTTCGCAGTGGACGACGGTCGGCACCGACTGGACCCGCTATGCGCTCCCGGACAGCTGCTGCCGGACATCCGACCGATCGAAGGCGCGGCTGCGCGCGTCGGCACGACGGCGCTGTGCCGAGACGGCCTTCCAGACCGTCGATGGCGCGATCGCGCGGACGGCGCGCGCGACGCAGCGGGGCATCCCGGATGCCGTCGGGATCGTTCCAATCGGAGTCGATGAATATCGCGGCGTCCTGCTGGCCTCGACGGGGACGCGGTTGCCGGTGGTTTGGGAACGGCAATGGGTCGGCCAGCGTGGCGATCCGCAGGCGAGCGACCCGATCGATACGCACCGCCATCGCTTCTCGCTCCGCCGGCTGGTGGGCGCGCGCTATTGGTCGATCGCGGCCTGGTCGGGCGCTGACCGAGCCAATACCTGGACCGACCGGGCCGGGTGCGTCGCCGCTCTCACTCCGGCCGGTGCGTGAGCGTGGTGGCAGGTGCCCGACGCGTCGGCGTGCTCCTATCCGGGCGCGGCTCCAACATGCGGGCGCTGGTGGAGCAAGCGGACGGATACGAGGTCGCGATCGTCGCGTCCGACCGGCCCGACGCCGCCGGCCTCGCCTGGGCGCACGAGGCCGGCCTGGCGACCTTCGCGTCGTCGCCCAGGGGGATCGGCAAGGCCGCGTTCGAGGCGGCGCTGGATGCGGCGCTACGTGCCGCAGGCGTCGAGGTGATCGCGCTGGCGGGCTACATGCGGCTGCTCTCGCCCGCCTTCGTCGCCGCCTGGCAGGGCCGCATCCTCAACATCCACCCGTCGCTGCTGCCGCTCTACAGGGGCCTCGACACGCACCGGCGGGCGCTGGTGGCGGGCGATCGGGAGGCCGGGTGCTCCGTCCACCTCGTCACCGACGAGCTGGACGCGGGCGATGTGCTGGGACAGGCGCGGGTGCCGGTGCTGCCCGGCGACGACGCCGACACGCTCGCGGCGCGTGTGCTGGCGGCCGAACACGCGCTATATCCGCGTGTCCTGGCGGAGTTCGTGAGCCGATGCCCGATCCCATAAGCGATCCCCTCGCCCGCGTTCGCGCGATCGCCCTCAAGCTGCCTGAAGCGGCGGAACGGCCGAGTCACGGCGCGCCGGGCTTCCATATCGAGGGCGGCAGGTTCTTCGCCCATGTCTGGAACGATCACCATGGCGACGGCGAGCACGCGGTGATGGTGAAGACCTCCGGCCAGGAGGAGCAGGCGATGCTGATCGAGATGGACCCGGACTGCTATTACCAGCCAGCCTATCTCGGCCCGTCGGGCTGGGTGGGGATGCGGATCGATCGGCCGGACACGGACTGGGATCGCATCGCCGACCGGATCGCGACGAGCTGGGAGCTGGTCGCGCCGCCGCGGCTGCTGGAGGCGGGCGGGCGATGAGCGAAACGCGCGAGCAGCAGGCGACCCGGCGGCGCTGGATCAACCTGGCGGAGCTGGTGGCGGTGGCGGGCGTGGTGATCGCCGCGCTGTCGCTCTACGTCACCTATGCCGACCGGCGCGAGGCGGCGGCGGACCGCGCGGCGACCGCGGCGAGCCGGGCGCAGGCCGAGGCGCGCGTCGATCTCAGCGCGACGGTGACCGGAGGCGGCCGATCGCTGCTGCTGGCCGATCCCAGGCATGCGCTGAGCGACGTGACGATCGCCTACCCCAAGGCGCTGGCCGTTGCCGCCCAGCACCCCGCGGGCGATCCCGTGATCGACTCCTCGCCCTTTGCCGGGACGCTCCTGAAGCTGACCGATCACGGGGCGGACGCCCGCACCGGCCGGCTGCCGGTGCTCGTCACCGCCAGCTATGTCGAAGGCGACACGACCCGCACCGCGCGCGGCCTCTACGATGTCGTGTGGCGCACGGAGGCGCGGCTGCTGCGCGGGCGCGCGCTGAGGCTGACGGGCCTGCGCCTGCGTCGGCACGGTGGGGATCAGGCCGCGCTCGACGCAGCCTGGGCGCGCGAGAAGCCCTAGTTACAGGTCGAGCGCGTAGACCGGGTCGTGCATCACCAGGCTGCCGACCTGGAACATGCGCTCGCCGATCACGCGGAAGCCCTCCCGCTCGTAGAAGCGGCGAGCGCGGAGGTTGCCGGGATGGACGCCGAGCAGCATGCGCGTGCGGCCGAGCGCGCGCGCGTCGGCCAGCGACCGCGCCATCAGCGCCGGGCCGAGCCCCGTCCCATGCGTCCCCGCCAGCGTGTAGATGCGCTTGAGCTCGATATCCTCAGGGCCGGTCGGCATCGGGAAGTCCGGGGCGGTGAGCAGCGAATACCCAACCGGCGCGCCGCCGTCCGGATGCTCGGCGAGCGTCACCATGCTCTCGCCATCGGCAGCCCAGGCGGCGAAGTTGGCGGGCGCGTTGTTCGCCGAGCAATGCGCGATGATGTCGGCGCCGGGCAGGATGCCGGCGAACGCTTCGAGGAACGCCGCCGAGGCAACCAGCGACACGGCCGCGGCGTCCCCGGGCGAGGCTCGCCGCAGCCGCCAGTCCATCAGCCGACGATCTCTTCCGGCCGGAAGAAATACGCGATCTCGATCGCCGCGTTTTCGTCGCTGTCGGAACCGTGGACGGTGTTCGCCTCGATCGATTCCGCCAGCTCCTTGCGGATCGTGCCGGGCGCGGCGTTGGCCGGGTTGGTCGCACCCATCACGTCGCGGTTGCGCTGCACGGCGTCCTCGCCCTCCAGCACCTGCACCACGACGGGACCGGAGGTCATGAAGCTCACCAGATCGGCGAAGAAGGGCCGCTCCTGGTGAACCGCGTAGAACCCCTCGGCCTGCTCGGTGGTCAGCTGCAGGCGCTTGGACGCGACGACGCGCAGCCCCGCTTCCTCCAGCATCTTGGTGACCGCGCCGGTCAGGTTGCGGCGCGTGGCGTCGGGCTTGATGATCGAAAACGTCCGGTTCGCGGCCATGGCGGTCACGCGGCTCCTGTTCTTGATGATGGGGAAAGTGGCGGCGGCCGTAGTCGGGCCCTTCCCGCATTGCAACTACGCCGCCTGCTCCCACCGTCCCGCGTCATTCTGCTTCCAGTAGCGGCGCTCCACGCCGTCGCGGTCGCCGAGCGCCTTCCAGGCGGCACGGGCGGGGCGGATGCACGCCTCGTCGAAGAAGTGGAAGGCGCGGTCGAAGTCGAGCGCCGCGTCGCGCCACTCGCCGTCGGCGAGCGCGATGTGGCGGGCGCGGTTGGCGGCGTTCACGTCGGGCGCGAGCAGGATCGGCTGGTCGGCGTCCTCGCCCGCGCC
Organism: uncultured Sphingomonas sp.; assembly: GCF_964250165.1. GTDB lineage: Bacteria > Pseudomonadota > Alphaproteobacteria > Sphingomonadales > Sphingomonadaceae > Sphingomonas. The sequence continues at coordinate 6,644 of NZ_CAXUEK010000001.1, read as the reverse complement.
GAGCAGCGCGTGGGGAAGGAAGCTGTCGGGCGCGTAGCTCCAGAGCAGGCGGTCAAGACCGGCGCGCTGATCGTCGTCGGCGGCGACGATCAGCAGGCGGCCGCCGCTAGCGAGGACTAGCTCGCAGATGCGGGGCAGCACCTGCTCCAGCGGGCGCACGGTAAGGTGGTAGAAGTCGACCTGCATCGCAACTCCCTCCCGCTTGCGTGACTGGGGGAGGGCTTGCAAACCTGCTCCCGACACGCCCTCCCCCGACCCCTCCCGCAAGCGGGAGGGGAGAGTTTCACCCCTCGAAATTGTCCCGCACGAACCGGTCGAGCAGGCGGACGCCATAGCCGGTCGCGCCCTTGTCGTGGTGCGTGCCCGGCTTGTCCGACCAGACCATGCCGGCGATGTCGAGATGCGCCCATGTCACGCCGTCGTCGACGAAGCGCTGGAGGAACTGCGCCGCGGTGATCGAGCCGGCGCCGCGCGGGCCGATATTCTTCATGTCGGCGATCGGGCTCTCCAGCAGCTTGTCGTAGGTGGCCGACAGCGGGAAGCGCCACAGCTTGTCGTCGGTCGCCAGCCCCACGGCGAGCAGCTGCTCCGCCAGCGCGTCGTCGTTCGAGAACAGGCCGCCATATTCGTTGCCGAGGCTGACGATCATCGCCCCGGTCAGCGTCGCCAGGTCGACGATCGCCTTCACCCGATGCGTGCGCTGGACCCAAGTGATGCAGTCGCACAGCACCAGCCGCCCTTCCGCGTCGGTGTTGAGCACCTCGATGGTCTGGCCGGACATCGACGTCAGCACGTCCGCCGGCCGGATGGCGTTGCCGTCGGGCATGTTCTCGACCAGCCCCATCACGCCGATCACGTTCGCCCTGGCCTTGCGCGCGGCGAGCGCCTTCATCGCGCCGGCGACCGCGCCCGCGCCGCCCATGTCCCACTTCATGTCCTCCATGCCGGCGGCCGGCTTGATCGAGATGCCGCCGGTGTCGAACGTCACGCCCTTGCCGACCAGTGCCAGCGCGGGATCGCCCTCCCCCGCCCCGTTCCACTTCAGCGCGAGGAGCCGGGCGTCGCGCGCGGAACCCTGACTGACGCCGAGCAGCGCGCCCATGCCGAGCGCGTGCATCGCGGGCTCGTCCAGCACCGTGATTTCGAGGCCGAGCCCCTCGACCGATGTCGTCACCTGCTCGACGAAGGTTTCCGGATAGAGCAGGTTGGGCGGCTCGGTGACGAGCTGGCGGGTCAGCGCCATGCCGTCGGTCACGGCGGACTGCCCGCTCCATGCCTGCTCGGCGCCCTCCGGCGCGTGGACCAGCGCGATCGTCGCCAGCGTCGGCTTGGCGCTCTCGGGCAGCTTGGTGCGGTAGGCATCGTGGCGCCAGCTGCGCTGCGCGGCGGCGGCGGCGAAGCGCGCCACGGCGGCCGGCGTCGCCGACGCGCCGGCGAGGTCGACGGCGGCCGCGGTGGCGCTGGTCAGCAGCCGGGCGGTGAGTGCGCCGCCCGCCTTGCCCCAATCCGCCTCGCCACCGTCACCGACGCCGAGCAGCAGGATGCGCCGCGGCGAGCCGTCGGTCGGCACGAACAGCTCGACGATCGCACCGGCCTCGCCGTCGAACCGGTGCGCTGCGGCCGCCGCCTCCGCCAGCGGGCGCGCGCCGGGCGCCGTCTCCCACCCGACCTGCACGAGACCGCCCTTCTCGACCGGCAGGGCGAGGACGGCCGCAGCGTCGGCGGCGGGCGCGAAGGTGATCTGCATGTGCGGAAACGTCCCGAAGAATGGCAATCGGCGTCCTCTACTCCCCGTCGCCGCGCTGGCAAGGCGCGCGTGTTGCGGCCGGGGGGCGGCTGCGATAGGCCGGCGCCGCCTCGCCGCCGAAAGGGTCGCCCGCTTTCCATGTTGCGTTCCTGCCTGTCGGCGAGCTGCCTCCTGACCACGGTGGCGGCGCTCGCGTCGCCCGCATGCGCGCAGGACCTGCAGGCGCATCCCGTCGCGGCGCCGCCGGTGTCTGCGACCGATGCGCCGCCGCCCGCCGACCCGAAACAGGTGCAGTTCTCCGCCGACGCGCTCGATTACGACAGCGACGCCGACGTGGTGACCGCGACCGGCGAGGTGCGGATGACGCGCGAAGGCCAGCGATTGCGCGCCGACAAGGTCGTCTGGAACCGCAAGACGGGCAAGGTGGTGGCGACCGGCGACGTCGCGGTCGCCAACCCTCAGGGCGACATCGCCTATGGCGACTCCATCGCGTTGACCGACAGCCTGAAGGACGGCGTCGTCGACAACATGCTGGTCGTGCTCGATCGCGGCGGCCGCTTCGCCGCGGCGCGCGGGCGGCGCGAAGAGGACGGGACGCTAAACCTCGATCATGCCGCCTACACGCCGTGTGCAGTGGCCGACAGCGCCGGCTGTCCCAAGCAGCCGAGCTGGCAGATCACGGCGCTGCGCGTCACCTACCGTCCCGAGCGCGAGCGCATCTACTTCGTCAGCGGCCATTTCCACCTGTTCGGCCTGCCGGCGGTGCCGCTCCCGAAGCTCAGCGTGCCGGTCGGCGGCCATAGCGACAGCGGCCTGCTGACGCCGATCATCCGCCTCAGCCGCACCAACGGGCTGGAGGTCGCGCCTGCCTATTACCTGTCGCTCGGCCCCAATCGCGGGCTGACGCTGACCCCGCATCTGTTCACCGCCGTGCTGCCGATGATGCAGGCGCAATATGACGCGCTCGGGACGTCGGGCGCGTTCCGGATCACCGGCTATGCCACCGCCAGCCGGCGCAGCGACGACCTGAACACCATCACGCCGAGCGATACCGAGCAGGCGTTCCGCGGCTATCTGGACGGCGTCGCCCGCTACCAGCTGACGCCGGAATGGACCGCCAGCGGCTCGCTGCGCCTCACGACGGACCGCACCTTCCTGCGCCGTTACGATATCTCGTTCGACGATCGCCTGCGCTCGACCGCGAGCCTGGAGCATATCGACGCCGACAGCTATTTCTCGATCGACGGCTGGGCGGTGCAGACGCTGCGGGTCGCCGACCCCCAGGGCATGCAGCCGATCGCGCTGCCGGAGATCGACTATCGCCGGCTCGTCACGCCCGGGCTGATCGGGGGCCGGCTGGAATTGCAGCTCAACTCGCTCGCGCTCAGCCGCACCGACGGGCAGGACACGCAGCGCGCCTTCGCCAGCGTGCGCTGGGACCTGCGGCGGCTGACCGCGGCGGGTCAGGAGATCACGCTCACCGCCTTCGCGCGCGGCGACCTCTACAATACGCATGACGTGCTGGACACGACGGTCGCCAGCTATCGCGGGCTGGAGGGTTTCCACACCCGCGCGATCGGCGCGCTGGCGGTGGACGTGCGCTGGCCGCTGATCGGGCCGTTGGGCGCAGGCACGCAGCGCTTCACGCCGCGGCTGCAGGTGGTCGCCTCGCCGCGGATCGCCAACCTGTCGCTGCCCAACGAGGACAGCCGCGCCGTCGATCTGGACGACAGCAACCTGTTCGCGCTCAACCGCTTTCCCGGCTACGACCGCTGGGAGGATTCGACGCGCGTCACCTATGGTGCGGAATGGGCGCTCGACCTGCCGGGCATCCGCATCGACGCCATCGCCGGCCAGAGCTACCGTCTGGACGACCGCCCGACCATCCTGCCCGACGGCACCGGCCTGTCCGGCCGCTTTTCGGACATCACCGGGCGCACCGAGTTTCGCTTCCGCGACCTGGTCTCGATCGTCCATCGCTACCGGCTCGACAAGGACACCCTTGCCTTTCGCCGCAACGAGGTGGACGCGACGGTGGGATCGCGCAGCACTTACGCGCTGGTCGGCTACCTGCGGCTGGACCGCAACATCTTCCCCGCGATCGAGGACCTGCAGGATCGCGAGGAGGTCAGGCTGGCCGGGCGCGTGCAGATCCGGCGCTTCTGGTCGGTGTTCGGCTCGACCGTGATCGATCTCACCGATCGCGAGGAAGACCCGCTCTCGCTCGCCGACGGCTTCGATCCCATTCGCCATCGCCTCGGCGTGCAATATGAGGACGATTGCATCCGGCTGGGGCTGACGTGGCGGCGCGATTACCAGGACACCGGCGACGCCAAGCGCGGCAACAGCTTCCTGTTGACGCTGGCCTTCACCAGCCTCGGCCGCTAAGCGCCGGTTCAGGGTGCTCCCGACAGAGCGCGGACCCTGATGTAGAGCGCGCGCGGGGCGTGCGGGAGTGGTAGCGGGTGATGAAGAGCTTTGGACGGCGAGCCGGCCGCGCGCTGGCGCTGGCGGCGTTGGCCACCACGACGGCGGCGCAGGCGCAGGCGGTGCAGGACCAGAGCGTGCCGGAATCCTCGCTCGACATCCCGGCGAATCTGCAGATCTTCGGCAAGCTCGACCCCAATGTGCGCAAGCCGACCGCGATCGTCAACGACACGGTCGTCACCGGCACGGACGTCGACCAGCGGCTCGCGCTGATCGCCTTCTACAACAACGTGCCCGTGGCGAAGGTCACCGGCGACGAGCGCGACCGCCTGCGCCTGCAGATCCTGCGGCAGCTGATCGACGAGACGTTGCAGATCCAGGAAGCGAAGGCCTCCGACATCACCGTCACGGAGGCCGAGATCAACCAGGCGGTCGCGCGCACGGCGCAGAGCAGTTTCCACACCACGGCGGCGCAGTTGCCCGACTTCCTGCGCAAGGTCGGCGCGTCCGACCGCACCCTGAAGCGCGAGATCGAGGCGGAGCTGGCCTGGCAGCGCTATCTCCGCCGCAAGATCGAGCCGACCACCAACGTCGGCGACGCCGAGGTGAAGGGCATCCTTGATCGGCTCAAGGCGGCGCAGGGCACGCAGGAGTTCAACATCCAGGAGATTTTCCTGCGCGCGGACGCCAGCAACGAGCAGCAGGTCTTCGCCAATGCGCGCGCGATGCTGGCCGAGATTCAGAAGGGGCAGCGGCCGTTCGGCGATTTCGCGCGCCAGTATAGCGAGGCATCCACCAAGGGCACCGGCGGCGATCTCGGCTGGGTACGGGCGAACACCCTGCCCGACGAGCTCGCCCAGGCAGCGCAGGGAATGCAGGTCGGCCAGGTCGCCGGGCCGATCGAGAACTCGGGCGGCTTCTCGATCCTCTACCTCACCGACAAGCGCCAGGTGCTCACCGCCGATCCGCGCAACGCCAAGCTCAGCCTGAAGCAGCTGACGATCAAGTTCCCGCCCAACACGACGCAGGCCGACGCCACCGCCCGCGCCAGCGCCTTTGCCACCGGGCTGAGAGCGATCCACGGCTGCGGCACGGTCGAAAAGAGCGCCGGCGCGCTCGGCGCGGAAGTGGTGGACAATGACGCCGTGCTCGTGCGTCAATTGCCGGCGCAGTTGCAGGAGATCGTGCTAAAGATGCAGATCGGCGAGGCGACCCCGCCGTTCGGCAACCCGCAGGAGGGCGTGCGCGCGCTGGTGCTGTGCGGGCGCGACGACACGCAGGCGGCGCAGCTCCCGCGCGCCGACCAGGTGCAGGATCAGCTCGAGCAGACCCGCGTCAATCTGCGCGCGCAGCAGAAGCTGCGCGACCTGCGCCGCGATGCGGTGATCGAGTATCGCTGAGCAGGCGCGCCGGGTGACGCCTCTCGCCATCTCGATGGGCGATCCGGCCGGCATCGGGCCGGAGGTGATCGCCAAGGCTTGGATGATGCGCGACGCGCATGGTCTGCCGCCGTTCGTGGTGCTGGGCGATCCGCACGCGGTCGAGGCGGTCTGGACCGGCCCCGTCGCTCGGGTGCGCGGCATCGACGAGGCGGTGGCCACCTTCGCCCGCGCAATGCCGATCATGCCGATCGACGGTGCCGGACAGATCACGCCCGGTGAGCCCGGCCGGGACGGCGCACGCTGCGCACTGCAGGCGCTGGAGGCGGCGGTCGGCCTGGTGCGCTCGGGCGCGGCGCGGGCGCTGGTGACGGGACCGGTCTCGAAGGCGCAGCTCTATGCCGCCGGCTTCAACCATCCGGGGCAGACCGAGTTCGTGGCCGAGAGCTGCGGCGTGCCGCCCGCGCGCGCGGTGATGATGCTGGCCGGGCCGGACCTGCGGGTCGTGCCGCTGACGGTGCATGTGCCGCTCGCCGCCGTGTCGGGGCTGCTGACGGCCGAGCTGATTCTCGCCAAGGCCCGGGTCACCGCGCGCGCGCTGGTCCGCGATTTCGGCGTGGCGGCGCCGCGGCTCGCCTTTGCCGGGCTCAATCCGCACGCCGGCGAGGACGGCGCGCTGGGGCGGGAGGAGATTGAGGTGATGGCGCCCGCACTGGCGCAGCTGCGCGCCGACGGCATCGACGCGCGCGGGCCGTTCGCGGCGGACACGCTGTTCCACCCGCGCGCGCGGGTCGGCTACGATGCGGTGCTCTGCCCCTATCACGATCAGGCGCTGATCCCGCTGAAGACGCTCAGCTTCGACGAGGGCGTCAACGTCACGCTGGGGCTGCCGATCGTGCGGACGTCGCCCGATCACGGCACGGCCTTCACGATCGCCGGGCAGGACCGGGCCGAGCCGGGGGCGACGATTGCCGCGATCCGGATGGCGGCGGCGATGGCGGACCGGCGCGCCGAAGGACGATGACCCCGGCGCTGCCGCCGCTGCGGCCACTTCCCCCGCTGCGGGAGGTGATCGCGCGCTACGGCCTGTC